>NZ_JAUTAH010000001.1:2654816-2986043 GCF_030818545.1 Brevundimonas sp. SORGH_AS_0993
GCGGCGCGCGCTTTCACACGGTCTGGCCTGCAACGACTCGGCGCGATCCGGGTTTGTCAGGGTCAGTCGCAGGTCCTTGGGGAACACGCTTGTCCAAAAACGTTTCCGGGTCGGCTGTTCAGACCGCCTTCGATGCCGTGCAACTGGGCGAGATGTTCGCCCAGGCGCCGGGGTTCATGGCGCTGCTGGTCGGGCCGGAGCATCGGTTCGTCCTGGCCAACCCCCTCTATCAGCAGGTCGTCGGCTACCGCGAGGTGCTGGGCCGCACGGTGGCCGAAGCCCTGACCGAGGCGGCGGACCAGGGCTATGTCGACATCCTGGACCAGGTCTATCGCACCGGGGTCGCGCACCGGGCGGAAAGCGCCCGGTTCGTCCTGCAGACGGCGCCAGGCGGCCCCGCCGTCGAGCGCTTTCTGGACTTCGTCTATCAGCCGTTGAAGGATACGGCGGGCCAGGTCTGGGGCATCTTCGTCCAGGGCGTGGACATCACCGGCCGGCGGATGGCCGACGCGGCCCTGGCCGAGAGCGAGGCGCGCTATCAGGCCGTCTTCGCCGCCATGACCACCGGCTTCTGCGTCATCGAGATGAAGTTCGACGCCGACGACCGGCCGATCGACTATCGCATCCTCGAAGGCAACCGGGCCTTCGAGGAGATGACCGGCCTGGCCGATCCCTACGGCAAATGGGTCAGCGAGATCGCGCCGGGGCTGGAGCGCCACTGGTTCGAGCTGTACGGCGCGGTGGCCAAGACGGGCGAGCCGGCCCGGTTCGAGAATCCGGCCGACATCTTCGGCCGCTGGTACGACGTGCAGGCGCTGCGGATCGGCCGGCCGGGCGCCTACCGCGTGGCCATCCTGTTCAACAACATCACCGAGCGCAAACAGGCCGAGGCGCGCCAGAAGGCCCTGATCGAGCTGGGCGACGCCATCCGCGACCTGACCGACGCCGGCGAGATCGCCCTGGCCTCGGCCGAGGTGCTGGCCCGCGCCATGGGCGTCAGCCGCGCCGGCTACGGGGTGATCGACACGGTCGCCGAGACCATCACCATCGAGCGGGATTTCAACCAGCCGGGGGTGAAGAGCATCGCCGGGGTGCTGAGCTTCCGCGACTACGGCTCCTATATCGACGACATCAAGGCCGGGGAGACGGTGGCCATCGCCGACGTGACCTGCGACCCCCGCACGGCCGCCACGGCGGATCAGTTGAAGGCCATCAACGCGGGTTCCTTCATCAACATGCCGCTGATGGAGCAGGGGCGGGTGGTGGCCCTGGTCTTCGTCAACAACGCCACGCCCCGCGCCTGGAGCGACGGCGACCTGCAGCTGATGCGCGACGTGGCCGAACGGGTGCGGATGGCCACCGAACGCGCCCGCAGCAGCGCTGCCCTGCGCGACAGCGAGGCCCAGTTCCGCGTTCTGGCCCAAGCGACGCCGAACCAGATCTGGGCCAGTTGGCCCGACGGGTCGCTGTACTGGTTCAACCCCCAGATCTATGCCTACACCGGCTCAAGGCCCGGCGATCTGGACGGGCCGGAGGGGTGGCTGAAGAACCTGCACCCCGACGACGCCCAAGCGGCCGTCGATGCCTGGTCGCGGGCCCTGGCCAGCGGCCAGGTCTATGAGACCGAGTTCCGCATCCGCCGCCACGACGGCGTCTATCGCACCTTCATGGTCCGGGCCGAGCCGGTCCATGACGAAGAGGGCCGGATCACCCGCTGGGTCGGGGCCAACACCGACATCGAGGACCTGCGCCGTCAGGCGGCCGAACTGGCGCGGTTCAACGAGACGCTGGAGGAACAGGTCGCCCAGCGCACCAGCGCCCTGATGCAGGCCGAGGAGGCCCTGCGCCAGAGCCAGAAGATGGAGGCGGTCGGCCAGCTGACCGGCGGCATCGCCCACGACTTCAACAATCTGCTGGCCGGGATCACCGGCAGTCTGGAGATCATCTCCAGCCGCATCGCCCAGGGCCGCCACAACGACGTGGAGCGGTTCGCCGCCGCCGCCCAGGGCGCCGCCAAGCGCGCGGCCTCCCTGACCCATCGCCTGCTGGCCTTTTCCCGACGCCAGACCCTGGACCCGCGGCCGACCGATCCGAACCGGCTGATCCGGGGGATGGAGGACCTGATCCGCCGCACCACAGGGCCGTCGATCCATCTGGAGGTGGTGGCCAGCGCCAGCCTGTGGCCCGTCATGATCGACGCGCACCAGCTGGAGAACGCCCTTCTGAACCTGTGCATCAATGCGCGCGACGCCATGCCCGAGGGCGGCCGCCTGACCATCGAGACGGCCAATCGCTGGATCGACGCGCGCGCGGCCAAGGCCCAGGACCTGGAGCCGGGGCAGTATGTCTCCATCTGCGTCAGCGACACCGGGGAGGGGATGACGCCCGAGGTGGCGGCCCGCGCCTTCGAGCCCTTCTTCACCACCAAGCCGCTGGGCCAGGGGACGGGGCTGGGCCTGTCGATGATCTATGGCTTCGTGCGCCAGTCGGGCGGGCAGGTGCGCATCTATTCCGAGCCCGGCGACGGGGCGATGGTCTGTCTTTATCTGCCCCGCCATCTGGGCGAGGTGGAGGCGGGCGAGCCGATGGCGGACATCGAACAGCCGCCCCGCGCCCAGGCCGGGGAGACGGTCATGATCGTGGACGACGAGCCGACGGTGCGGATGCTGGTCGCCGAAATCCTGCACGACCTGGGCTATCACTGCATAGAGGCGTCGGACGGGGCGACGGGGCTGAAGGTCCTGCAATCCCAGGCGCGGATCGACCTTCTGGTCACGGACGTGGGCTTGCCCGGCGGCATGAACGGCCGCCAGATGGCCGATGCGGCGCGGGCGGTTCGGCCCGATCTGAAGGTGCTGTTCATCACCGGCTACGCCGAGAACGCGGTGGTCGGCAACGGCCAGCTGGAGCCGGGCATGCACGTCATGACCAAACCCTTCGCCATGGAGGCCCTGGGCGGGCGCATCAGCGAGCTGATCGAGGCGGGCTAGCCGGCTGAACTGGCGTCAAGTCTGGCGTCCAGCCAGCGGCGGATGGCGATGCGGGCGCCGCGCGCGGCGGGGCCGCCGAAATGCAGGAAGCCGTGGGGAGTCTCGGGCACGCGGATCAGGTCGGCCTCCGACGCCTCGCCCCAGCGGGTGGCCATCAGAAGACTGTCCTCGAACAGGGGGTCGTATTCGCCGGCCAGGAGCAGGGCGGGCGGCAGGCCGGTGAGGTCGGCGTAGAGCGGCGAGACATCGGGCTGGCGCAAGGCGTCCTCGTCGCGGTCGGGGGCCAGGCGCGCCAGGTCGGCCCGCATGGTCGGGCCGTCGAACAGCAGGGTCTCGGGTCCGGCCGCGCGCACGCTCTCGGTCCCCGACAGATCGAAGACGCCATAGGCGAAGACGCAGCCCTTGATCCTGTCGATCAGCCCCTTGTCGCGCAGGGCCAAGGCCGTCAGGGCCGCCAGATGGCCGCCTGCGGATTCGCCCGCGATGAACAGGGGCGCGGCCCCCAGCCGGTCCACGTTCGTCACGGTCCAGAAGGCGGCGGCCAGACAGTCGGCGATGGCCGCCTCGATATAGACGCCGCGCCGCTCGGACAGCAGGCGATAGTCGACCGAGACGACGCAGAAGCCGTGGCGCGCCAGATGGGCGTTCAGCCGGTCGTTCAGCCCCGCGCTGCCCAGCACCCAGCCGCCGCCGTGGACGTCCAGCACCACCGCCCGGGGCGGCTGGGCCGGATGCAGGATGCGCAAGGGCACGGCAGGGTCGCCCTCGGTCCGGACGATCTCGACCGTCACGCCGCGCTTGCGCAGGCGCGGGACCGTGACCCGCCCCGCCGCCGCGTCCAGCCAGGCCGACAGCCGCTGACCCGCCTCGACCCGCCAGGGATCGGTCCGCAGGCGCGGCGCACGCGCCAGCATGGCGTCGATCCGTCGCACGGCCGCCTGCTGCGGCGGATCGAACTGGACGGTGTGGACGCGCAGGGTCATGTCTCTGCAGTGGGCAGGCGGGCCAGGGGTTTCAAGAGCCGGCCGTGCTGGGCTAGGCTGGGATCCATGAAAAAGCTGACCCCTTTCGGCGTGGTGCTGGTTTGCGGCCTGATCGGCCTGCTGACCGGCAAGTTCGGCCTGTGGTTTCCGTTGGGCTTGGCCGCGGCGGCGATCGTCGCCGTGGCTCAGACCTACGCCGCCAGGGGAAAGGCGAAGGACGAGGCGAAGACCCCCGACTAAGCCCCGTCTTCACCCCGCCAGGGCCGCCTTCTTCTCTTCCAGTTCGAGCCATTCCATCTCGGCGGAGTCCAGCTCGGCGCGGGCCTTTTCGGCGGCCTTCATGGCGACGTCGAAAGCCTTGGGGTCGCGGGCGTAGAGGTCGGGGTCGGCCAGGGTCGCGTCGTGTCTGGCGATGACGCCAGGCAGGGTCTCGATCAGTTTCTCGACTTCCTCCAGGCGGCGGGCGTCCTTGTAGGAGAGTTTGGGGGTCTTCTTTTGAGTGGCGAGGGTCCTTTCCGCGCCAGACGTGTCCTCCGCCTTCTTCTTCTCGCCGCTGGCCACTCGGGACTCGCCGCTCAGGAAGCCCGGATTCTGGCGCAGGAAGTCGGTCCAGCCGCCGGGGGTCTCCACGATGTCGCCGCGCCCGTTCAGGGCCAGGGTGGAGGTCGCCAGACGGTCGATGAAGTCGCGGTCGTGGGAGACCAGGATCAGGGTGCCGTCATAACCCTCCAGCAGCTCTTCCAGCTTGTCCAGCGTATCCATGTCCAGGTCGTTGGTCGGTTCGTCCAGGATCAGCAGATTGGCCGGCTTCGCCAGGGCGCGGGCCAGCAGCAGACGGTTGCGCTCGCCCCCCGATAAGGTCGAGATCGGCTGGCGCAGCTGGGCCTCGGAAAAGAGGAACTCCTTGGCGTAGGCGGCGACGTGTTTGGACACGCCGCGCACCAGGATCGAGTCCCCGCCGCCCGGCGTCAGGGCGTCCCACAGGGTCATGTCCGACTTCAGCCCCGCGCGCGACTGGTCCAGATAGACCGGCTCCAGATTGGCGCCCAGGCGCACCGTGCCCTCGTCGGGCGCCAGTTCGCCCAGCAAGGTCTTGACCAGGGTGGTCTTGCCCGCCCCGTTGGGTCCGACGATGCCCAGACGGTCGCCGCGCATGATGCGGGTGGTCAGGTTCCTGAACAGGGTGCGGCGGGAAGGAAGTGGCGAGTGGCGAGTGACGAGTGACGAGGGGGATGGGGCGAGGGTCGGGGTCTCGGCGCCGGCTTCACTCGCCACTCGCGCCTCGCCGCTCGCCACTGTGTCGAACCCCTTCGACACCCCCTTGATCTCGGCGACCAGCTTGCCGGAGGCGGCGCCGGAATCGACGCCCAGGGACAGTTCGCGCGGGACGTCCTTCATCTTCTCGGCGCGTTCGGCGCGCAGGGCCTGGAGGGAGCGGGCGCGGCCCTCGTTGCGGCTGCGGCGGGCGGTGATGGAGGAGTAGAAGGTGGCCGTCTCGCGCTCGATGGTCTTGGTCAGGCGGCGCAGGGATTCGGCCTCTTCCTCCAGCGTCTTGGCGGCCCAGTCGTCGAAGTCGACGAAGCCCTTGTTCAGGGTGCGGACGCGGCGGCCCTCCAGCCAGTGGACGGTGTCGGTGACGCGGTTCAGGAAGGCGCGGTCGTGGCTGACGACCAGAAGCGCGAACCGGGCCGAGATCAGCTCGGTCTCCAGAAGCTCGATGGCCAGGATGTCGAGGTGATTGGTCGGTTCGTCCAGCAGCAGCAGGTCGGGCTCCTCGGCGAAAGCCTTGGCCAGGGCCGCGCGCCGGGTCTCGCCGCCCGACAGCCCTTGCGTGGACTTGGCGGGGTCGAGGCCGAAGGTGGTCAGCCAGGACTCGGCGGTCCAGGGCTCGGCCTCGCCGGAGGCGGCGTAGTCCAACAGGGTGTCGCCGACGATCAGCGGCTCCTGCGGCACATAGGCGAAACGGGTGGCGGACTGGACCGAGCGGTCGCCGCTGTCGGGCTCGATCAGGCCCATGACCACCTTCATCAGGGTGGACTTGCCCGCCCCGTTCCGGCCCACCAGGGCGGCGCGGCTGCGTGGTTCGACGGCCAGATCGACGCCGTCGAAGAGGGGGCGCTGGCCATCCTGAAGGCGGACGTCCTTGAGCGCGACGAGAGGGGGTCTGGCTGCCATCGCGGCCATATAGAGGAGGGGCCGGCGATCCGCCACGATCTTGGACGAAACGCCCCATCGGTAACTGAAAATTTCAGATGTGCGGCTTCTATTGTCCCATGCCCCAGATGCGCGCCCATGTCCCTCTGCGAGAATCCCGCCAGACATCGGACCTGGCCAGCCCGTTCGACCGCCTGACCCATCTGGCCTGCAACATCTTCTGCACGCCGCACGCCATGGTGTCGATCGTCGATGGGGAGCGGACGGAGTTCCATTGTCACACCGGCCCGGGCCGCGACGCCCTGCCGTGCGAGATGACGCTCAGCCCCGAGATGATGGCCCAGGGGGCCGACGCCGTGATGATGGTCGAGGACGGCCGGACGGATCCGCGCACCCGGGACCATCCGATGGTGGTGGGGCCGCCCTATCTGCGCTTCTTCGCCGGGGTGACGATCGTGGATCGGTTCGACCGGGCGGTCGGCGCCATCGGGGTGATGGACAGCCGGCCGCGCAAGGCCCTGTCGCAGCGCGAGGTCGAGACGCTGCGGATGCTGGGGCGGATGGCGTCGGAAGTCTTCGCCCAGGCGGATTCGGTCAGGCGTCAGAGCGAACAGCTGGAGCTGATGCGGCTGACCGAGGAATTGGCGGGCGTCGGCCAGTGGCGGGTCGACGTGAAGACGCGCCGGATCCTCTGGAGCGACGAAATCTATCGCATCTTCGGCCTGGATCGGGCGACCTTCCACCCGACGGTGGACGAGATCCTGACTCTATACGTCGAAGAGGATCGGGGCGTTCTGGAAGCGGCGTTGGGGCGCTGCCTGAACGAGGGCGTCGGCTACAAGCTGCGGTCGCGCGTGCGTCGGGCCGATGGCGAAATCCGCGTGCTGGAGGCCCAGGCCGACTGCGAGCGCGGACCCGATGGCGAGGGCGCCGCGGTGTTCGGCGTCCTGCGCGACGTCACCGACGAGGAAGATTCCAAGAAACAGTTGGCCGAAAGCGAGGACCGCTATCGCCTCCTGGCCGACCGATCCAGCGACCTGGTGCTGTGCCACAGGGTGGACGGAACCCTGACCTATGTATCGCCGTCCATCGCTCGGTTCGGGATGAAGCGCGAAGAGGTGGTGGGGCAGTCGCTGCTGAAGTTCGTGCATCCCGACGACCGGCCGCTGCTGCTGAATCACCTGGTGGTCTATCTGACCAGCGGGGCGAAGGGCGACATGCCGCCCGTGCGCTTCCGCGCCCAGAGGCCCGACGGGTCGGTGCTGTGGGTCGAAAGCCGCGTCTCCAGCATCCGCGACGCCGACGGACGGGTGGTCGAGTTCCAGAACCAGTGCCGGGACGTGACCGAGACCAAGGGGCTGGAAGACGCCCTGACGCAGGCGCGGGACCGGGCCGAGGCCGCATCGCGCGCCAAGTCGGAGTTCCTGGCCAACATGAGCCACGAGCTGCGCACCCCCCTGACCAGCGTGATCGGCTTCGCCGGCCTGTTGAACGACAGCGCCGAACTGGGACCCAGGGACCGCGACCGGGTGCGGAAGATCGCGGCGGCCAGCGAGAGCCTTCTGGCGGTCATCAACGACATTCTGGACTATTCCAAGCTGGAGGCGGGGGCGGTGCGGCTGGACCCCCAGCCGTTCCGCCCGCGCGACCTGGCCGAGACCACGGCCGGAATCGTCGAGGGCCAGTGCGAGGCCAAGGGGCTGAGCCTGCGTGTCGAGGTCGATCCGGCCGTGCCCGAGGCGCTGAACGGCGACGCGGGACGCCTGCGACAGGTGACGCTGAACTTCCTGTCCAACGCGGTGAAGTTCACGGCCGAGGGAGAGGTGGCGCTGCACCTGAGCCTGGCGGAGGGACGGCTGAGGATCGCCGTGCGCGACAGCGGCATCGGCCTGACGCCCGAAGTGGCTGAGACCCTGTTCGACCGATTCATGCAGGCCGACGCCTCGACCACGCGCCAGTACGGCGGGACCGGCCTGGGTCTGGCGATCAGCCGGCGGCTGGCCGAGGTGATGGGCGGCGCGGTCGGGGTGGACAGCAAGATGGGCGAAGGCTCGGTCTTCTGGATCGAGGTTCCGCTGGAGATCGCCGATCCGGCGGCCGTGGACGTGGAGGCGCCCGAGGCGGCGCAAGGGCCGACCGGCGCCCTGCGGGTGTTGATGGCCGACGACGTGGCGGCCAATCGCGAGCTGATGACCGCGATCATGGAGAGCCTGGGCGTCAACCTGGAGACGGCGACGGACGGGGTCGAGGCGGTCGCGGCCGCTAAGACCGGTCTTTACGACCTGATCCTTATGGACCTGCACATGCCCAATATGGACGGGCTGGAAGCGTCGCGGCGCATCCGGGCCATGGAGGGCCGGGTGGGACGCACGCCGATCGTCGCCCTGACGGCCAATGTCCAGCCCGATCAGATCGAAGCCTGTCGCGCGGCGGGGATGGACGCCCACGTCGGCAAGCCGATCCGCCCGACCGAGCTGCTGACCGCCATCAATGCGGTCATGGCGGCCCGACCCGTTGAGACGGACGCCGCCGCGGCGTAAGGACCGCCCATGAGCGCCGCCGCACCCTATTGGGAAACCAAGACCCTGGCCCAGATGTCGCCCGCCGAGTGGGAGGCGCTGTGCGACGGCTGCGGCCTGTGCTGCCTGGTGCGGTTTGAGGACGAGGACACGGGCGAGGTCATCCCCACGCGGGTGCATTGCAAGCTGTTCGATCCGGACGCCTGCGCCTGTTCCGACTATGTCAACCGCAAGGCCCATGTGCCGGACTGCATCAAGCTGACGCCCTACAATATCGAGGCGCTGGAATGGATGCCCAAGTCGTGCGCCTATCGCCGGCTGCACGAGGGCCGGCCGCTGGCGCGGTGGCATCACCTGATCTCGGGCAGCCGCGAGACGGTGCACAAGGCGGGCGTTTCGGTGCGGGGGCAGACCATCTCCGAACTGGCCCTGGCCGTGCCGGAGGACGCGCTGGATTTCGAGGCGCCGGAATGGGCGCTGGAGCGCGGCTGAGACGGCGCCGGGCGCCAGGTCGCGGCGGCCTGGGCGCGCAATGACGCTGGTATGATACGTTTCAAAACAAGAACTTAAGATTTTCTCGCGGGCTTTTGCGCGCCTGAGTACGCTGGTCCGTTAGGGTTTGGGCATGGCGGGAAAAGACGAGATGACGGACGGCACGGCGGAGGGGACGGCGGACTGGCTGGGGCCGCTGTTCGCGCGGCTGAAAAGGGCGGTCGAACGCGCCGCCGAGGCCGTCTGCACCGACGAGGACCTGGACGCGGACGCGGCCGAGAAGCTGGCGCGGCGCGTCGGCGTGATCGCCCGCGCGGCCAAGCTGGTCGAGGCCATCCGTCCCCGCATCGAGGCCGACAGCGAAGAGGACGAAATGGGTGGACGATCCTACGACCCGGAAGAAACCGAGCGCGTGCGCGCCCGACTGGAAGCCAACTGCGAACGGATGGACGCCCTTCTGGAGATCAAGCAAGCGGAAGCCGTGGAGCGACGAAGACTTGCGGCGGCTGGATCGGGCGACGCGCCTGCATCGGCATCAACTGAACCCCCAGGGTGACGACTGGCGGACCTGGCTGCTGCTGGGCGGGCGCGGGGCGGGCAAGACCTTCGCCGGATCGGTGTGGATCGACGCGATCGCCCGAAATGCGCCCGGCAGCCTGTTCGCCCTGGTGGGGCCGGCCCTGCACGACGTGCGCGAGGTGATGGTGGAGGGGGCGTCGGGGATCAAGGCCCTGGCCGAACCGGGCGACCGGCCGCGCTGGGAGGCGGGACGCAGGCGGCTGGTCTGGTCCAATCATTCGGCGGCCTACGCCTTTTCGGCCGAGGACCCGGACAGTCTGAGAGGCCCGCAGTTCCACCATGGCTGGGCCGACGAATTCTGCGCCTGGCGCCGGCCCGAGGCCGTGCTGGCGAACCTGAGGTTCGGGCTGCGGCTGGGGGGCGACCCCAAGCTGGCGGTGACGACCACGCCCCGGCCGATCCCGGCCCTGCGGCGGCTGATGGCCGAGGGAGGGACGGTGATCGACCGGGCCGGGACGACGGTGAACGCCGGGAACCTGGCGCCCGGCTTCCTGGCGCATCTGAAGGCCGTCTATGGCGGGACGCGGCTGGAGGCGCAGGAGCTGGACGGGGTGGTGGTGGAGGGCGAAGGCGCCCTGTTCCGCGCCGCCGAGCTGAAACGGGCGCGCGGCGCGCGGCCCCCGACGCTGGAACGGGTGGTGGTGGCGGTCGATCCGCCGGCCAGCGCCCACGGCGACGCCTGCGGCATCGTGGTGGCGGGACGCAAGGAGGGGCGGGCCTTCATCCTGGACGACCGGACGGCGCGCGGCCTGTCGCCCAAGGGATGGGCCGAGGCGGCGGTTCGGGCGGCCGAAGACCACGGCGCGCAGGAGGTGGTGGCCGAGGTCAACCAGGGCGGGGAGATGGTGCGGACCATCCTGGCCCAGGCCGGGTGCCGGGCGGCGGTGACGATGGTTCACGCCGCCCGGTCCAAGGCCGCGCGGGCCGAGCCGGTGGCCCTGCTGTACGAACAGGGGCGGGTGATCCACTGCGGCGACTTTCCCGCCCTGGAGGAAGAGATGCTGGCCCTGGGCGGCGAGGGCGGACCCAGCCCCGACCGGGCCGACGCCCTGGTCTGGGCGGTGACGCGGCTGCTGCTCCAACCCGGCGGGCAGGGGCCGAGCATAAGACGGCTCTAGCGGCCGTAATAGGTGGAGAAGACGATGGTTTCGATCCGATGGCCGTTCGGCCAGGCGGGGCGCATGCGCGCGCCCTCATCCGCGCCCGAGGCGAAGGAGAGCCGGGCGGGCGGGGTGATCGCCCTGTCGGGCGTGGGGCGGCCGCGTTGGACGCCCAACGACTACGCCAGCCTGGCGCGCGAGGGGTATCAGAAGAACGCCGTCGCCTATCGCTGCATCCGCATGATCGCGGAGGCGGCGGCCTCCGCCCCGTTCGCGGTGTTCGTGAAGGGGGCGCGCGACGACGATCATCCGCTGGCGAAACTGATCCGCAAACCCAATCCCGAGCAGTCGGGCGCCGAGCTGATGGAGGCGGTCTATGGCGCGCTGCAGGTGTCGGGCAACGCCTATGTCGAGGCGACCGGAGACGGCGACGGCGACGGGGCGCCGGACGAGCTGTGGGCCCTGCGGTCGGACCGGGTGAAGGTGGTCCCTGGCCGGTCGGGATGGCCCGAGGCGTGGGATTACTCCGTGGACGGACGGTCGGTGCGGATCGGGCGGGCGGCCGACGGCTGGGCGCCGGTGATGCACCTGAAACTGTGGCATCCGCTGGACGACTGGTACGGGCTGTCGCCGCTGGAGGCGGCGGCGCAAGGGGTGGACGCGCACAATGCGGCCGGCGCCTGGAACAAGGCCCTCTTGGACAATGCGGCGCGGCCGTCGGGGGCGCTGATTTACGGGGCGCGGAACGGCGAGCGGCTGACGGACGGGCAGTTCGAGGCGCTAAAAGACCAACTTTCGGGTGTCTACGCCGGGGCGACGAACGCCGGGCGGCCGATCCTGCTGGAAGGCGGAATGGACTGGAAGCCGCTGAGCCTGACGCCGGCGGAGATGGATTTCACGATGGGCAAACACGCGGCGGCGCGCGAGATCGCCCTGGCCTTCGGGGTTCCGCCGCAGCTGCTGGGGATCCCCGGCGACGCGACCTACGCCAACTACCGAGAGGCGAACGCGGCCTTCTGGCGCCAGACGGTGATCCCGCTGGTCAGGAAGGCGGCCGGGGCGATGACGGGCTGGCTGGGCGAGCGGTTCGCCGGATGCGAGATCCGGGCGGACCTGGATGCGGTCTCGGCCCTGCAGCCCGAGCGCGACGCCCTGTGGGCGCGGCTGGAGGCGGCGAGCTTTCTGACGGACGAGGAACGCCGGCGGATGGCGGGGCTGGGAAGTTGAGTGGCGAGTGGTCAGTGGCGAGAAGATGATGGGGGAGGGCGGCGCGGACACCTCGCCACTCGCCACACGTCACTCGCCACTCGCCACTCCAGGGAGGCGACAATGACCGAACATCAAATCCGGCGCGTGCCGACGGCGCTGTTGATCGCTGTCGTGGTGCAGACGGTGGGCGGCCTGGTCTGGGCCGGGGGCGCGGCGGCGCGGATCGCGACGCTGGAGCAGCGGGTCGGGGAACAGAGGCTGGTCGCCGAACGGCTGGCGCGGCTTGAGGTTCAGGGCGAGGCGACGGCGGCGGCCGTGGAGCGGATCGAGCGGCGGTTGGAGGGGGAATGAGTGGCGAGTGGCGAGTGACGAGTGACGAGAAGGAAGGGTCAGGGCGGCGCGGCTCGCCACTGACCACTCGCCACTCGCCACTCCTTATAGAAGGCTACGCCTCGCTGTGGGGCGTGGCGGACCTGAACGGGGACGTGGTGCAGGCGGGGGCGTTCGCCGACAGCCTGGCGCGGACGGGAGCCGAAGGGGTGCGGATGCTGAACCAGCACGACGCGCGGGCGCCGGTCGGGGTCTGGGAGCAGATCGTCGAGGATGCGTGCGGCCTGTTCGTCCGTGGGCGGATCGAAGACTGGTCGGCCGAGGCGCGGTTCGCCGGGGCGTTGAGCCGGGCGGGGGCGCTGGACGGGCTGTCGATCGGATACCGCACGGCGCGGGCCCGACGTCAGGGACGCTTAAGGGTGCTGAGCGCGGTCGAGCTGTGGGAGGTGTCGCTGGTGACGTTCCCGATGCTGCCGGGGGCGCGGTTCAGTTTGGCTTGAGGGCCTGGAAGGCGCCGTTGCGGTCGAGGGTTTCGGCGAGGGCGGCCATCTGGGCGCGGCCCTTCTTGCCGTGGAGATAGCGCAAGGCCCAGCCGGCGAGCACCAGGCCGAAGATCCAGCCGACGTGCAGGACGAGGTGGGCGAACAGGATGAAGACGGCCGCCAGCGCATAGGCGCCGAGATAGACCAGGGCCAGCTGGCCGCCGCGCGAGGCGGTGGGGTTGGACAGGCCGGCGATCATCTCGGCCAGGTCCGGCGAGGCGGCGGCGGACGGCAGGGCGTGATCGGAGGGCTTGGACTCGGTCCGGGGCGAGGGCTTCGTCTGAGCCTTCGGTACGGATTGCGCGGGGACCGCAGCGGCCGGTCGGGCGGCGGGCTTCGATCTGGGCGCGACGGGTTCGACGGGCTGACGGGCGGGGCGGTAGAGGATGGACTGACCGCGTTCGTCGACGATGAAGACCTCTTCGAAAGCGGTGGTGGAGAAGTCGATGGCGCGGGTGTCTTGGCCGTAGCTTTGGCCATGCAAGACCGTCAGACGGCCCTGGCGCAGTTCGACCTGGAAGCCGACCGGATCGCGCAGGTCGCCGACCATGGCGTGGACCGTGCCGAACAGGCCGGTGGCGTCCGGATTGGCGGCCGGACGGTTCGCATCGACGACCATCTGCGAATAGAGGCCCGCGCCCGTGTTGCGGCGCAGGCCCGGCGAGCTGGCGGCGACCTGGGCGGCCAGATCGGGCACGCGGTCGCCCATCTGCCAGACCAGGGCGTCCATGACGGCGCTTTCGAGGGGCGTCAGATGGGACATCAGATGTCAGTCCGTTTGGGCGCCCGCCGTCTTCTCCATCTCGGCCTTGAGCGCCTGCATTTCGGTGGAGATGGCTTCGATCTCGGCGGTGCATTGCTCCTGCGTGATCGTCGCTGCCCGTTCTGACGCCTTGCCCTTGTCGTAGGCCGCCAGAAGGAAGGCCGAAGCCGCCCGCTTCTGAGGGTCGCTTTCGTTCGCCATGGCCGCTCGCACCTGCGCGCCGACTTCGGGCGGGAACTGACGCTCGCAGGTTCCCAAGGTCTCGAACATTCGGGTCATGCCGCTGAAGATCTGACTGACTTGCGCCGCCTGTTCGGGAGGCAGTCGGGAGACATCAGGTTGCGACTGAACCAGAAGCGCGCCGGAAAGGGCCAGGACGAGCGTGAGCATGTGAGACGATCCCTGAAAGAGCAGGATCGGTAGCACGGTTTCGCGGGCCTGCCAGCCGTTCAATCACAGGTTTCGGGCGCGGGCCCGGATCGTCGCGTCTGACGAAGACGCATTCACCGGAGAGACCATGAAAGAGACCAAACAGGCGTCGGGGCAACCCGAGGCGGGCGTCGTCGTGCGCGAGATGATGGCGGCGTTCGAGGCGTTCAAAGGGGCGAACGACGCCCGGCTGGACCAGATCGAGAAGAAGGCGGCGGCCGACGTGCTGCTGGAGGAGAAGGTGGCGCGCATCGACCAGGCGGTCGCGGCGGCCCAGGCGCGGCTGGATCGGGTGATGAGCCAGGCGCGGCGTCCGGCCCTGGGCGGCGAACCGGCCCAGCCCGTGTCGGCGCCCGAGGCCAAGGCGGCCTGGGACGGCTATCTGAAGACGGGCCAGGCCCCGCACGCGACGGCTGGCCTGGAGGTCAAGGCCGGTCTGTCCAGCGGCGCGACCTCGGGCGGCTATGTCGTGCCCTACGAGACCGAGCGGGCCATCGAGCGGCGGCTGATGACGGTGTCGCCGATGCGCGAGATCGCCACGGTGCGGACGGTGGCGGCGGGGGTGTTCAAGAAGCCCGTCTCCACCGCGGGGGTGACGGCTGGCTGGGTGGCCGAGACGGCCGCGCGACCCGAGACCGACCCGGCGACACTGGCCCTGCTGGAGTTTCCGTCGGCCGACCTCTACGCCAATCCGGCGGCGACCCAGGCCCTGCTGGACGACGCCATGATCGACCTCGACGAATGGCTGGCGGCCGAGGTGGAGGACGCCTTCGCGGCGCAGGAGACCCAGGCCTTCGTCAACGGCGACGGGACGAACAAGCCGCGCGGCTTCCTGACCTATCCGACGGTGGCGGACGCCAGCCAGGCGTGGGGGCAGATCGGCTATGTCGCATCGGGCGCGGCGGGCGGTTTCGCGGCCAGCAATCCGACCGACAGGCTGATCGACCTGGTCTATGCGCCCAAGGCCCAGTACCGGCCGAACGGACGGTTCGTGATGAACCGGCGCACGGTCTCGGCGGTGCGAAAGTTCAAGGACGCGGACGGCAACTACATCTGGCAGCCGCCGGCGCGCCTGGGCGAGACGGCGTCCCTGCTGGGCTATCCGGTCACGGAGATCGAGACCCTGCCGGACGTGGCGGCCAACAGCCTGTCCATCGCGTTCGGGGATTTCCAGCGCGGCTATCTGATCGTGGACCGGGCCGGTGTGCGGGTGCTGCGCGACCCGTTCACGGCCAAACCCTATGTGCTGTTCTACACCACCAAACGGGTCGGCGGCGGGGTGCAGAATTTCGACGCCATCAAGGTGATGAAGTTCGCGGCCGCCTGACGGCGGCAGTGACGAGTGGTCAGTGGCGAGCGGCGAGGGGTCGCTCGCCGCTGGTCGCGTGAAGAGTGCTGGTGAGCAAGAGGTGAGCGCTTCGTTCGCGGGTCGCTCACCCCTAGGCGCACGAGCGCCTTTCACTTTCCAGGACATGGAGGTGAGACATGGCGCAGCCGGTGACGGTGGCGGAGGCGAAGCTGTTTCTGCGCGTGGGCCACGCGCAAGAGGATGGACTGATCCAGACCTTGATCGAGGCGGCGCAGGCCCGGGTGGAGGCGGATGCGGGCCTGAGCCTGACATCGACCGCGCCCGCGCCGCTGAGGCTGGCGATCCTGATGCTGACGCTGGCCGCCTATGAGCGGGGCGAGGCGGCGATGGCGACCACGTCGGTCGATGCCTGGGTGGCGCCCTATCGGGTGGTGCGGCTGTGAGCGGGGCGATGCGGATGCTGGCGGGCCTGTACCGGCCTGTCGAGAGCCAGACCCCCTATGGCGGGCGCAGCGTGACGTTCGAGGCGACGGGGTCGGCCTGGCTGGCGTGCGGCGCGCGAAGGCGGGCCGAACGCGGCGAGGGCGACGAACGCCGCGCGGTCGAGACGATGAGCGCCGAGACACGGGACGATCCGCGCCTGGAGACGGGGCGGGTGCTGCGTTTCGGCGGGGCGGACTGGCGGATCGTGACGCTCGGACCGCTGAGGCCCGGCCGGGTCGCGCTGGAGTTGGAGCGGACGCGATGAGAGATCATGAGAGCGCGCTGCAGAAGGCGTTGCTGGCGCGGCTGAAGGCCGATCCGGCGTTGGACGCCCTGTTGGACGGGCGGATTTTCGACCAGGCGCCGGAGGGGGCGGAGACGCCCTATCTGGTCCTGGGCCGGTGCGAGAGCCGGCCGGTGGCGGCCGCCGATTGCGGCGTGGAGCAGCGGCTGACGCTGACCGCCGTGTCGCGCTTCGCCGGGACGGAAGAGGCCAAGGCCGTAGCCGCCGCCGTGCGCGCCTGTCTGGAGGCGGCCACGCTGGAGGCCGACGGGGTGCGGACGGCGACCCTGAGGACCGTCTTCAGCGATGTGTTCCGGGCAGGCGACGGGCGCCGGACCTATGGGGTCGTGCGGCTGAGGGCTGTGACTGAGGACGTGGCGAGTGGTTAGTGGCGAGTGGCGAGTTGGGTCCGGGGGCGGACGTATCGGGATGAACCGTTGCGACGACTTTCCTCGCCACTCGTCACTCGTCACACGCCACTCACGAGCAAAGCGAGGACGAAATGACCGCACAGGCGGGCAAGGACATATTGCTGAAGATCGAGGGGGCGCCGGAGGTGTACGCCACGGTGGCGGGCCTGAGGGCGCGGACCATTTCGCTGAACGCGCGGACGGTGGAGGCGACGGACGGCGACAGCGCCGGGCGGTGGCGCGAACTGCTGGCCGGGGCTGGGGTGAAGTCGGCGGCCGTGTCGGGGCAGGGGATTTTCCGCGACGCGGCGTCCGACGCCCTGGTACGCGAAGCCTTCTTCGACCAGGCGGCCAAACGCTGGCGGCTGATCGTGCCGGACTTCGGCGTTCTGGAGGGGCCGTTCCTGGTCGCGGCGCTGGAATACGCCGGGACGCACGAGGGCGAGGCGACCTTCGCCCTGAGCCTGGCCAGCGCCGGGGCGATCGGGTTCAGCGCGACATGATCGGCGCCAATGGGGCGCGGGGCGAGGTGATGGCGTGCCTGGGCGGGACGCCGCGTCGGCTGTGTCTGACCCTGGGGGCGCTGGCGGAGATCGAGACGGGACTGGGGGTCGAGGGGCTGGCGGCGACGGCCGAGCGGATGAAGGCCCTGTCGGCGCGCGACCTGATGGTGGTGCTGGCGGCCCTGCTGCGCGGCGGCGGAGAGACGGCGCCGGACGTGGCGGCGGTCGATCCGCGCGCGGCGGCCCAGGCCGTGGCGCGGGCCTTTGCGGCGGTCGCCGCATGACCCCCTGGGGGGAGATGCTGCGGACGGCCGCCCTGCTGGGCGTGGCGCCCGATGCCTTCTGGCGGCTGTCGCTGAAGGAATGGCGGATGCTGACCCAGACGCCGGGCGCGGCGACGCCGATGGGGCGCAAGACCTTGGCGCAACTGATGGAGGAGTGGCCCGATGGCGGGTGAGGACGAACGGCTGGACGCCGTGCCGATCAAGGCGGCCGAGGCGGCCGCCGCGCTGGAAGCGCTGAAGGCGCCGGCGCAGGAGGCGGCGAGCGCCATCGAGGACGCCTTCGGGCGCGCGGGCGACAGCCTGACCCGGTCGCTGGCGCGGGCGGCGGCGGACGGGGAGGTGACGCTGGCCGAACTGGCGCGGGCGGTGCTGAACGCCGTCAACTCTGCGGCCGGGACGGGCGCGGGATCGAACGGGGGGCTGAGCGGCGCGATCCAGGCGGCCCTGTCCAGCTTCGGCGGGGCGCGGGCGGACGGCGGGCCGGTGCTGGGCGGCGGCGCCTATCTGGTCGGCGAACGCGGGCCCGAGGTGTTTCGCCCGACGACGGGCGGCGAGATCGGACCCGCGAGCGGCGGAGCGGTGACGGTCAATGTGACGCTGGAGGGCGGGACACAGGCCCTGCTCCGCTCCGAGGCCCAGATCGCCCAGATGCTGGCGCGGGCGGTCAGCCTGGGCGCGCGGAGGATGTGACCGGCGAGTGGCGAGTGGTTAGTGACGAGTGGCGAGCGACGATGCGATGCGGCTTGTCTCGCCACGGATCACTCGTCACTCGCCGCTTTTTCAGCTCATTCGCCCTTGGGGTTGGGGCCGAAGCGGTTTTCGCCCTTCTGGCTGTCGGTCAGGCCGATCCACAGCAGGAAGACGAAACCGGCCAGAATGGCGAGGCCGAACAGGCCGACGGCCGGACCCATGACGGCCAGGGCGGCGGCGGGGTTGCTCTCGTAATAGTCCTCGGAGAAGCCGGTGGCCGCCATGCCGCCGATCATCATCACAAAGCCGATAATGCAGAAGACGATGGAAGCGGCGTAGGGCGCCAGGACCAGCCAGCCGGTCTTGCCCATGTCGTGCAGACGCTTCACCGAAATGGCGACATGGCCCCAGATCGAGGCCAGCCAGACGATGAAGCCGATCAGCGGAATCCAGCCCAGCACCACATTGACGCCGAATAGGATCAAAAAGCCGATCCAGAAGTGCGAACGCGCAGGCGGCCCTCGAACGACAGAACGGCCGTCTTGAAATCGAAGCCCGACCCGGGGGCGGCCGTGGCGGCGGCCAAGCCCGCAACGCCGGTGGATGTCGGGCCGCCGGCCAGGATCAGGATCTGGGTGGCGGCGGCGCCTTCGGGCACGAAGTCGACGCGGACGCCGGCGGCGGGCACGGCCGGGGATTGCAGCGCGGCCGAGGTGAAGTCGTAACGGACGCCGTCGTCGTCGCTGATCAGACCTGTTCCGGTGGTTGTGTCGTAGCTGAGAATCTCGCCGCGCAAACGTGTCGCTCCCCTTGGGCATGCGGCCGAGGCTGGCCGCAAGGCGACCATGAACGAGCGGCGATCCGTGAACAAGTGAAAGGGAGGAAAGGTTCGCATGGCCTTTCATGAAGTGCGCCTGCCCGCGCGGCTGGCGTTTGGTTCGACCGGCGGGGTGGAGCGGCGGACGGAGATCACCACGCTGGCCTCGGGGTTCGAGCGGCGATCGACGCCCTGGGCGCTGGGGCGCAGGCGGTATCTGATCGGGGCGAACCTGAGATCGCTGGACGACATGGCCGAGCTGGTCGCCTTCTTCGAAGCGCGACGGGGTCGGCTGTATGGGTTTCGGTTCAAGGACTTCGCGGACTTCAAGTCGTGCGCGCCGGGCGGGATGGTGTCGGCGGGGGATCAGGTGCTGGGCGTCGGCGACGGGGTTCGGACCGTGTTTGGGCTGGCGAAACGCTACGGCGATGTGGAGCGGCCGATCGCCAAGCCGGTCGGGGGATCGGTGCGCGTCGCGGTCGGGGGCGCCGAGATCACGGATTTCACCGTCGATGTTGCGACAGGGCGGGTGACGCTGGACAGCGCGCCGGGGGCAGGCGCCGTGGTGACGGCGGGCTTTCAGTTCGACACGCCGGTGCGGTTCGACTCGGACCGGATCGAGACGACGCTGGAGAGCTTCGAGGCCGGGCGGATGGCGGCCGTGCCGCTGATCGAGGTTCGGGTCTGAAGCGGAGTGGCGAGTGGCGAGTGGCGAGAAATCGGCCGTCGCATCGACCGATATCCCGACACCGTCAGCCCGATGCGTTCGAGCAGCCTGCTCGCCACTCGTCACTCGCCACTCGTCACTGAGCGAAAGCGAAACATGAGAAACATACCAACCGAAATGGCCGCCCGTATCGAGAGCGGGGCGGCGACGCTGTGTCATGTCTGGCGGCTGGAGCGGGCCGACGGCGTGGTGACGGGGTTCACCGATCACGACCGGGACCTGGTGGTGGACGGGGTCGTCTGTCGGGCGGAGAGCGGCTGGACGGCGGGAGCGGGCGAGAGCGCGGTCGGGCTGGCGGCGGGGTCAGTCTCGGCGGCGGGCGTGCTGGACGATGCGACGATCCGTGAAGCGGATGTGGCGTCGGGTCTGTTCGATGCGGCGACGGTCGAGCTGTGGCGTGTGGACTGGGCGCGGCCGGATCTGAGGGTGCGGTTGTGGTCGGGGACGCTGGCGCGGATTCGACGTCAGGGTTCTTTGTCGCGCTATCGCCCTGCGGGCTGCTTGAGCGCAGGAGGCTTCGTCGCGGAGCTTGAGGGGCCGCTGGCCAAGCTGGAGCGGGTGGTCGGGCGGACCTATGGGCGGATGTGTGATGCGCGGCTGGGGGACCAGAGATGCGGGATCGCGGAGACGGCGGGGCGGGTCTGCGACAAACGGTGGGAGACCTGCGTCGGGACGTTCGGGAATGGGGCGAACTTTCGCGGATTTCCCGATGTGCCGGGGGATGACTTCCTGACGGCCTATCCGGCGGGCGGGGCGCGGAACGACGGCGGGAGCCGGCGGTGAGGGGGGCGATGATGTCTCCCTCCCCGGAACGGGGAGGGTCGTCGCGGAGCGACGGGGTGGGGACGGCAGGGCGACCGGACTCGGAGTGCTTGGCCGCCCCCACCCGGTCTCGCCTGCGGCTCGACCACCCTCCGCCGCGGGGGGAGGGAGAGGTTGGAGCGGTTGTCGCCGCCGCGCAGTCCTGGCTCGGCACGCCGTATCGGCATCAGGCCAGCGTGAAGGGCGTGGGCGCGGACTGTCTGGGGCTGGTGCGCGGGGTGTGGCGCGAGGTCGTGGGCGAGGAGCCGGAGGTCCTGCCGGCCTATTCTGCGGACTGGGCCGAGACGGGCGGGCGCGAGATGTTGCTGGAGGCGGCGGGGCGGTGGTTGAGGCCCGTTAGGGTCGAGAAGATGTGGGTCGGGGACGTGCTGCTGTTTCGCATGTCGCCGGGGGCGGCGGTGAAGCATTGCGCGATTTTGAGCGCGGACGACGGGCCGGAGCCGAGGATGATCCACGCCTATTGGGGGCGGGCGGTGGTCGAAAGCTGGATGGGGGTGTGGTGGCGGCGACGGCTGGCGGCCGTGTTCCGGTTTCCAAGCCTCCATCGCGAAGTCAGCGACGGCGCAACGGCTTTTCTTGAAACAGGCTCGGAGGTCGGGGGTGCGGTCGCCCCCTCCACCCCTTCGTGGTCCCCCTCCCCCGTGAACGGGGGAGAATCTTTGGAGGCATAGATGGCGCAAGTCGTTCTGAGCGCGGTCGGGCAGTCGATCGGCGGGCCGGTCGGGCGTGTGATTGGCTCGACCCTTGGGCGGGCGATCGACAATCGGGTGATCGGGTCGCTGGGGCCGGCCCGCCAGATCGGGCCGCGTCTAGAGACGCTGAAGGTGCAGGGCACGGCGGAAGGCGCGCCGATGGCGTGCGTCTTCGGCCGGGCGCGGGTGACGGGTCAGGTGATCTGGGCGGCGCGGTTCCTGGAAGGCAAACACAAGAGCCGGGCGGGCAAGGGCGGGCCGAAGACGGTCGACTATGTCTATTCGCTGAGCTTCGCCGTGGCCCTGTGCGAGGGGGAGATTGACGGGATCGGCCGGGTCTGGGCGGACGGGCGGCCGATGGACCTGACGGGCGTGGCGATGCGGGTGCATCGCGGCGGCGAGGACCAGACGCCGGACCCGCTGATCGAGGCGGTCGAGGGCATTTCTCAGGCCGGATCCGCAGGTGGGTCCGGTGGCGCCCCCGCCTATCGCGGCACGGCCTATGTGGTGTTCGAGGACCTGCCGCTGGGGCCGTTCGGGGACCGGGTTCCGCAGCTGAGCTTCGAGGTGTTCCGCCGGCCCCGCGGGGCTAGCCTGCGTCTGGAGGACCGGCTGGAGGGGGTGTGCCTGATCCCCGGCGCGGGGGAGTTCGCCCTGGCGACCGAGGCGGTGGTGCGCCGCGAGGGGCTGACGCGGACGACGGCGGAGAATGTGCATAACGGAGAAGGGCGAGCGGACCTGTTGGCGTCGCTGGATCAGCTTCAGGCGCAACTGCCGAACCTAAAGCGGGTCAGCCTGGTCGTCGGCTGGTTCGGCAGCGACCTGAGGGCGGGCGAATGCCGCGTGCGGCCGGGCGTGGAGCGGCGCGACAAGCCGACCGAGCCGATGGACTGGTCCGTGGCGGGGGTAGGGCGCGCGGGCGCCTATGTCGTCAGTCAGGTGGATGGGGCGCCGGCCTATGGCGGGACGCCTTCGGACGACAGCGTGCGCCAGGCGATCCGCGAACTGAAGGCGCGCGGGCTGGAGGTGACGCTGTATCCCTTCGTCTTCATGGACTGTCCCGGCTATCCGTGGCGGGGACGGATCGCGGGCGAGGACGGGGCGGGGGCGGCGGCCCAGGTCGCGGCCCTGTTCGGCGGCGCGCAGGATTGGGGGCTGCGGCGGATGGCGCTGCACTACGCCCGGATCGCGGCCGAGGAGGGGGCGGACGGGCTGCTGATCGGATCGGAGATGCGGGGCCTGACCTGGACGCGGGATGCGGCGGGCGGCTTTCCGGCGGTCGATCAGTTCCGCGCCCTGGCGGCCGAATGCCGGGCGGTGGTCGGGCCGGGGATCAAACTGTCCTACGCCGCCGACTGGAGCGAATATTTCGGGCGGCAGGCGGGCGGGGAGGTTCTGTTCCACCTGGATCCGCTGTGGGCCGATCCGAACATCGATCATGTGTCGATCGACTGGTATCCGCCGCTGACCGACTGGCGCGAGGGGGAGGGCGGCGTGGACGCGGACCTGTTCGCGGCGGCGGCGGACCCGGCCTATCTGGCGGCCGGCGTGGCGGGCGGGGAAGGGTTCGACTGGTGGTATGCGAGCGCGGCCGACCGGGCGGCCCAGGTGCGGACGCCCATCGTCGACGGGGCGCATGGAGAGGACTGGCTGTTCCGGCCCAAGGACCTGAAGGGCTGGTGGTCGAACCCGCATCACGACCGGCCGGGCGGGGTGCGGTCGGCGGCGCCGACGGCCTGGGCGCCGGGGATGAAGCCGGTGCGGTTCACCGAGTTCGGCTGTGCGGCGGTGGACCGGGGCGGCAATGCGCCGAACCTGTTTCAGGACCCCAAGAGCGGCGAGAGCGCCCTGCCGCCCGGTTCGACCGGCGCGCGCGACGACGCGATGCAAAGGGCGGCGCTGGAGGCGGTGCTGGGACATTTCGCAGTCCCCGAGAACAATCCGGTCTCGACCGTCTATGGCGGGCCGATGCTGGAGGGAGCGGACGCCTGGTGCTGGGACGCGCGGCCGTTTCCGGCCTTTCCCGCGCAGGACGAGGTCTGGGCGGACGCGGGGGCGTGGCGGGCCGGACACTGGCTGAACGGCCGGCTGGCGGGCGACGGGGCCGATCTGATCGCGGCGATCCTGGCGCGCGGCGGCTTGAGCGTGGACGAATGGACGGTCGAGGGCGTCGAGGGGGCGGCGGCAGGCTATCTGATCGACCGGCCGATGCGGACGCGCGATGCGCTGGAGCCGCTGCTGGCCGCCTTCGATGCGACGGCGGCCGAGCGGGACGGGCGGGTGGCTGTCCTGGGGCGCGTGCAGACCGGCCTGACGATAGACGAGGCGGCGCTGGCCCTGCCGGAGGACGGGGCGTCGGAGACGACGACGCGCCGGCTGGAGCCCCGACCGGGCGCGGCGCGGGTGCGCTTCATCGACGAGACGGCGGACTATCAGACCGGGGCCGTGGTCGTGCGGTCGGAGGACGGAGCGGCGACCGGCGGCGGGGTCGATCTGGACCTGCCGGTCGTGTGCGGCGGCGGTCTGGCTCGGACGACGGCCGAGCGGGCGCTGGACGGAGAAGCGGTCGAGACCCTGACCGTGGCCCTGGGGCCGCTGGAGGCCCTGCGGCTGGAGCCGGGGGACGGGGTGCGGCGGGGAGGACGGGACTGGCGCGTGACGCGGCTGGACCTGGACGAGACGCCGAAGGCGGGGCTGGAGCCGCTGGCGGCGCGCGGGCCTGTCATCGAGGACGACGACTGGCGCGGCGGCGAGACGCCGGGGGCGGCGGGGGCGCCGTTCCTGGCCCTGCTGGATCTGCCGCCGCTGCCCGGACAGGAGACGGATGCGCGGCCGTTGATGGCGGCGGCGGCCGAGCCCTGGCGGCCGATGCGGCTGCACGCCGGGGCGTCGAGCCAGACGCTGACGCCGCGCGGAGAGGCGACGACGCCGGCGACGGTGGGGGTGCTGGTTCAGCCGCTGGGGCCGGGGGCGCGCCATCGCTGGGACGAGGCGCAGGCCCTGACCGTGCGGGTCGAGGGCGTATCGCCGCAAAGCGCATCGCAAGAGGCGGTGCTGGGCGGCGCCAACGCCCTGGCCGTGCGGACGGCGGCGGGGTGGGAGGTGGTGCAGTATCGCACCGCGGCCTTGGTCGACGGGACGGTGTGGCGTCTGACGGGCCTGTTGCGCGGGCAGCAGGGGACGGAGGCGGAGATGCGGGCGGGCGCACAGGCGGGCGCGGTGGTGGTGTTTCTGGACGAGGCGCTGGCGCGGGTCGAGATCGGGCCGGGTGAACGGAGCCTGCCGCGGGTCTGTCGCGCCGGACCTGCGGGGGCGGCGCCGGGCGGGGCGGGCTTCACCCAGGCCGCCTTCACCCTGGAAGGTCGGCAGGAACGGCCCTGGTCGCCCAGCGGCCTGAGGGTCGAAACGACGGCGGCGGGCGCGGCCGTGCGCTGGACGCCGCGCGTGCGTCTGTACGGCGACCCCTGGGACGGGGAGCCGGCGGCGGTCGATCCCCTGCGGTTTCGCCTGAGGGTGCTGGAGGGCGCCGAGGTGCGGCGCACCCTGACGGTCGAGGGAACGGAGGCCCTGTACGCCGCCGCTGACCTGGCGGCGGACTTTCCGGGCGGGCCGGGGGCTTCGGCGCGGATCGCCGTGGCGCAATGGGGCGAACGCTGGGGCTGGGGGACGGAGGCGGAAATCGCCCTGGGCTGACGATTATGAGCGATTATGGGCGTTCGACCCTTTCAGGGCGGCGGGCCATGGCTTAACTGACAGCCTCTCGATTTTTGCAGATGGAGCGACATCGGACGTGGCAGGCGATCCCTACAAGGAACTGGGCGTTTCCAAGGGCGCGAGCGCGGACGAGATCAAGAAGGCGTTCCGCAAGCTGGCCAAGGACCTGCATCCGGACAAAAATCCCGGCGACAAGGCCGCCGAGGATCGGTTCAAGCGCATCACCGCCGCTTTCGACCTGCTGGGCGACAAGGACAAGCGCGCCAAATACGACGCCGGGCAGATCGACGGCGACGGCAACGAACAGTTCCGGGGCTTCGGCGGCGGACGGCCCAGCGGCAATCCGTTCGGACAGGGCGGCGGCTTCGGCGGTTTTCCGGGCGGCGGCGGCGGCGGCGGGCCGGGCGGCCGGGCCAGTTTCGAAGGCGTCGATCTGGACGACCTGTTCGGCATGTTCGGCGGGACCGGGCGTCAGCGCGGGGCGCGCGACTTCACCGCCCGCGGCCAGGACGTGAAGGCGACGCTGGATATCAGTCTGGAGGACGCCATCGCCGGGGCGACGCGCCGCATCCAATTCTCGGACGGGCGCACTCTGGACGTGACCATTCCCAAGGGGGCGTCGGACGGCCAGAGCATCCGCCTGCGCGGCCAGGGCGCGCCGGGACGCGGCGCGGAGAACGGCGACGCCCTGATCGAGCTGCGGATCGAGCCGCACCCGATCTATCGCCGCGAAGGGGCGGACCTGACCATGGACCTGCCGGTGTCGGTCCCCGACGCCGTGCTGGGCGCCAAGGTGCGGGCGCCCACGCCCGAGGGCGAGGTTCAGGTGACGATCACGCCGGGCTCGAACTCGGGCAAGGTGTTGCGGCTGAAGGGGCGGGGCGCGTTCGACAAGGGGCGGCGCGGCGACCTGCTGGCGCGCCTGGTCGTCACCCTGCCGGATCAGCCGGACGAGGCCCTGACCCGGTTCGCCGAGGACTGGCGCGCCCATCGGCCCTATTCGCCCGGACGTTGAGCGCTCACGCAGCGCGAAGCGCGGTAGCGCCAAGAGGAATGGTCATGATCGCAAAGCCTGACATCAAGCCCGCGCGGCCTTGGTTCTCGTCCGGTCCGACGGCGAAACGGCCGGGATATCGGCTGGGCGGCCTGCCGCAGGAGCTGCTGGGTCGGGGCATCCGCGCGCCCGAGGTGGTGGAGCGGTTCGCCCATGGCCTGAGGCGCACGCGCGCGGTGCTGGAGGTTCCCGAGAGCCATGTGCTGCTCTACACGCCGGGCTCCGACACCGGGGCGGTCGAGGCGGCCCTGTGGGGGATGTTGGGCCAGCGGCCCGTGCAGGTCGTGGCCTTCGAGAATTTCGGCCTGACCTGGCTGGGGGACGTGCGCGATCATCTGAAGCTGACGCCCGAGGCCCTGACGGCGCCGTGGGGCGACCTGCCCGACCTGGGCCAGGTGGATTGGTCCAAAGACGTGGTGTTTCCGTGGAACGGCACGACCTCGGGCGTGCGCGTGCCGGACGGCGACTGGATCGCCGACGACCGCGAGGGGTTGGCCATCTGCGACGCGACCTCGGCCGCCTTCGCCATGCCGCTGCCGTGGGACAAGCTGGATGTGGTGACGTTCAGCTTCCAGAAGGCGCTGGGCGGCGAGGCCGGGATCGGGGTCATGGCCCTGTCGCCGCGCGCCGTGGCGCGGCTGGATTCCTATCGGCCGGATCGGCCCGTGCCCAAGGTGCTGCGGATCACGGACGGCAAGGGGTTCGAACGGGCCCTGGCCGACGGGGTGGCGATGAACACCTTTTCGGTCCTGACCATCGAGGACTGGATCGACGCCCTGGACTGGGCCGAGGGCGTGGGAGGCTTGAGCGAACTGATCCGGCGCACCGATGCCAACTCTGCCGCCCTGGCCGATTGGGTGGCGCGGACCGACTGGATCGACTTCCTGCCCGAACGGCCCGAAATCCGTTCGACCACCTCGGTCTGCCTGAAGTTCGTTGATCCGCGCGTGACCGGTCTGGACGACAAGGGGCAGAAGGCCTTCGTCACCCGCTTCAAGGCCCTGCTGGAAGGCGAGGGCGCCGTGTTCGACATGGAGCCGCATCGGAATGCCCCGCCGGGCCTGAGACTATGGTGCGGCTGTACGGTCGAGACGGCGGACGTGGTCGCCGCGACGCCCTGGCTGGAGTGGGCCTTCGAGGCGGCGGCGAGCGAGGTCGGATAATCCCAGTTCTGGGACGACACCGGACGATTCCCCCGCTATAGGCTGCGCCCGCATTCAGCGGAGACAGTGCTTTGGCGAACGTGGCGGTGGTCGGCGCCCAGTGGGGCGACGAGGGCAAGGGCAAGATCGTGGACTGGCTGTCCAATCGCGCCGACATGGTGGTGCGGTTCCAGGGCGGGCACAATGCGGGCCACACTCTGGTCGTGGACGGCAAGGTCTATAAGCTGGCGCTGCTGCCCTCCGGCGTGGTGCAGGGCAAGCCGTCGATCATCGGCAATGGCGTGGTGGTCGATCCCTGGCATCTGGTCGGGGAGATCGAGAAGATCCAGGCCCAGGGCGTGGCGATCACGCCCGACATCCTGACCATCGCCGACAACGCCTGTCTGATCCTGCCCATCCACCCGGCGCTGGACGTGGCGCGGGAGGCGGCCGCCAGCGCGCCGGGCGCCAGGATCGGCACCACCGGGCGCGGCATCGGCCCGGCCTATGAGGACAAGGTGGGGCGGCGCGCCATCCGCGTGTGCGACCTGGCCAACGCCGACGACCTGAAGATCAAGATCGACCGCCTGCGCTCGCACCACGATCCGCTACGGGCGGGTCTGGGGCTGGAGCCGATCGACCCGGAGGCCCTGCTGGCCCAACTGCTGGAGATCGCGCCGAAAATTCTGCCCTATGTGAAGCCGGCCTGGCGGGTGCTGGATCAGGCGCAGCGTGAGGGCAAACGGGTCCTGTTCGAGGGGGCGCAGGGGGCCTTCCTGGACGTGGACCACGGCACCTATCCCTATGTGACCAGCTCCAACACCGTGGCGGGGCAGGCGGCGGCGGGGTCCGGGATCGGGCCGCGCGGCGTCGGCTATGTGCTGGGCATCGTCAAGGCCTATACGACGCGCGTCGGCGAAGGGCCGTTCGCCTGCGAACTGAATGACGAAGTGGGCCGGCACCTGGCGACGGTCGGGCGCGAGGTCGGGGTCAACACCGGCCGCGCGCGCCGCTGCGGCTGGTTCGACGCCGTGCTGGTGCGTCAGTCGGTGGCGATCAACGGCATCGACGGGATCGCCCTGACTAAGTTGGATGTGCTGGACGGGCTGAAGACGCTGAAGATCTGCGTCGGCTATCGGGTCAATGGCGAGGTGCTGGACTATCTGCCCTCCAGCCTGAAGGACCAGGCGGCGGCCGAGCCGGTGTTCGAGGAACTGGACGGCTGGGACGAAAGCACCGGCGGCGTGCGCAGTTTCAAGGACCTGAACGCTCATGCGCTGAAGTATGTGCGCCGGATCGAGGAGTTGATCGGCGCGCCGGTGGCCCTGCTGTCGACCAGCCCCGAGCGGGACGATACGATCCTGATGCGCGACCCCTTCCTGGGGTGAAGCGGAGATTCAACGGGTTTTAACCCGCTCGGGGTAAGGGTTCTCGCGTCAAGCCGACGGAGCCCTTCCTTGTTCGCCGTTAACACCAAGACGCTGAGCCGCATCGAACCCGTCGTGCGGCGCGCCATCATCATCGACCCCAACCCCGCCGCCGTGCGTCTGCTGGCGGATGTGATGAAGGGGCTCGGCGCCCGCGAAATCTATTCCGAGACCGACGACGAGCGGGCGCTGGAGCTGGCGCGCGACGTGGAGCCGGGCATCATTTTCGTGGAACGGTCCGGGCCGACGCTGAACGGCGAGACGCTGACGCGGCGGATCCGTCGGTCGAACATGGTGTGCCGCACCTCTCCCATCATCATGGTGACGACCGAGGCGACGGCCGGCGCCATCAAGGGCGCGCGCGACGCGGGCGTCCACGAGTTTCTGCGCAAGCCCTTCACCACCGGCGATCTGTTCAAGCGGGTCGAGAACGTGGCGGTGAAGCCGAGGCCGTGGATCGAGGCCGTGAACTATGTCGGGCCAGATCGCCGACGCTTCAACTCGGGCGAATACGCCGGAACGCGCAAACGTCGCAGCGATACGGCGGCGGACAGCAACGAGAGCGTCCGGAATCAGGCCGTCCGCATCCTGACCTCGGCCATGGCGCAGTTCGATCAGGATCCGACCCAGGCGACGCGCGCCATTCGCCAGCAAGCCTCCACCCTGAAGACCGTGGCGGCCAGCATGGCGGATTCCACCCTGGCCATCGCGGCAGGGGGGCTGGAAGCCTATATCAACGCCGGCCAGGTCACGCGGGCGGGGCTGGCCCAGCCGATCGGCGCGATCCTGGCCTTGGCCGAACCCCAGATGGCGACCATCGCCCAGGCGTCCTGAGAAATCGGCCGCCGGTTCAGGCGTCGACCAGGTTGCGTTCCTCGGCGGCCGCGCGCATGGCCTTCTGCAGCTTTTCGAAGGCGCGGACCTCGATCTGACGGACGCGCTCGCGGCTGACGCCGTACTGGCCGGCCAGCTCTTCCAGGGTGACGGGATCGTCCTTCAGGCGACGTTCGGTCAGGATGTGCTTTTCCCGATCCGTCAGCTCCTCCATGGCCTCCTGCAGCAGGCTCATGCGGATGCCCTTTTCCTCGTCGTCGGCGAGCTGGGTTTCCTGGGAGACGGCGGTGTCGTCGGCCAGCCAGTCCTGCCATTCGCTTTCGCCGTCGGCGCGTAGCGGCGCGTTCAGCGAGGCGTCGCCGCCGAGGCGACGGTTCATGTCGGTGACTTCCTGTTCCGACACGCCCAGCTTGGTGGCGATAGCCGACAGGTGTTCGGGGTGCAGGTCGCCTTCCTCGAAGGCCGAGATCTGGCTCTTGGCCTTGCGAAGGTTGAAGAACAGCTTCTTTTGCGCGGCGGTGGTGCCCATCTTCACCAGGGACCAGGAGCGCAGGATGTATTCCTGGATCGAGGCCCTGATCCACCACATGGCGTAGGTCGCCAGGCGGAAGCCCTTGTCCGGGTCGAACTTCTTGACGGCCTGCATCAGGCCGACGTTGCCCTCGGAAATCACTTCGCCGATCGGCAGGCCGTAGCCGCGATAGCCCATGGCGATCTTGGCCACGAGGCGCAGGTGGGAGGTGACGAGACGGTGGGCGGCCTCCGGGTCCTGATGCTCGGACCAACGTTTGGCGAGCATGAACTCCTCGTCCTTGGTCAGCATCGGAAACTTGCGGATTTCCGTCAGATAACGCGACAGGCCCTGTTCAGGCGACATCACCGCGAGCGTGTTGTTGGCAGCCATATGGTCCCTCCGACCGTCTAGACGAGCGGGCTCTCCGGCATCGGCCACCGAACGTGCACCGACGTCTCACCCCTCAACCGGCAAGGTAGCGATGGGTTGCCGCCTTTTTTAGGGGCGGAGCGTCACACGAAAGCGTGACCGTGACCCCGGCGCCACTCACGCCGACCGACATCCCACATGGGGCGTGTCCGTTTCTATTCAAGACCCGCTATCAGAGGCCGAGGATGGTGCGATAGGTCGGGTGCACGACCTCCGCATGCTCGGGATGCTTCTGAAGATAGGCCGCGAAGAACGGACAGACGGGCAGAATCAAAAGGCCGCGCGCCTTGGCGTCCGCCAGGACGTGGCGGGCCAGGCGGCTGGCGATCCCCTGTCCTTCCAGACGTTCCGGCACCAGGGTCTCGGTGATCATCAGGTTAGGCGGGGACAGATTGTAGGTGACGACCGCCGTTTCTCCATCGACCACCAGTTCGTAGCGATTGCGATCGGCGGTGTCGTGAATGTCTGGGTCTAGCATGAGGTTCTCACAGGTCGGCGAGCAGGGACTGGAGCCGCAACATATCTTGGGGCGGCGCGGTTTCGAAACGCAGGCGCTCGCCGGTCACGGGATGGACGAAGCCCAGGACGGCGGCGTGCAGGGCCTGGCGCGTCAGGCCGGCCCCGGCGATGGCGGTGCGAACGGGGGCCGCCGGACTGCCCGAGCCATAGACGGCGTCGCCCAGGATGGGCGCGCCCTTCGACGCCATATGCACCCGGATCTGGTGGGTGCGCCCGGTGTGCAGGGTGCAGGCGACGCGGGCGGCCATCGGGGCGCCGCCGGCCCTGGCCGGTTCGCCGAAGGTCTGTTGCACGACATAGTCGGTGACGGCCTCGCGCCCGCCGGCCTTCAGCACGGCCATCTTTTTGCGGTCGCCTGTGGAGCGACCGATGCGGGTCTCGATGCGGCCACTGGCGGGCGACGGCGCGCCGCGCGTCAGGGCGATGTAGGTGCGCTCGATGTCGTGGGCGGCGAACAGGGCCGACAGACCCGCATGGGCGCGGTCGGTCTTGGCCGCGACCATGACGCCCGAGGTGTCCTTGTCCAGCCGATGAACGATGCCGGGGCGGGCGACGCCGCCGATGCCCGACAGGCTGTCGCCGCAATGGGCCAGAAGGGCGTTGACCAGTGTGCCGGTCTCGCAGCCCGGCGCCGGATGGGCGGCCATGCCGGCGGGCTTGTCGACCACGATCAGGTCCGCGTCTTCGTAGAGGACCGTCAGGGGAATGGATTCGGGCTGGGGCGTGGCGGGCGCGGGCGCGGGCACGACCACGGCGTAGAGGCCGGGCAGGGCCTTGGCCGAGCCGCCGGTCAGCACCTGACCGTCGCGGCTGACGCAACCCTGCGCCAGCAGGGCCTGCAGCCGGGCGCGCGAAAGGGGCGGAAAGACGTCGGCCAGGGCCTTGTCCAGACGGACGCCGGGCGAGGCGAGGCGCGCCTCCAGCCGTTCGCCCGACTGTTCGTTCAGTCCGGCGTCCAGGGGCGCGTCTTCGTCGTCGATCAGATCAGGGTCGGCCACGGCCCTTCCTAGCACGACCGGCCGCTTGCGCGAGGACGCGATGACGGTCGATAGTGGGGCGGGGGCGTAGGGGATTTCGATGAAGCGGTGGATCATCGCGGGCGGCGTCGTCGCCTTGGCGGCCCTTCTGGGCAGTTGCACGACCATGAGCAAGGACGAATGCCTGGCCGGCGCCTGGGGCGAAAAGGGCTATGCCGACGGGGCGGCCGGCTATCCGATGTCGCGGTTGGACGACCATGCCAAGGCCTGCGCCAAATATCAGGTCGCGCCGAACCCGACGGCCTATGAATCGGCGCGGGAAGACGGCTTGCGGACCTATTGCACCTTTCGGCGCGGCTGGGAGGAAGGGCGGTCGGGCAATGCCTACTACGGCGTCTGTCGCCCCGAGGAGGAGGCGGACTTCCTGCCCGCCTATCAGGACGGGCGGCGGCTGCACGAGGTGGAAGAGGCCGTGTCCTCGGCCGAAAGCGCGCTGAACAGCGCCGAGGCCCGCATCGGAGACCGCGAGGACAAGCTGGACGCCAAGGAGCGCGAACTGCGCGGCGAGGGCCTGACCGACGAACAGCGGGACCGGGTGCGGGACCGTATCAGCGAGGTGCGCGGCGAAATTCGGCAGGCGCGTCGCGCGGCGCGAGAGGCGCGCGACGCCCTGGACCAGGCGGAATGGGACCTGCGCCGGGTGCGGCTGGAGTTGGCTGGCCGCTACCCGATCTAGGCGCCGTCGGCTCGCGCCGCCCCGATTCAGGCCGCTCCGAATTCAGGCGGCCTTGACGGAGGCGCCGCGGAAGGACGGGTCGAGGTCGCCCGAGGCGTAGCGCTTGGCCATCTGGGCGGTGGACAGGGGGCGGATCTTGGACGCCTGGCCCTCGCAGCCGAACTGCTGATAGCGCTCCATGCAGAGCGTCTTCATCGCTTCCTTGGCGGGCTTCAGATAGGCGCGGGGATCGAACTCGCCCGGCTTTTCGGCCAGCACCTTGCGGATGGCGCCGGTGATGGCCATGCGGTTGTCGGTGTCGATGTTGACCTTGCGCACGCCGTGTTTGATGCCGCGCTGGATTTCCTCGACGGGCACGCCCCAGGTCTGGGGCATCTGGCCGCCGTAGGCGTTGATGATGTCCTGCAGGTCCTGCGGCACCGACGAGGAGCCGTGCATCACCAGGTGGGTGTTGGGCAGGCGGCGGTGGATTTCCTCGATCACATTCATGGCCAGCACGTCGCCGTCCGGCTTGCGCGTGAACTTGTAGGCGCCGTGCGAGGTGCCCATGGCGATGGCCAGGGCGTCGACCTTGGTGGCGGCGACGAAGTCGACCGCTTGATCCGGGTCGGTCAGCAGTTGGGAGTGGTCCAGCTTGCCCTCGAAGCCGTGGCCGTCCTCGGCCTCGCCCATGCCGGTCTCCAGCGAGCCCAGAACCCCGAGTTCGCCCTCGACCGAGACGCCGCAGGCGTGGGCCATTTCGGTGACGCGGCGGGTGACCTCGACATTGTACTCGTAGCTGGCGGGCGTCTTGGCGTCCTCTTCCAGCGAGCCGTCCATCATGACGCTGGTGAAACCGTACTGGATGGCGGTGGCGCAGGTCGCCGGGCCGTTGCCGTGGTCCTGGTGCATGCAGACCGGGATGTGCGGATAAAGCTCGGCCAGAGCGTCGATCAGCTTGGCCAGGACGATGTCGTTGGCGTAATTTCTGGCGCCGCGGCTCGCTTGAATGATCACGGGCGCGTTGACCTCGTGGGCCGCCTCCATGATCGCCAGACCCTGCTCCATGTTGTTGATATTATAGGCCGGCAGGCCGTAATCGTTCTCTGCTGCGTGATCGAGCAGCTGTCGCAGCGTGATGCGCGCCATGATGAAATCTCCTGAGCCGAACAGTCTTTTTTGATTGGGGCGGAGATTAGCGGCGCGGCGCGCCGAAGTCACGCCGTGTTACAGCCGCTGAACTACGGTTTGCGACGAGGGACGGCAGGCGTGATCCGCCTGCATCGTCCGCTCAAGCCCTGAGCGCCTCGACGCCCGGCAGGGGCTTGCCCTCCATCCATTCCAGGAAGGCGCCCCCGGCGGTGGACACGAAGGTCATGTCGTCCGCCACCCCGGCGTGGTTCAGGGCCGCGACCGTGTCGCCGCCGCCGCCGACGGCGATCAGGACGCCGGCCTTGGCCAGGGCCGCCGCATGACGGGCGACCGTCACGGTGGCGGCGTCGAAGGGCGGCACCTCGAACACGCCCAGGGGGCCGTTCCAGATCAGGGTCTTGGACGCCGTCAGGGCCTCCAGCAGACGCGCGACCGTGGCCGGGCCGGCGTCCAGGATCTTGTCGTCGGCGGACAGGGCGGCGCCGGCGGCGACGGGGCGCGAGGCGGCGCCCGGCTTCACCTCGGTCGCCACCACGAAATCGACGGGGAGCAGCAGCTCGCATCCGCGCTTTTCGGCCTCGGCCATGATCTCGCGCGCCGTGTCGGCCATGTCGCGTTCGGCCAGGGAGCCGCCGATATCGATCCCTTGCGCGAACAGGAAGGTGTTGGCCATGCCGCCGCCGATGGCCAGGCGGTCCAGCTTGCCGACCAGATTCTTCAGCAGGTCCAGCTTGGTCGAGACCTTGGCGCCGCCGACGATGCCGACGACCGGCTTCTGCGGCTTGCCGAGCGCTGCATCCAGGGCGTCCAGTTCGCGGCGCATGGATTCGCCGGCGTAGGCGGGCAGGTGGTGCGCCACCCCCTCGGTCGAGGCGTGGGCGCGGTGGGCGGCCGAGAAGGCGTCGTTGACATAGAGGTCGCCCAGGTCGGCCAGCTTCTGGGCGAAGACCGGATCGTTGGCCTCTTCCGCCGCGTGGAAGCGCACGTTCTCCAACAGAACCACGCCGCCGGCGTCCAGGTCGCGGATGGCCTCGACGGCGTCCGGGCCGATGCAGTCCTCGGCGAAGCGGACGGGGGCGCCCAGCAGGGCTTCCAGCGGTTCGACGACCGGCTTCAGGCTCATCGACGGGACACGCTGGCCCTTGGGACGGTCGAAGTGGGCCAGAAGGGCCACCTTGGCGCCGGCGTCACGCAGGCGCTGGATCGTCGGCAGGGCGACCCGCAGCCGGGTGTCGTCCGTGACCTTGCCGCCCTCCATCGGCACGTTGAAGTCCACGCGGACCAGGGCCGTCTTGCCGGCGAGATCCTTGGCGTCGTCGAGGGTGCGGAAGGTCATGTCAAAGTTCCAGAAAGTCGAGCAGAGATTTGGCGCTGCCTTACATTTGGCTCCAGCCGACAATCACATAGGCCATAAAGGCCCCGACGCTTAATTCCAACATGAGCGCGAGTAAGGCCAGTGTATTGCCTAGGGCACGGTTCCGCCCTTGCGGCGCATTATTGCCCCAGAGCGAGGCCGTCCAGATGGCGCTGCCGATCCACATGGGAATCAGAAAAAAGTTGAATACGGCAGCGCTCGTTAGAAGCAGGATGATGGGTGCAGTCAATGCCAGTAAGATCGAAAGCACCCATTTCATGGCGTTACAGGAACTTCGCCATCTGCAGCGCGGTGTCGCTCATGCGCGTCGCGAAGCCCCATTCGTTGTCGTACCAGCTCAGAACGCGGGCCAGCTTGCCGTCGACGACCTGGGTCTGGGGCAGGGCGGCGGTGGAGGAGGCGGCGATGTGGTTCAGGTCGTGCGAGACCAGCGGGTCGGTCGTCGTGAACAGGACGCCCTTCATCGGGCCGTCGGCGGCGGCCTGAAGCGCGGCGTTGATCTCTTCCACCGTCACGTCGCGGGCGGCGACGACCTTCAGGTCCACGACCGAGACGTTCGGGGTCGGGACGCGGATCGACGAGCCGTCCAGCTTGCCCTTCAGCTCCGGCAGGACCAGGCCCAGGGCCTTGGCGGCGCCGGTCGATGTCGGGATCATCGACAGGGCGGCGGCGCGGGCGCGATACAGGTCCTTGTGCATCGTATCCAGCGTCGGCTGGTCGCCGGTGTAGGAGTGGATGGTGGTCATATAGCCGCGCTCGATGCCGAACAGGTCGTTCAGCACCTTGGCGACCGGGGCCAGGGCGTTGGTGGTGCACGAGCCGTTCGAGACGACGATGTCGTCGGCGGTCAGGGTCTCATGGTTGACCTTGAAGACGATGGTCTTGTCGGCGTTGTCGGCCGGGGCCGAAACCAGCACGCGCTTGGCGCCGGCCTTCAGGTGGGCGCTGGCCTTGTCCTTGGAGGTGAAGATGCCGGTGCATTCGAAGGCGATGTCCACCTTCAGCTCGGCGTGGGGCAGGTTGGCGGGGTCGCGTTCGGCCGTGACCTTGATCTTGCCCGTGCCGACGTCGATCCAGTCCTCGCCCGACGTCACCGTGCCGGGGAAGCGGCCGTGGACAGAATCGTAGCGGAACAGGTGGGCGTTGGTCTCCACCGGGCCCAGATCGTTGATCGCCACGACCTCGATGTCCGTGCGGCCATGTTCGACGATCGAACGGAGCACAAGGCGGCCGATGCGGCCGAAGCCGTTGATGGCGACGCGAACGGTCATGGTGGGTTCCTCTGAGCTATGGCTTATCGTTGTGCGTCTCAATGACCGCGCGCGGGGCGGGTTTCAACCCCAGGCGCGTCACAACGGGCTGCGGACTGTTACGCTAGGCGGCCTTGAGGCAAGAAACACCACTTCGAAGGAAATTCTGCGCCCTGAGGGCAAAAATCTTGCCGTCGGCGGTTGCGTCGCGGCGGGCGGTATGGTTTCTTGGCGTCAGAACAAGGGAGCCCCTCGTGGCCACGACGACGCGCGCAATCAGGAAGGACGCCGCCGCTTTCGCGGTTCCCGCCCGCGCGACCTCGGCGCCGCAGGTGCTGGCCGTATTCATTCTCACCGTACTTATTGGCCTGCTTAGCCAAGCGGCGTGGATGCCCGCGACCTGACCTAAACACACTCAGGATCGCCTCGCACCACCCCGCTACCGAAAGGAAGCGGGGTTTTTGGTGCGCGGCGGTTCCCAACGAACCGGACCGATGACGCAAGATTCTACCTCAGAGCCCAAAAAGCCGAACGCGCGCAGCGCGGCGGTGACTGCCGGCCCCAACCGGGCGGCGGCCCGATCCTATATGCGCGCCGCAGGGATGCAGGACGCCGACTTCGACAAGCCGATGATCGGCATCGTCAACACATGGTCGACGGTCACGCCGTGCAACATGCACCTGGACCGTCTGGCCAACGACGTGCGCGCCGGCGTCGTCGCGGCCGGCGGCTATCCGGTCGATTTCAACACCATCGTCGTGACCGACGGCATCTCCATGGGCACGGCAGGGATGAAGGCGTCGCTGATCAGCCGCGAGGTCGTCGCCGACAGTATCGAACTGGCCATCGAGGGCCACCAGCTGGACGGCGTGGTCTGCATCGTCGGCTGCGACAAGACGATCCCGGCGGCGGCCATGGCCCTGGCGCGGATGGATATCCCCGGCCTGGTCTATTACGGCGGCACCATCATGCCGGGCGTCTTGCCCGCTCCTGGGGGGACGAAAGAGGTCTCGGTTCAAGAAGTGTTCGAGGCCATCGGCGCCCACGCCGCCGGCGCCCTGGACGACGCGGGCCTGAAGGCGGTCGAGAGCGCGGTCTGCCCCGGCGCGGGCGCCTGCGGCGGCCAGTTCACCGCCAACACCATGGCCATGGCCCTGTCGGTCATGGGCATCAGCCCCATGGGCGCCAACGACGTGCCCGCCGTCGATCCGGGCAAGGCCGCCCAGGGCGAGCGCTGCGGCCGCCTGATCGTCGAACGGGTCTTCGCCGGCGACACGGCCCGCAAATACATCACCCGCGCCAGCCTGAAGAACGCCGCCGTCGCCGTTTCGGCCTCGGGCGGGTCGACCAACGCCGTCATGCACCTGACGGCCATCGCCGCCGAGGCCGGCGTCGATTTCGGGGTCGAAGACTGCCACCAGGCCTGCGTCGAGGCGCCGGTCATCTGCGACCTGAAGCCGGGCGGCCGGTTCCTGGCCTCGCACCTGTTCTCCGCCGGGGGCACCCGCCTGGTGACGCAGCGCATGGCCGAGGCCGGCAAGATCGTGAACACCCCCACCGTCAGCGGCCGCAGCCTTTTCGCCGAGGCGGCCGAGGCCGAGGAAACCCCCGGCCAGGTGGTCGTGACCCGCTTCGACGCGCCGGTCATGGACCGCGGCAGCTTCGCCGTCATCTATGGCGACGTGGCCCCGGAAGGCGCGGTCATCAAGCTGACAGGCCACAAGGTCGACACGTTCGAGGGACCGGCCTGCGTCTTCGATTCCGAAGAAGACGCCTTCCACGCCGTCCAGGACGGCTCGGTCGGCGAAGGCGACGTCATCATCATCCGCTACGAAGGCCCCAAGGGCGGTCCCGGCATGCGCGAGATGCTGCAAGTCACCGCCGCCTTGAAGGGCCGCAAGATCGACAACGTCGCCCTGCTGACCGACGGCCGTTTCTCGGGCGCCAGCTATGGCTTCGTCGCCGGCCACGTCTCGCCGGAAGCCGCTGTCGGCGGCCCGATCGCACTCATTCGCGATGGTGATCGCATCACCATCGACGTCACCAACCGCCGGATCGACGTCAATGTCGATCTGGCGACGCGCCGGGCGGGCTTTACGCCCCACGTGGTCCGCCCGGCGCGAGGCGTCTTCGCCAAATACCGCGCCTCGGTGGCCTCCGCCGCCCAGGGCGCCGTCACCATTCCCAACCCGCCGCCGGCCCAAATCCCGGCAAGTCACAAGACAACCGCTGCTCAGGACGCCTGACCCATGGCCATCACCATCTACACCAACGAAGACATCAAGCCGGGCGCCATCGCCGGCCAGCGCATCGCCATCATCGGCTATGGCTCGCAGGGCCGCGCCCACGCCCAGAACCTGAAGGACAGCGGCCATGACGTGGTCGCCGGCGTTCGTCACGGCGGCACGGGCTGGAAACACGCCACCGCCGACGGCGTGCCCACCGCCGAGCCGGCCGAAGCCGTCAAGGGCGCCGACATCATCGCCATCCTGACGCCGGACATGGTTCAGGACCAAGTGTATCGCGACATCATCGAGCCGAACGCCAAGGAGGGCTCGGCCCTGCTGTTCGCCCACGGCTTCTCGATCATCTACAACCGCATCACCCCGCGCGAGGACATGGACGTGATCCTGGTGGCGCCCAAGGGACCGGGCGATCTGGTCCGCCGCGAGTTCCAGCGCGGTCGCGGCGTTCCCAGCCTGTTCGCCATCGAGAAGGACGCGACCGGCAAGGCGCGCGACCGGGCCATGGGCTACGCCAAGGGCAACGGCGGCGCAACCGGCGGCCTGCTGGAAACCACCTTCCGCGAGGAGACCGAGACCGATCTGTTCGGCGAACAGGCCGTCCTGTGCGGCGGCGCCAAGGAACTGGTCATGCAGGGCTTCAACACCCTGGTCGAGGCCGGCTACCAGCCCGAGATCGCCTATTTCGAATGCCTGCACGAGCTGAAGCTGATCGTGGACCTGTTCTACGAAGGCGGCATCTCCAAGATGCACCACTTCATCTCGGAAACGGCCAAGTACGGCGCCGTCGCCTCTGGCCCGCGCGTCGTGACCGAAGAGACCAAGGCCCGCATGAAGACCATTCTGGACGAAATCCAGGACGGCACCTTCGCGCGCAACTGGATCGCCGAGAACGAGGCCGGCAAGCCGCAGTACGAAGCCTGGCTGAAGGCGGACCGCGAAAGCCAGATCGAACAGGTCGGCGCGCGTCTGCGCGAACGCATGGCCTGGCTGAACACGCCCAAGGCCGAAGCGGCCTGATCGCCGCCTGAAAGACCGGATGACCCTGATGACCGCCGCCGCCTTCAAACCCTCAGCCGAGACCGCTCCCCAGTCGGGCGCGCGTCTGCTGGTCTCCACCCTGGAGCGGCTGGGGGTGGAGGTGGTGTTCGGCTATCCGGGCGGCGCCATCATGCCGGTCTATGACGCCCTGGCGGGATCCAGGCTGAAGCATATCCTGGTCCGTCACGAGCAGGGCGCGGCCTTCGCCGCCGACGCCTATGCCCGAAAGAGCGGTCGGGTCGGGGTGTGCATGGCGACGTCCGGCCCCGGCGCCACCAACCTGGTCACGGGCATCGCCAATGCGATGATGGATTCCGTGCCGATGGTCTGCATCACCGGCAATGTCGCCCAAGGTCTGATGGGCACCGACGCCTTCCAGGAGATCGACATCCTGGGCGTCACCCTGCCGATCGTGAAACATTCGATCCTGGTCCGTTCGGCCGCCGAGGTGCCGGCCGCGATCGAACAGGCGTTTCACATCGCCGCTACGGGCCGTCCGGGGCCGGTGCTGGTCGACCTGCCCAAGGATGTCCAGTTCGAGACGACGACCGAGGACTATGGCTTCCACATCCCCAACCAGACGCCCCGCGTCGATCATGACGGCGTCGCCGCCGCCGAGGCTGCGATTCGGGCGGCGAAGAAGCCGCTGGTCTATATCGGCGGCGGGGTGAAGATCGGCGGCGCGACCGAGGCGTTGCGCGCCTTCGTCGCCGCGACCGGCATCCCCCAGGTGTCGACCCTGAACGCGCTGGGCACCCTACCGACCGACGCGCCGGGCATGCTGGGCATGCTGGGCATGCACGGCACGCGCGCGGCCAACCATGCGGTGCAGGACAGCGACCTGCTGATCGTCGTCGGCGCCCGGTTCGACGACCGCGCGACGGGCAAGCTGGCCGAGTTCGCGCCGAACGCCCGCATCGTTCATTTCGACATCGACGCCTCCGAGGTCGGCAAGCTGCGTAGCGCCAATGTCGCCGTCGTCGGCGAGTTGAAACCTGGCGTCGAGGTCCTGACCGGGCGTCTGGCGGTCGGCCCGGCCCTGGACATCCAGCCCTGGGTCGCCGAATGCGCCGAGGCCGCCGCCCGGAGCGCCTATCGCTATGACGCCCCGGGCGAGGGGGTCTATGCTCCGGCCCTGCTGAAGGCCGTGTCCGAGGCGGCGGGCGATGATTTCGTCGCCGCCTGCGACGTGGGCCAGCATCAGATGTGGGCGGCCATGCATTGCCGCTTTTCCAAGCCGGAAGCCCACATCACCTCGGGCGGTCTGGGGGCCATGGGCTTTGGCCTGCCCGCCGGCATCGGCGCCAAGCTGGCCGATCCGTCCGCCACCGTCGTCACCATCGCCGGCGACGGCGGCTTCATGATGAATATCCAGGAGCTGGCGACGCTGAAGCGTTACGGCATCCCGCTGAAGATCGTGCTGATCGACAATTCGTCCCTGGGCCTGGTGCGCCAGTGGCAGGAGCTGTTCTTCGCCGAGAACTATTCCGAGATCGACCTGTCCGACAATCCGGACTTCGTGAAGGTGGCCGAAGCCTTCGGCATCGAAGCCTTCCGCATCGACCGCCGCGATCAGGTGTCGGAAGGGGTCCAGCGCCTGCTGGCCGCCGACGGCCCTTGCCTGGCCCATGTGGTCATCGACCCGCGCGACAACGTCTGGCCGCTGGTTCCGCCGGGCAAGAACAATGCTGAAATGATGGAGGGCTCCTGAGATGAGCAACACGATCCACATCCAGATCGACCGCGCCGACGGTTCGCTTCAGCGTCTGATCGGCCTGGTGGAGCGCCGGGGATTTTACATCGACGGCATGAACATGGCCGACGAAGGCCCGTTCCGGCGGATCGCCCTGACGGTGCGCGGCCGCGACGCCGCCCGATGCCTGGACAATCTGGGCCGCCAGATCGACCGGCTGTTCGGCGTCAGCCGTCTGCCTGACGAAGCCATGCGGTCGGAAGCGGCCTGAGGCGTCGGATGAAACCGGGTAAAGAAGCCGCCACGCCAAGGACGCTGTTCGACAAGGTCTGGGACGCGCACGTCGTGCGGTCGGAAACGGCCGAGACGCCTGGGGTTCTGTATATCGACCTGCATCTGGTGCACGAAGTCACCAGCCCTCAGGCCTTCAGCGAGATCGAGGCGCGCGGCCTGAAGGTGCGTCGTCCCGACCGGACCTACGCCACGCTGGACCATTCGACCCCGACCCTGCCGCCCGGACCGGACGGCCGCAAACCCTATGTCACCGCCCAGGCCGAGGCCCAGGTCCATACGCTGGAGCGCAACTGCGCCGCCCACGGCGTGCGGCTGGCCGGCTGGGATTCGGACGATCGGGGCGTGGTCCATGTGATGGGGCCGGAACTGGGTCTGACCCAGCCGGGCATGACGGTGGTGTGCGGCGACAGCCACACGGCGACGCACGGGGCGTTCGGCGCCCTGGCCTTCGGCATCGGCACGTCCGAGGTCGGGCACGTCCTGGCGACGCAATGCCTGTTGCAGCGCAAGCCCAGGGCCATGCGGGTGACGGTGGACGGACGGCTGGAGCCGGGCGTGTCGGGCAAGGATGTCGCGCTGGCCGTCATCGCCGCCATCGGCTTCGGCGGCGGGACCGGCTATGTCATCGAATACGCCGGCGAGGCGGTGCGGTCGCTGGACATGGAAGGGCGGATGACCCTGTGCAACATGTCCATCGAGGCGGGGGCGCGCGCGGGCATGATCGCGCCGGACCAGACGACCATCGACTGGCTGCGCGGCCGAAAGCACGTTCCGGCGGATTACGAGGCGGCGACGGCCGCGTGGCTGACCCTGGCCACCGATCCGGGCGCGACCTTCGACAAGGAGATCGTGCTGGACGGCGCGGCCATCCGTCCTATGGCGACCTGGGGTACGACGCCGGACGCAGGGGCGCCGGTCGGGTCGCCCGTGCCGCAGCCGCAGTCGGACAGCGACCGCAAGGCGGTCGCCTATATGGGCTTCACACCCGGCGAGGCGACGACGAACCAGCCGGTGGACGTGGTCTTCGTCGGTTCCTGCACCAACGGCCGTCTGCCGGACCTGCGCGCCGCCGCCGAGGTGCTGCGCGGGCGCAAGGTGAAGCCGGGCCTGCGGATGCTGGTGGTGCCGGGATCGGAAGCGGTGCGCCGCGACGCCGAGGCCGAAGGGTTGGATCAGATATTCATCGCAGCCGGGGCCGAATGGCGCATTCCCGGCTGTTCGATGTGCATCGCCATGAACGGCGACGCCGTGGGGCCGGGCCAACTGGCGGTCTCGACCTCCAATCGCAATTTCGAAGGCCGCCAGGGCAAGGGCGCCCGCACCATCCTGGCCAGTCCCGCCACGGCGGCGGCGACGGCTGTGGCCGGCGTGCTGACCGATCCGCGCGTCTATCTGAACGAGGTTGAGCATGTCTGAGCCGTTTCAGGTTCTAACGTCGAAAACGGTCACGCTCAGTCAGGCCAATATCGACACCGATCAGATCATTCCGGCGCGGTTCCTGACCACCACCACGCGCGAAGGCCTGGGCAAGGCGGCCTTCTACGATTGGCGCTACGAGGCCGACGGATCGGAGAAGCCCGAGGCGATCCTGAACCGGATCGACCCGGCCGAGCATCGCATCCTGCTGGCGGGGCGGAATTTCGCCTGCGGATCGTCACGCGAACATGCGCCCTGGGCGCTCTACGACTATGGCTTCCGGGCGGTGATCTCGACCGAGATTGCTGACATTTTTACATCGAACGCGCTGAAAAACGGCCTCCTGCCGATCGTCGTCAGCCAGGCGGTTTGGGACGATCTGGCCGCGCAGCCGGATCAACCCGTCACGATCGACCTCCAGGCGAACGAGATTCGGCGCGGCAATGCCCTGCCCGTGCCGTTCAGGGTCGAATCCTTCGCCCGCCAATGCCTGCTGGATGGGGTGGACACCCTGGGCTGGCTGCAATCAAACCTGCCCGAGATCGAAGCCTACGAGCGATCGAGAGAGACCGCCTGATGACCACTTCCGCTCCCAAGACCTACAATATCGTCGTCCTGCCCGGCGACGGCGTCGGCCCGGAGGTGGCGGGCGCCGCCCGTCAGGTGCTGTCGGTCATCGCCGACTTCTACGGCCACCATTTCGTCTTCACCGAACATCTGATCGGCGGCGCGGCCATCGACGCGACGGGCGAGCCCTTGCCCGAGGCGACCAGCAGGGCCTGCCTGGACGCCGATGCGGTTCTGCTGGGCGCGGTCGGCGGACCCAAGTGGGATGGCGGCAAGGTGCGGCCCGAACAGGGGTTGCTGGCCATCCGCAAGGTCATGGGCCTGTTCGCCAATCTGCGCCCGCTGCAGGTCTCGCCGGTGATGGCGCACCGTTCGCCGCTGAAGAAGGAGATCGTCGAGGGCGTCGACCTGATCGTCTTCCGCGAACTGACGGGCGGGGTCTATTTCGGCAAGAAGACCCGCGACGAAAAAGGCGCCACGGACCTGTGCGAATATACGGTTGCGGAGATCGAGCGCGTCGCGCGCGCCGCCTTCCAGACCGCGCGCCAGCGTCGCGGCAAGGTCACGTCGGTCGACAAGGCCAATGTGATGGAGACCAGCCGTCTGTGGCGCGAGGTCGTGACCCGCATCCACGCCGAGGAATTCCCCGAGATCACCTTGGAGCACGCCCTGGTCGACTCCATGGCCATGCACCTGATCCGGAAGCCGCGCGAGTACGACGTCATCCTGACCGAGAACATGTTCGGCGACATCCTGTCCGACGAAATTTCCGTGCTGGGCGGCTCCATCGGCCTGTTGCCGTCGGCGTCGCTGGGCACGGCGGGGCCGGGCCTGTTCGAACCGATCCACGGCTCGGCGCCGGACATCGCGGGGCAGGATCTGGCCAACCCCGTCGGCGCCATCCTGTCGGCGGCGCTGCTGCTGCGTCACAGCCTGAAGCTGGAGGACGAGGCCGATTCCATCGAGGCGGCCGTCGCCGCCGTCCTGGCCGCGGGCGCCGTTACGGCCGACCTTGGCGGGGAACTGGGCACGCGCGGGGCGACCGAGGCGGTGATCGACGCCATCCGCGCCATTCACTGGGCGGCGGCGCACCGGGTGCAGATGCACTGGGCGTAAAGCATCTCGACAAGGCGCGGAAAACGTTTCGCCAACCTTGGCTTTAAGGGCAATCTAAAGTCGGGTTTTCTGCGCCTGATCGAAGGATCATGCGCCCCTGAATTTTTGTCTCACGACCGTTGCAAGAAAGTTGCGCTGTTCGCCGTCTTGCCTCTTGCGTATCACGCAATTGCGGTAAAACCTTCGCAACTGCGAGATTGCATAGGGGGTACTAGCTCATGTCGCGGATTCGAAATCGACTTATGAAGGCTGCGGGGTTGTTTGCGCCGTTGCTGTGTATGGCCGCCGCCGGTGCGGCCCAGGCGCAGGAGGCCGCGCCGGCCCTTCTGGGGCACCAGAAGGAACTGGTGCTGGACGGCGCCGGAACGTCCTGGCTGGGCGTCTCCACCGCCCTGGTGCTGCTGATGACCCTGCCGGGCCTGGCGCTGTTCTATGGCGGCATGGTGCGCAAGAAGAACGTCATCGCCACCATCACCCAATCCGTCGGCGTCTTCGCCGTCGTCACCCTGGTCTGGTTCATCGCCGGATACAGCCTGGCCTTCGGGGCCAATCCGTCGGCGGGGCTGCAGCCCTTCATCGGCGGCCTGGACATGCTGTTCCTGAACGGCGTGTCGCTGAAGACCGCCAACGGCCTGCTGCCCGGAATCCCCGAGTTCCTGTTCATCTCCTTCCAGATGACCTTCGCCATCATCACCCCGGCCCTGGTGACGGGCGCCTTCGCCGAGCGGATGAAGTATTCCGCCCTGCTGCTGTTCACCGCCCTGTGGTCGCTGCTGGTCTATGCGCCGATCTGCCACTGGGTGTGGGGCGGCGGCTTCCTGGGAACGGCCGGCGTGCTGGACTTCGCGGGCGGCGCGGTCGTTCACGTCAACTCGGGCGTGGCGGGTCTGGTCTGCGCCCTCGTCCTGGGCCGCCGTAAGGGTTACGGCGTCGAGCCGATCAATCCGCACAACCCTGTCCTGACCATGATCGGCGCCTCGCTGCTGCTGGTCGGCTGGATCGGGTTCAACGCCGGTTCGGCCGGCGCCGCCAACGAACTGATGGGCGTGGCCTTGCTGAACACCATCCTGGCCGCCGCCGCCGCCGCCCTGACCTGGAAGCTGGTCGAGGTGATCGAGAAGAAGAAGGTCTCGCTGATCGGCATGCTGTCGGGCGTCGTCGCGGGTCTGGTCGCCATCACCCCGGCGGCCGGCTTCGTGGATCCCAAGGGCGCCGTGATCATCGGCCTGATCGCCGGTCCGGCCTGCTACGCCTCCTCGGTCTGGATCAAGAAGCTGCTGCGCTACGACGACAGCCTGGATGCTTTCGGCATCCACGGCGCGGGCGGTCTGATCGGCGCCCTCCTGACCGGCGTGTTCGCCTCCACCGCGATCAACAGCCTGTCGGAAGGCGCCAATGTCGGCGCCCAGGCGCTGGGGCTGCTGTGGACCATCGTCTACAGCGCCGTCGGCACCTTGATCATCCTGTTCGTGTGCAAGTTCACGACGGGTCTGCGTGTCAGCGAGGCGGAAGAAGCCGCCGGTCTGGACACCTCGCTGCACGGCGAGGCGCTGGAACACTGATCACGGACACTGGGCGGGCGCGGGCTCCCAAATCCCGCGCCCCTCTCTCTCGCGCGGCCCCTGGTCGCCAATCAATCAATAACGGGGATAAACAATGAAAAATCAGCTCCTTGGCGCGGCCGCCGCCGCAGCAATGACCCTCGGTCTGTTCGCCGCTGCGCCCGCTTCGGCCGAAGACCTGAAGCTTTCGGCCAATGTAGGCTTGGTCAGCGATTATGTTTTTCGGGGTTACAGCCAGACGAATGAGAATGCCGCACTGCAAGGCGGAGTGGATGCAGCTTACGGTTCTTTTTACGCGGGGACTTGGGCTTCTACCGTTGATTTCGGCGACGACACCGGCGCCGAGCTAGATGTGTATGGCGGCTACCGCACCGAAGTGGCCGGCTATGCGCTTGATTTCGGCGTGATCGGCTATCTTTATCCGAAAGAACCGTCTGGCGCGGACTACACTTATGTCGAGTATAAGGCTGCAGCGTCGCGGGCGGTCGGTCTTGCCACCATTGGCGCGGCGGTTTATTATTCGCCCAACTTCTTCGGAACGGCGGACAAGGAAGCCGTCTATACTGAAGTGAACGGCTCCTTCTCGCCAATCGAAAAGGTCACCGTCTCTGGCGCTCTCGGGTTCCAGTACCTTGATCATAGCGACGATTATTCGACCTGGAACTTGGGCGTAACCTACGCCATCGATCCGGCCGTTGGTTTGGACCTTCGCTATCACGATACAGATGTGAAGGGGGTTCCCGGCGCCGCAGATCGGGTCGTTGCGGGCGTCAAGTTCGCCTTCTGATTTTCAACTCGTGAAGGAAAGGCCCCGGAGAGCGATCTCCGGGGCCTTTTTCGTATCAGCGGGCGTAGCGCGCCTGGACCGGCTCGTAACTGTCCCACACCTTGCCGTCGGCCAGGGACCGCAGCAGTTTCAGGTATTCGGCATGGGTCCAGGCCAGGGGCGTGGCCGAGTCCGTGTTCTGCCCCAGGGCGTAGTCGCGCGGCGTGGGGTCGCCCACCCCGTCCCAGACCTGTTCGGCCAGCATCAGGCCGTCGTTGGCGAACCGTTCCATGCCGCGCACATAGGTCTGGCGGATGGCGGCGACGTCGGCGGCGGAAGGCGTGCCGTTCACGCTGGCGCGGGCCAGCTCATAATGGCCGCGTTCGCCGGTGAAGAAGGGCCAGACCCGGCCACGCTGGCCGGGGCTCATCTCGCCCCCAACGCCGTAGTTGGCGCCGGTGACGTGGTCCTCGCCATATCCGTCCACGCCGTAGCGGCGCCAGCCCGGCGTCTTGTCGCCCTCGGGGCCGAAGTCGTAGCGGACGCGATAGAGCGGCTCCAGCGCCTGGTCGTCATAGACGGGCAGGGTGGCGACGATGTGGGGATCGTCGGCTTTCCGCACGCCATAGCGCACCAGTTCCAGGAAGCCGCCGTCCACGACCCGATCCTCGGCCGGCGCGATCTGGCCATTGGCGACGCCGATCGGGGCCTTGTCGTTCGGGTTCTCGTTTTGGGTGACGCGGATGAAGTAGCGCCCATCGCCGAAGTCGCCGTTGGTGGTGAACATCCGGCCTTCGATCTTGCCGGCGTAGTCGTCGGCGGCGGCCTGATAGCGGGCGGCGTTCGCGACGTCCCCCGATGCGCGCGCCATTTCGGCGGCGACCGTCAGGCCTGCGACGACGGCGGCGGTGGTGGACGGCGAATAGCCCTGCTGCTCCTCCCAGCGTTCCTGTTGGGTGAAGGGGGGCTTGATCTCGGCGTCGTTCCACATCAGGCCGACCTTGCCGCCGTCCACCAGGAAGTCGGCCGCCGGCTTCAGCATGGACCGATAGTGGTCGGTCATCTGGGCGTCGGACAGCCAGCCCATCTTCCACAGCCGATAGCCCAGCATGATCGGCATGGCCGTCTGGTCCAGCTGGACCGCGACCCATTCCAGCTCGCCGTCCACATGGGTCTTCTGCAGGAACCAGCCGCCGACGCCGGTGTTGCCCGGCGTGTTCGGCCCGACCTGGACCTGGGGCAGATAGTTGAAGGCCGCCAGCGGCGTCTCCTTGTCGCCCAACGCGGCCAGCGCCATCGCCACCTGATAGAAGTCGCGCGGCCAGACCGCCTTGTAGCCGGTCGAGGATTTCGACGCATCCACCGTGTCGCCCCACGGGTTGGACAGGCTGGCGATCAGGGCGCCGGCATGGGTGCGGTCCTCCTGCACCTTCAGCATCAGGGCCGAGGCATAGGCCAGCTTGCCGCCGTCGGTCGCCTGCTCGGCGATGCGCGGCAGTTCGGTCAGGGAGGCGACATAGTCCTCCCAGCCGACCCGGTCGCCCTCGCCGTTGAAGCGGGCCAGCACCTCGTCAAGGCCCGTGGCGAACGATCCGTCCGCCGCCGCGCGGGCCTCGGCCTCGCTGTGGCCGAAGCCGATGACGAAGTCGCGCGTGATCTGGGTGCTTTCGCGCATCCGGGGCAGGGCGCCGGTCATCATGGTGTTGCCGCCCTGATCGCCGGTCGAGGCATAGGTCCAGTCCATCTTGCCGTCCTGAAGATCGTTCAGGCCGTCGGAGGTCCCGACAAAGCCGACGCTGGCCTTTTCGAACGCCTGGCTGGGCTTCAGGACCAGGTGGGTGTCGCCTTCCCAGGCATGGAATCCGTCGCGCGTGACCTGGCCGCGATCCTCGACGCCGGTGTTGGCGATGTGCGGCTCCAGCATCAGATAGGGCGTCACCTCGCCCTTCAGCGCCGTGAGGGTGACGCGCAGCACCAGGGCGTTGCGGTCCGGGTCGGTGAAGATTTGCTTTTCGATCTGGAAGCGGCCGTTCTTGTCGCGCGTCGTGATGCGATAGGCGGGCGACAGGGGGCGACCCTGGGCGTCCACATGCAGATATTCGGTCCGTTCGGTCGTGCCAGGCCCCTCGACCACCAGGCCGTCGGGGGTGACGACGCCGAAGCGCAGCGCCTTGATCTGGGCCTCATGGATCAGGCCGTACATGGTCTCGGTCAGGACGCCGTCGGCGATGGAGAACCAGACCTTGGACACCGCGCCGGTCGGGCCGCCGTCGCGGTACTGGCCGTCGACATAGGCTTCATAGGCGGCGCCGGCGCCGGTCTTGGCTGCGCTGGACCAGACGGGTGGGGCGCCGGGTGCGCCGGGGGCGACGCCCGATTGGGCGCTTGCGGCGGAAGCGATGGCCAGGCCGGCGGCGCCGGCGAGGCAGAGGGTACGGAAGTGACGCATTGTGGTCCTCACGGGTTGCGCGTGGGGGCGGGGGAAAGAAGGAAGGTCAGGGGAACGTCCAGACGCTGGTTCCAGGACGCCTCGTTGTGCTGGGCGCCGGGGAAGACCAGGCTGCGGAAGGCGTCAGGGCCATAGCCGCGCGCGCGGAAGGTCTGATCCACCTGGGTCTGGAAGGCGGCATAGAACTGATCCAGCGTCTCGTCGCCCCGGTCGAAATAGAAGCGGTGCGCGCCGGGCGCGGGCAGGCCGCGTTCGATCACGCCGGTCCAGGCCGCGACCAGCCGTGCGCGCCAGGCGTCCAGCGCCGCGCCCGCCTCCAGCCCTTCGACCTTCAGCGGCCAATGGGTCGACAGACAGGCGGCGGCGGAAAAGACGTCCGGCCGCTTCATCACCGCATGGAGGGAGATCAGCCCGCCCATGCTGGAGCCGGCGATCATCGTGTCCTGAGGTCCGGTCAGGGTGCGATAGGCGCCGTCGATGAAGGGCTTCAGCTCTTCGGTCAGAAACCGCAGATAGCCGTCTGACAAGGACGGGCCGCCATAGATGGACTGGACCTCGTCGCGCATATCGGCGGGCAGGGCGGCGATGAGGTCGGCGGGGACATATTCCCGCAGCCGCAGATCGGTGTTCCATACGCCGACGACGATGGGGGCGCGCACCTGACCGCCCGCGATCAGCCGCGTCAGATGCTCGTCCACGCCCCATTCGCCGAAGTTGGCCGTGGCCGCATCGAACAGGTTCTGGCCGTCGTGCATGTAAAGGACGGGATAGGTCTCGCCCGACGCCTCGTATCCCGGCGGCAGCCAGACCGAGACGTTGCGCGTCTTCACCTGGGCCGATGCGACGCCTTGATGCAGGATCAGCCGCCCGCCCGCGACAGTCCCCTCCGCGCGTGCTGAGCCGGCGAAGGGCAGGGCGGCCATGAGGGCCAGCAGACCGCGCCGGTTCATCCGCGATGCTCCTTGACCCTCAGCGCGCTGGCGGCGGCCAGGACGAAGGAGACGGCGCCCAGCACCAGGGCCCAGATCGCCTGGCCGTCGAACAGGGTCTTCAAAATCAGGCCCAGGACGGTGGCGGCCAGCAGCTGGGGCACCACGATGAAGATGTTGAAGACGCCCATATAGACGCCCATCTTCCGGTCCGGCACCGCCGCCGACAGGATGGCGTAGGGCATGGAGACGATCGACGCCCAGGCGAAGCCGACGCCGATCATCGGCACCCACAGCAGGCCCGGCTCGCGGATGGCGAAGACGCCGAACAGACCGGCCGCCCCCAGCAGCAGCATCAGCGCGTGGGTCGCCTTGCGCCCGATCCGCTTCGCCAGAACCGGCAGGGTGAAGGCCGCCAGGGCCGCAACCCCGTTATAGACCCCGAACAGCACCCCCACCCAGTCGGCGCCCGTCGCATAGGCGGCCGAGGTCGTGTCGCTCGTGCCGTAATGCACGCGGGTCACGGCGGCGGTGGTGTAGATCCACATGGCGAACAGGGCGAACCAGCTGAAGAACTGAACGACCGCCAGGCCGCGCATCGTCTCGGGCATGCGGAAGATGTCGTTCAGGATCTCGGTCGCGGCGTTGACCATGCCCCGGCGCTGCATCATGCCGACGGCGATCATCAAAAGGCCGAACCCCACCAGGAACCCGCCCAGGATCAGAAGCTCCTTCTCAAGGTTCAGGAGCGTGATCAGGCCCAGGGCCAGCAGACCGACGACGCCGCAGGCAAGGCCAGAGCCCAGCCAGCCCTGAACCGATCGGGCAGGCGGTTCCGGCGTGTCGTCGGCGACCGCGGCGCCGGTTCCGGCGCGTTCGAAGGCGGCGATCTGTTCGGGGCTGTATTCCCTGGTCGACAGCACGGTCCACAGCACGGCCGAAAACAGGCCGGCGGCGCCGACGTAGAAGGCGATCTTGACCGACAGGGGCACGACGCCCGCCTCGGCGGTCGAGGCGATGTGGAAGACGTTGGACAGCAGCCACGGCAGGACCGAGGCGAACACCGCCCCCGCGCCGATGAAGAAGCTCTGCATCGCATAGCCGGCGGTGCGCTGCTCCTCCGGCAGATTGTCGCCGACGAAGGCGCGGAACGGCTCCATGGTGATGTTGATCGAGGCGTCCATGATCCACAGCATGGCCGCGGCGAACCACAGCGACGGGCTGTTGGGCATGGCGATCAGGGCCAGGGTCGTCAGGATCGCCCCGACGAGGAAATAGGGTCGCCGCCGCCCGAACCGCGTCCAGGTCCGGTCGCTGAAATGGCCGATGATCGGCTGGACCAGCAGACCCGTCAGCGGCGCCGCGATCCACAGGATGGCCAGCGTATCGACCTCGGCACCCAGGGTCTGGAAGATGCGGCTGGTGTTGGCGTTCTGCAGACCGAAGCCGATCTGGATGCCGAAGAAGCCGACGCACATGTTCCAGATCGCCAGGCCGGACAGGCGCGGGCGGTGGGCGAGAAGGGGTGTTGCGCTACTCATGCGCGTTTCCCGTCGTCATTCCGGGGCGGGCGCGGCCCGAACCCGGAAGCCAGGAGAGCATCACCGCTCCATCCCCGTCATCGAGACCAATCCCCTGGGTTCCGGGTTCTTCGCTGCGCGACGCCCCGGAATGACGAAAAGCGTTGCCGCTCATTTCCGACGACGCCCGACCGGCACGAACCGGATCGCCTGGCCGCCGCCGGGCGCCAGCGCCAGGGTCAGGGTGTCGGCCGATGTCACTTCGCTCTGCTCGATGACGATGTCCTCGCGCTTGCCCTTGTAGTCGGCGTCCGGGCCGTCACGATAGATTTCGGCGCGGTAGCGGCGGCCGGCGTCCAGGAAGTCCAGGTCGGCGGTCAGGACGCGCGGGTTCTCGTCGGTGATGGCGCCCAGGGCCCAGATGTCCGACCCGCGTTCCTTGCGGGCGATCACGACGTAGTCGCCCAGTTCGGCGGCCAGGGTGCGGCTCTCTTCCCAGTCGACCGGCACGTCCTTGATGAACTGGAACGGACCGGGATTGGCCTCGTAGTTGACCAGCAGATCAGCCGCCATCTGGATCGGGCTGTAGATGACGACATAGAGGGCCAGCTGCTTGGCCCAGGTCGTCTGCACCCCGCCGGGACTGCGCGTCTCCATGCCGAAGATGCCGGGCGTGTAGTCCATCGGTCCGGCCAGCAGGCGGGTGAAGACCAGGTTCGGCTCATGCTCGGGCGGATTGCCGGGATTGCCCCAGGCCGAATACTCCATGCCGCGCTGACCCTCGCGGCTGATGATGTTGGGATAGGTCCGGCGCAGGCCGGTGTCCTTGAACGGTTCATGGGCGTTGATCGCCACCTTGTGACGGGCGCCGGCCTCCACCACCCGCATATGGTGCTGGGCCATCGCCTGGCTTTCGTGCCAGGCCATGACCATCCGTCCGTCCGGCCCGGCGACGCGCGCGCCCTGGGCGTCGGCGACATAGCCGGTCTTCACCGAATGGACGCCCAGCCGCTCATAAAGCGCCATGGCCGGTTCAAGCTGTTGCTCGTAGTGGAAGGCGTTGCCGCCGGTTTCGTGGTGGCCGATCAACTGCACGCCCTTGGCGCGGGCGTGGGCGCAGACCGCCTCGATGTCGAAATCGGGATAGGCCTCGGTGAAGCTGAAGTCCGCGCCGTTGGCGAACCACTGGCCGTCCCAGCCCTTGTTCCAGCCCTCCACCAACACCCCGCCCAGGCCGTGCCTGGCCGCGAAGTCGATGTGCTTGATCGCATTCTCGGTGGTTGCGCCGTGCTTGGGACCGGAGTTCCAGGTCTTCAGGTCCAGGTGCATCTCCCACCAGACGCCGACGTATTTCATCGGCTTGAACCAGCTGACGTCGCCCAGCCGCGTTCGGTTCGTTCAGGTTCAGGATCAGGCTGGAATCGATCAGACCCGCCCCGGTGTCGGCGATCTGCAGCGTGCGCCACGGGGTGTTGAACGGCGCCTGACGCACCACCGCCGCATTGGTCAGGCCGGGCGTCAGCTGGGCGCGGAAGCGCGTTCCCTCCGACCGACGCAGGTTCATTCCGGCGTAGTCGATGCAGGCGGCCTCGTGGATCGAGACGTGCAGGCCGGACCGGCCCTTGACCGTCATCGGGGTCTGGGCGCTGCCGACCGCGTCGATGGGGGTGCGGTCGTAGAGATATTCCTCGCGGTTCCACTCCCAGGCCGGGCACCACAGGGCCTCGCCGTTCTCGGCCAGGTTGAACTCGGTGATCTCCGAGCCGATGCGGACGGTCTTCAGTGCGGGCTGGTCCGGGAATTCGTAACGGAAGCCCAGGCCGTCGTCATACAGGCGGAACACCACGTCCACGCGGCGCTGGAGACCGCCCGTCTCGGCATAGGTCACGCGCCATTCGTTGTAGTGGTTGCGGATGAAGCGGCGCTCGCCCCACGGCTGCTCCCAGGTCTCATCCACCGTGACGGGCTGGCCGGCGGTGAGGGCCAGGCCGCGCTCGATGGCCGGGGCGTCGGTCAGGAGGAAGCCCAGCTTGGACGGCGCCACCACGACCCGGCCCTGACGCAGCACCGAATACATCGGCCGCCCGTCGTTGTCGGTGAAGGCCTCGACCGTCAGGACGCCGCCGGGCGAACTGGCGCGCGCATGGGCGGGCGAGGTCTGGGCGCGAACGCCCGTGGCGCCCAGCGCCAACAGGGACACGCCGCCGAGGGCCAGGAAGGATCTGCGCTGCATCATGGACACTCCGTTACGCCGCCTCTTGCCAACCGCCGCGAACGGTGGCTGAAATATTTGCAGAAAAGTTTGCAGCTTCACCATGCTGCTGTGAGGACCCGCGACCTTGAGCCGCAAGACCACCCGTCTGGAAGACATCGCCCGCCTGGCCGGGGTGTCCATCGCCACCGCCTCGCGCGCCCTGAACGACAGCCCTGCCGTCAACGACCGCACCAAACAGACGATCTGGAAGCTGGCGAAGGAGCACGACTATCCGTTCCGGCGTTACATGCCGGCCGGCCCCATCGGCGCCCAGGGCACCATCGCCCTGGTCGTGCCGCGTCCGCAGGGGCGGGAAGGGCGCCTCAGCGATCCCTTCTTCCTGGAGCTTCTGGCCGGGGTGGGCGAGGCGGCGCGCGAACGCGGCTGCGACCTGTTGATGAGCCATATCTCGCCCGCCAACTATGACGAGCTGTCGGCGGCATTGAACACCAGCCGGGCGGACGGGGTGATCTTCCTGGGCCAGTCCAGCCTGCATTCGGCGTTCAACCGTCTGGTCGACGCCGACCATCGCTTCGTGGTCTGGGGCGCCGAATTGCCGGACCAGGATTACTGCTCCATCGGCTCGGACAACATTTCCGGGGGGCGCCGCGCGACGCTGCATCTCGCGCGGCTGGGGCGACAGCGCATCGTCTTCCTGGGCGACCTCGATCCGCCCGAAGCCATGCAGCGGCATCGCGGCTATCTGGACGCCCTGACCCAGAGCGGGCTGGAGGCGGAGGTCGAACGGATCGTGCCCGCCCATTTCGAGGTCGAATCGGCCGAGGCCGCTGTGGACGCCCTGATCCGGCGCGGCGTGGCGTTCGACGGCGTGGTGGCGGCGTCGGACCAGATCGCACTGGGCGCCGTGCGCGCCCTGCTGCACGCCGGCGTCGATGTGCCGGGCCAGGTCTCGGTCATCGGTTTCGACAATGTGCCGTTCAGCCGCTATTCGCGCCCGGCCCTCAGCACCATCGCCCAGGACACGATGAAGGCCGGTCGGCTGATGGTGTCCAAGCTGCTGGATCACGGCGGCGACGCCGGCGCGGGCCGGTCGGAACGGGTGCCCACCGAGTTGATCGTTCGTGAAACCTGCGGCGGCTGATTCCATCGTCAGAGCGCGAACAACAGGCCGGCCAGGGGCTTCAGGGTCGCGCCGTCCGCCTCGGTCCAGTTGATCGCCTCGATCCGGCGGGCGCCCTCTGGAGGCGACCAGTTGACGGCCTCGTGGCCCAGGTTGAAGGCGCACAGCAGGCGTTCTCCGGCCCGGCCGCGTTCGTAGCGTTCGAACACCAGCAGCCCCTTCGGCCCCTCGATCAGCTCCAGCCCGCCCAGGCGCAGCGCCGGATGGGCGTGGCGCAGGGCGATGACGCGGCGCGCGACATGCAGGGTGGAGGCCGGATCGGCCTCTTCGGCGTCCACGGCCAGCTTCAGATGACGGGGATCGACCGGCAGCCAGGGCTCCACGGTGGAGAAGCCAGCGTTGGGCGCGTCCGCGACCCAGGGGATCGGGGTGCGCGCGCCGTCGCGGCCCAGGGTCTCGGGCCAGTTGGCGATGGCCTCGGGATCGACCAGCCGCTCGAACGGCACCTCGGCCTGAGGCAGGCCCAGCTCCTCGCCCTGATAGACGAAGACATTGCCGCGCAGGCACATCAGCAGCAGCAGGGCCATGTCGGCGAAAGCCTTCTGATCCCGTCCCTGCGCCCAGCGCGACACCGCGCGCGGCGCGTCGTGGTTGGAGAAGGTCCAGGAGGGCCAGCCCTCGCCTTGGCGGTCGGGCCACATCTGCTCGCCCACCCCGATCAGCTCGCTCCTCAGGGTGTCGGCGTAGAGGTAGAGGAAGCCGTATGCCGAATGCAGCCGGTCGGTCCCGGCGGTGAATTCCTTCATCTCCCGGTCGGCGTGGTCGCCGCCGACCTCCGCCACGGTGAAGCGCCCTTCATAGCTGTCGGTCAGGGCGCGGATGCGGTTCAGAAAGCCGATGATGTCCGGGTGGGACTGGTTGTAGATCTTGTCCTGGAAGTCGAACGGCCGCGTGCGCTTCTTGCCGTCCTGGATCGGCGGATTGTCGCGCAGGGACGGATCGTGGATGGCGAAGTTGATCGCATCCAGACGGAAGCCGTCCACCCCCCGGTCCAGCCAGAACCGCGCCGCCGCGATCAGGGCGTCCTGCACCGCCGGGTTCCTGACGTTCAACTGCGGCTGGGAGGCCAGGAAGTTGTGCATGTAGTACTGGCCGCGCCGGGCGTCCCAGGTCCAGGCCGGGCCGCCGAACACCGACTGCCAGTTCGACGGCGGCGAGCCGTCCGGCTTGGCGTCGGCCCACACATACCAGTCGGCGTGTTCGCCATTGCGGCTGGCGCGGCTGTCGACGAACCAGGGATGTTCATCGGACGTGTGCGAAAACACCTGATCGATGACGACCTTCAACCCCAGGGCATGGGCGCGCGCGATCAGGGCGTCGAAATCGGCCAGGGTTCCGAAGATGGGATCGACGTCGCAATAGTCCGAGACGTCGTAGCCGAAGTCCTTCATCGGAGACTTGAAGAAGGGCGACAGCCAGACCCCGTCGACGCCCAGGCTGGCGACGTGGTCCAGATGGTCGGTGATCCCCTTCAGGTCGCCGACGCCGTCGTCGTTGGAGTCGGCGAAGCTGCGCGGATAGATCTGATACAGGATCGCGCCGCGCCACCACTCGGGCGCGCCGGCCGGCGCCGGGGCGGCGTCAGCCGTGGAAAGGTCGAGGGGCTGGACGGTCACGGGACGCTCTTGCAGACGAGGTAATCGAGAGGGGGCACGCTGACGCGGACGCTGGCGGGCGCGGAGGAGGCCGGCGCGCAATCGCCACGCAGAGCTTGCCATCGAAGTGAGCCGGGCTCCACTTCGACATTGGCGACGATCGGGGCGGTCGAGGTGTTGAACACGGCCAGCACCTCGCTTCCGTTTTCGCCCAGACGCGAAAGGGCGAACAGGCCGGGCTTGTCGCCGGAGGCGCGCACGACCTGGCGGCCGCGTCGAAGGGCGGGCTCGGCGGCGCGGAGGCGAGCCATTTCGGCGATGGCGACGTACAGCGGCGCCTCGGTCGAATAGGCGGGCTGGCGACCGCCGACGGGCGTTTCGGCCGCATAGACCGGCGTGCGGCCGGGCCACATGTCCTGACGCGCGTTTCCGTATCCGCCGGCGCCCGCGAAGCCCTGTTCATCACCGTAATAGAGGGTCGGCACGCCCCGGCTGACCATCATCAGGGCGTGGGCCAGTTTGACGCGCGCCAGGATTTCGGCGTCGTCCGCGTTCGGATTGGCCTGTTTTACGAAGAAGCCGACGCGGCCCATGTCGTGGTTGCCCAGGAAGGTCGGCAGGATGGCGGCGGTCTGGGCGCCCTTGTCATAGAGAGCGTCGGCGGCGAACAGCGTCGCCAGCGCGTCGGTCCCGACCTTGCCCGCCGCCACCTCCACCGCGCGCTTCTGGAACGGGAAGTCCAGCACGGCGGGATAGGCGTCGATCCGCGTGAACCGCGCCGTCACCGCCGGATCGGGATCATAGACCTCGCCGAAGATATGGAAGTTGGGGATGCCCTTGGCGCGCGCGCGCTCCAGCATGGCGGGGATGAAAGCCTGCCAGAAGCGGCTGTCGACATGGCGCGCGGTGTCGATGCGATAGCCGTCGATGCCGTATTTGTCGATCCAGCCGCCGAACACCTCGATCATGCCCTGGATGACGACCGGATCCTCCGTGAACAGATCGTCCAGTCCCGCGAAGTCGCCATCCAGACCGCTTTCGCCCGCGAAGGTGCTTTCGCCCCGATTGTGATAATGGATCGGGTCGTTCAGCCAGGCCGGAACCTTGAGGGTTTCCTCCCCCGCCGGGACGTAGGGGGTGTAGGCGTAGTCGGATCGGATCAGGCGCGAGAAGTCCTCGCCGTCGAAGCCGTCGTTGATCGGGACCCCGTCCAGCCCACCCCGACGGGTATAGGGATAGTCGGCCCGGCTGCGATAGGCGCAGTCGTTCTGGGGACATTCGCGGTAGCGGATCACGTCGGCGGTGTGGTTGGCGACGATGTCCAGATAGACCTTCATCCCCCGCGCATGGGCCGCCTGAACCAGGGCGCGCATCTCGGCCTCGGTCCCGAAATGCGGATCGACGGTGGTGAAGTCGGTGATCCAGTAGCCGTGGTGGGCCGCGCCGGTGTAGGTTCCGTGCGTCTGGACCGGCTTGTTCTTGAAGATGGGGGCCAGCCAGACGGCCGTGGCGCCCAGGCCCTGGATATAGTCCAGCCGCTGGGTGATCCCGGCCAGGTCGCCGCCGTGATAGAAGTCTGTATCGGCCGGGTCGAAGCCGCTCTTCAGCCGATCCGCCGGATAGCCGCCGTGGTCGTTGGCGCGGTCGCCGTTGGCGAAGCGGTCGGGCAGCAGAAAATAGATCACCTCGTCCTGCGGCGGGCGCTGTCTCAGCGTCGACAGGGCGTCGCCAGCGGCGTTGGACTGGGCGAAGGCGGCCTCGGTCCCCACGGCGACCAGCAGGGCGGCGAGGGCCGACATCCCGCGCACCGTCTTGCGGAGGCTTGCTCCCTTGCCCATCACGCCTGCTCCCACTTGCCTGGAAAGTGCAAAGCTTTCCAAGTCGATTTGCAAGATTTTGCAGCAATGGCCCGGCCTGTCAACGGGCGTCGGTACGTCAAGCTTCGCCTTGGAAACGCTCGTTTTGGCGCGATTTCTCGAAGCTTTCGGATATTCCGTAGCGGTCGGCACGAGCTGTCGATATTAACGGCTTGCAATGTTCGACGACATTTGCATATTTTTGCGACGGCTTCAGACTGCGACACTCAAGAAACGCGGTCAGCCCCAGGGAGGATGATCATGTTTCAACGTCTTAACGGGCGTGCGCGCCTGCTGTGCGGGGTCGCCTTCGGCGCAGCCGCCTTCATGGCCGTCGGATCGGCGCAGGCCCAGACCGCGCAGGCCCAGACCGCGCAGTCGAACGACCAGCCAACCGAGGTCGGCGAAATCGTCGTCACCGGCATCCGGCGCTCGATCGAGGCGTCGATCTCGGCCAAGGCCAACAACACCTCGATCGTCGAGGTCATTTCCTCCGAGGACATCGGCAAGCTGCCGGACGTGTCCATCGCCGAATCCCTGGCGCGCCTGCCGGGCGTGACGATGCAGCGTCTGGACGGCCGCAGCCAGGCGATCTCGATCCGGGGCCTGGGTCCGGACTTCACCACCGCCCTGCTGAACGGCCGCGAGCTTGTCACGACCGGCGACAACCGCGGCGTCGAGTTCGACCAGTTCCCCGCCGAACTTCTGAGCAGCGTGGTCGTGTACAAGACCCCGGATTCGGCCCTGATCGGCCAGGGTCTGGGCGGCACCGTCGACCTGCGCACCGTGCGCCCGCTGGCCTATGGGCGGCAGGCCATCGCCCTGAACTATCGCCACGAATGGAACGACATCGGCGCCCTGAACTCGGGCACCACCGACAAGGGCGACCGCTACACCGTCTCCTACGTCGACCAGTTCCTGGACGGCACCCTGGGCGTGGCCCTGGGTTACGCCCACATGAGCTCGCCCTATCAGTCCGAGCGGTTCAACGCCTGGGGCTATCCGAACTACACCGACGGCAATCTGATCACCGGCGGGGTCAAGCCTTACGTCATGTCGTCGGAGCTGGAACGCGACGGCTATATGGGCGTGCTGGAATGGCGTCCGAACGACCGCATCCACTCCACGATCGACGCCTTCTATTCCGAGTTCAAGAACACCCAGGTCCTGCGCGGAATCGAATTCCCGCTGGCCTGGGGCGGTCTGGCCGAGAACCCGAACCGCAGCGACACCGTTCTGGGTGGTTGCCAGATCACCAACAATGTCGCGACGCCCAACGTTTGCCGTCCGGCGCCGTCGCTGCGTCCCGGCTACACCGTCGAGGACGGCCTGATCGTCGCGGGGACCTGGGACAACATCAAGGGCGTGGTCCGCAACGACCTGAACAAGCGCGACAGCAACATCACGGCCCTGGGCTGGAACACCGAGTTCACCCTGAATGACGACTGGTCGGCGAACCTGGACCTCAGCTATTCGAAGGTCGAGCGCAACGACATCATCCTGGAAACCAACGCCGGCACGGGGCGCAACATCAACGGCGCCATGGACACCCTGGGCTTCCAGCTGACCGGCGACGGCGTGACCCGCTTCACCAGCGGCCTGAACTACGCCGATCCGACCCTGATCAAGATCACCAGCCCGCAAGGCTGGGGCGGCGACGTGATCCCGGAAGGTCAGGCCGGCTACATGAACACTCCGTCCGTTGAGGACGAGTTGAAGGCGGCCCGCTTCTCGGTCACGCGCCAACTGCACCAGAGCCCGTTCAAGTCCATCGACTTCGGCTTCAACTATTCCGAACGCCAGAAGAGCTTCGTCAACGATCAATACTATCTCGGCGTCCCCGGCGGCGGCGATCTGACCGTGCCGACCGCCTTCCTGCTGGCCCCGACCGACCTGGGCTATCTCGGCATCTCGCAGGTGCTGAGCTACGACGCCCTGGGCCTGGTCAACAGCGGCGCCCTGAACCGCATCCGCAATCCCAACGCCGACGTCGCCGCCGGCAACTGGGAAGTGACGGAAAAGGTCTCGACCGCCTACGTCCGCGCCAACATCGACCACAACCTGTTCGGCATGCCCCTGACCGGCAACGTCGGCATGCAGTTCGTCTATACGGACCAAAGCTCGTCGGGCTTCTCGGCGCGTCAGGTCGGGCCGGGCGTGTCTCAGACGGTCGCCGTCTCGGGCGGCAAGGACTATCTGGAAATCCTGCCCAGCTCGAACTTCATCCTGCAGGTTGCGGACGACAGCTTCGTGCGCTTCGCGGCGGCCCGCACCCTGGCCCGCGCCCGCATGGACGACATGCGCGCCTCGCGGAACTATTCGTTCGACAACGGCAAGAACGTGCCCGGCGCCACGGCGGACCAGACCTCGCCCTGGAGCGCTTCGGGCGGCAATCCGACCCTGACGCCCTATATCGCCGACGTTGCGGACATTTCGTTCGAGAAGTATTTCGCCAATCGCAAGGGCTACATCTCGCTGGCGGCCTTCTACAAGCATCTGGAAAGCTACGTTTATAATCACGACCAGATCTTCGACTTCACCGGCTATCCGACCGGCGGCGTGACCCCCGTCATCAACTTCGGCAAGTCGTCGGCCCCGGACAACGGCGCGGGCGGATGGATCAAGGGTCTGGAGGTGTCGATCTCGGCGCCCTTCGACATCTTCCATCCTGCGCTCGAAGGATTCGGCGCCCAGTTCAGCGCCTCCACGACCGACAGCGAGGTTCAGCCCGATCCGACCCAGGCCCCTACGGCTCTGCCGGGGTTGTCCGAGAACGTGATCAACGGCTCGCTCTATTATGAGCGCTATGGCTTCCAGTCTCGGATTTCGGCCCGCTATCGCTCGGACTATCTGGGCGAGGTCTCCGGCTTCGGCAACGGTCGCACCCTGCGTTCGGTCGCGGCGGAAACCGTGGTCGACGCCCAGGTCGGTTACGAGTTCCAGTCGGGTCCGCTGGAGGGCCTGTCCATCCTGGCCCAGGCCAACAACCTGACCGACGAACCGTTCAAGACCTTCCAGAACGGCGACGAGCGCCAGACCATCGACTATCAGCACTATGGCCGCACTTTCGCGGTCGGGCTGAACTACAAGTTCTGATTTCCTCTCTCTCTCTCTCTCTTCTGAGCAACTTGGGCCGCCCCGTTCACGAGGCGGCCCTTTTTCTTGGATCAAACGGCAGAGCGGGCGGGCAAGTTTCGTTACAGGGATCGCTTTTCCTCTGGACGCTCGCCGTCCGATGTCGGAACCAGCAGGGGAGGAGAACCGCGCGAACCAGCGCGGCCGTCTTAGTTTCAATTGGGGGGAGTCCATCCAATGACCGTTCCGGACGCCGGAAAACGCCAGGGCGCAGGCCTGGCCTTCGCCTATGTCACCACCCTGTTCTTCGCCTGGGGCTTTGTGACGTCGCTGATCGATCCGCTGATCGCTGCGGTGAAGCGGGTGTTCGATCTCAGCCTGGCCGAGGCCATGCTGACCGCCTCGGCCTGGTTCATTGCCTATGGCCTGGCTTCGCTGCCTGCGGCCTGGGTTCTGTCCAGATTCGGCTACAGCCGCTCCATCATCCTGGCGCTGTCGACCATGGTGGTGGGTTGCCTGATCGTCCCCGTCGCCACCATCGTGGACATCTACGGCCTCGTTCTGCTGGCCCTTTTCGTCATCGCCTCGGGCGTGACCCTGTTGCAGGTCGCCGCCAATCCCTTGTCCGCTTCGCTGGGCGCGCCGAAGACCGCGCACCTGCGCCTGACCTTCTCACAGGCGTTCAACTCGCTGGGCGCGACCCTGGGGCCGGTGATCGGATCGACGGTCTTGTTGACGGGCGGCGTCTTCGCCGCCGATGCGGTGATCAACGCCTCGACGCGCGGTGAATCGTTGCGCTCCATCGACTTCGCCTTCCTGGCCGTAGGGGCCTTCTTCGCCATCGTCGCCATCTTCATCTGGACCGCGCGCAAGCAGATCGACAATGCGGTGCAGGCCCAGCCTTCCGTCGGCGTCGTATCGCCCTTCAGCGCCTTCAAGTCGCGCTGGGCCGTGTTCGGCGCTCTGGCGATCTTCTTTTACGTCGGCGCCGAAGTCACGATCGGCACCCTGCTGATACCCTTCATCAGCTCTGGCGAAGGCCTCGGCGTCGCCGCTCATGAAGCCGGTCACATGGTGGGCTGGTACTATTGGGGCGCGGCGATGGTCGGCCGTTTCGTCGGCAGCGCCCTGTTGACCCGTGTGCGAGCCCCGATCCTTCTGACGGTCTGCACGGTCACGGCGGCGGCGCTCGCGCTGGTCGTGACGCAGAGCCAAGGCTCGACGGCCGCCTACGCCGCCTTGGCGATCGGCTTCTTCAACTCGATCATGTTCCCGACGATCTTCACCCTGACCCTGGAGCGATCCAGCGCCAAGCCGTCAGCTACTTCGGGTCTTTTGATTTTCGGCATCATCGGGGGCGCCGTCCTGCCGCCCATCGCCGGGCGGGTGGCCGATAATCTGGGGGCGATCACGCCAGCCTTTTTTGTTCCGCTGGCGGGCTATCTCGTTCTGATCTGTTTCGCAGTCGCCTGCGCCCGCACCAAGGCGAAGGCGGACGTCGCGGCGACCGTCGCCCACTGAGGCGTTCGATCCGAAACGAAAAGGGCGCGACGGGGAGACCCGCTGCTCCCTTTCTCAATTCCGCGTCCGTTCAGCCATCCATCAGAGACTGCAGGATCGGCGCCAGACGATCGCGCATCTTTTCGCAGTCGGCCAGGTCGATGTTGAAGCTGCCGCCGCCCAGTTCGCGGCTGACCGACATGCCCATGATGAAGCCGGCCAGAAGCCGCGCGCGCACCGCCGCGTCGGGTCCGCCCATCCATTCCTCCAAGGGGTCGAAGAAGCGGGCGGTGCAGGTGGTCCGAACCATTTCGGCCGCCTTGGTCGAGCCGATGGACCGCAGCATGATCGCCATGCCCTTCAGTTTTTCGGCCTTCTTGGGCTCGAAGACGATCTCGTTGGCGACGCGGCGACCGAACTCGGCCTTGTCGCCCGACATCAGGGTGCTGCCGTCGGTGCAACTGTCCAGGGCGGCCAGGAACAGGTCGTCCTTGGAGCCGAAATAGCGGCTGATCAGGGCCGCATCGACGCCCACGTCGCGGGCGATGTCGCGCATGCCGACGTCGTCATAGCTCTCGGCCGCGAACCTGTCGCGCGCAGCATCGAGAATGGCCGAGCGCGTGGCGGCGGCGTTTCTCGGACGTGGGCCGGGACATAACAAGGGGATGAAACTCCGCCGAACAATAACCGTAACGTCCATATGGCTTTGTCATCGCGTGTTGACAAGCTCGACGGCTCCGACCATTAAGTCACCATGCGTTGACATGGTTGGCTCCCCCCATTGGCCGTTGTCCGCACGACTGGGATTTACCTCCGACAGGGAGATTGCGCCGATGCGCGGGCTGAAGATCGCGGCTGTGTCCGTCATGGTGACGGGCGCCCTTTATGGTTGTTCTCCAAAGGCGGAAGCTCCGGCGCAGGGCGCGCCGCCTGTGACAGTGGCCACGCCGCTGAAGCAGCAGGTGCGCGACTGGGACGAGTTCACCGGCCGGTTCGAGGCGGTCGAGAGCGTGGATGTGCGCGCCCGCGTCGGGGGCTATATCCAGGCGGTTCACTTCCGCGACGGTCAGATGGTTCAGAAGGGCCAACTGCTGTTCACCCTGGACCCGCGCCCGGCCCAGGCCGCCCTGGCCCAGGCCCAGGCCCAGGTCGCCCAGATGCAGTCGCAACTGACCCTGGCCCGCGCCAACCTGGCCCGCAGCGAGGCCCTGCTGGCGTCGCAGGCGGTGTCCAAGGCCGAGTATGACGCCAACAAGGCCGCCGTCGATGCGGCCCAGGCCAATCTGGCCGCCGCCAACGCCGCGGTCCGCACCGCGCGTCTGAACCTGGACTACACCCGCGTCACGGCGCCGACCTCGGGCCGCGTGTCCGATCGTCGCGTCGATCCGGGCAATGTCATCGCCGGCGGATCGTCGGCCGGCGACATCCTGACCACCATCATCTCGGGCGGCCCGATCCACTTCGTCTTCGACGGTTCTGAAGCGGTCCTGCTGAAGTATCTGCGTGAAGGCGGCGCCAACCAGGGCGCGACGGTCAATGTGCGCCTGCAGGACGAAAGCACCTACAAGCACACCGGCCGTCTCGACTTCTCGGACAACGCCGTGGACACCGCCTCGGGCGTGATCCGCCTGCGCGCCATCCTGCCCAACGCCGACGGCTTCCTGCGCCCCGGCATGTTCGGCAGCGCCCAGGTCGCCGGCGCCGGCGCCTACGACGCCCTGCTGGTGCCGGATTCGGCCATCGGCACGGATCAGGCCCGCCGCACCGTCGCGGTGGTCAACGCCGACGGCACGGTGACGAACAAGGCGGTTCAACTGGGTCCTATCGTCCAGGGGCTGCGGGTCGTCCGTTCGGGCCTGGCGCCCACCGACCGCGTCATCATCGCCGGCCTGCAACGCGCCGCCCAGCCCGGCTCCAAGGTCACGCCCAAGATGGGCAAGATCGAACCCGTCGCCGGCGCCGCCGCCGCAGGCCCCCGTCACCCAGGCGGCCCCGGCGTCCAGCGCCTCGTTCGCCAACAGCCTGCCGGCCGGCTAAGCCATGAACATCTCCCGCTTCTTCATCGACCGGCCGATCTTCGCGGCCGTGATCGCGGTGGTGATCTCCATCATCGGCATATTCGCCTATCCGCTGCTGCCCCTGTCGCAGTATCCGGAGATCGCGCCGCCGACGATCACCATCAACGCCGCCTATCCCGGCGCCTCGGCCGAGACCCTGGCCGAGACTGTCGCCGCCCCCATCGAGCAGGAGGTGAACGGCGTCGAGAAGATGCTCTACATCTCCTCTTCGTCGACATCGGACGGGGCGGTGGCCATCACCGTGACCTTCGAGCCGGGAACCGATCTCGACGCCGCACAGGTGCTGGTCCAGAACCGGGTCGCCCTGGCCGAACCGCGCCTGCCAGAGGCGGTGCGTCAGACCGGAGTGGTCGTCAACAAGGCCGAGAGCGGCTTCCTGATGATCCTGGGCCTGACGTCGCCCGACGGCACGCTGGATAACGACTATGTCGGCAACTACGCCAACTCCACGCTGCGGGACCGCTTGCTGCGGGTCGAGGGCGTGGGCGCGGTGCAGGTGTTCGGCGGCGGCAACTATTCGATGCGCGTCTGGATCGACCCGGCCAAGGCGGCCGAACGCGGCCTGACCGGGCCCGAAATCGTCGCCGCCCTGCGCGCCCAGAACGTCCAGGCCGCCGCCGGCTCCATCGGCCAGCCGCCGTTCGCAAACAACGCCGCCGCCTTCCAACTGCCGGTCCAGGTTCAAGGCCGTCTGAGCGATCCGAACCAGTTCGGCAATGTCGTGCTGAAGACGGACGCCGAAGGCCGCATCACCTATCTGCGCGACGTGGCGCGGATCGAACTGGGCGCCCAGGACTATGGCATTCGCGGCTTCTTCGACGGCCAGCGCGGCGTGGGCGTCGCCATCGTCCAGCAGCCGGGCGCCAATGCGCTGGGCACGGCCGACCGGGTCCTGGCCGAGGTCGAGGCCATGAAGGCCGACGCGCCCGCCGGCATGAAGATCGACGTGCCGTACAACCCGACCGAATTCGTCGCCGCCTCGGTGGAGTCGGTTCAGCACACCCTGATCGAGGCGGTCATCCTGGTCGTCATCGTGATCATGGTCTTCCTGCAGACCTGGCGGGCGGCCATCATCCCGATCATCGCCATTCCCGTCGCCCTGGTCGGCACCTTCGCGGTGCAGCTGGCGCTGGGCTATTCGATCAACTCCCTGTCCTTGTTCGCCCTGGTCCTGGCGGTCGGCATCGTCGTCGATGACGCCATCGTCGTGGTCGAGAACGTGGAGCGGGCCATCGGCGAGGGGCTCAGTCCCAAGGAGGCCGCCTATCGTTCGATGCAGGAGGTGTCCGGCGCCCTGATCGCCATCGGCCTTGTGCTGGTGTCGGTGTTCGTGCCGACGATGTTCGTGCCCGGCATCCCCGGCATCTTCTATCGTCAGTTCGCGGTGGTGATCGCCTCGGCCTCGGTCATTTCGCTGTTCGTGTCTCTGACCCTGTCGCCGGCCATGGCCGCCCTGCTGCTGAAGCCGCACAAGGATCACGAGGAACACGCCCGCAAGCCCGGCGTCCTGGGCACGGTCGTCTATTACGGCGGCTGGGCCGGACGGAAGTTCAACGAGGGCTTCGACTGGCTTTCCGACCGTTACGGCCGTCTGACCGCGCGTCTGGTGCGCACGGTCGGTCTGGTGCTGATCATCTATGCCGGTCTTCTGGGTCTCACCGCTTGGCGTCTGGTCGACACCCCCTCGGGCTTTATCCCCGAACAGGATCAGGGCTTCCTGATCGGCGTCATCCAACTGCCGGCCGGCGCATCTCTGGACCGCACCCAGGCGGTGATGGAACGCGCCACCAAGATCATCCAGGGCACCGCCGGGGTGAACGGCACCGTGGCTTTCGCCGGTCTTGACGGCTCCAGCTTCTCGTTCGGCTCCAACGCCGCCACCATCTTCGTGCGCCTGAACGGCTTCGAGGAACGCTCCAAGGAAGAGGCCGCCACCGCCCTGGCCGGCGCCATCACCCAGGCGACCGGACAGATCGAGGACGCGCAGATCTTCGTCATCGCCCCGCCTGCGGTTCAGGGTCTGGGCACCGGCAACGGCTTCTCGATGATGATCCAGGATCGGGAAGGCGCAGGCTATCGTCCGCTGGAAGGCGCGACCTTCGCCATGATGGGCGCCGCCGCCCAGGCGCCGACCGAGGTGAACCAGGTCTTCTCGACCTACAACACCGCATCCCCGCGCGTCACCGCCGACGTCGATCGCAACAAGGCGTTGATGCTGGGCGTCCAGCCCAGCGCCGTGTTCGACACGCTGGGGGTCTATCTGGGCTCGTCCTATGTCAACGATTTCAACATGCTGGGCCGTACTTTCCGGGTGACGGCGCAGGCGGAGCCGCAGTCGCGCGACGACATCGCCGACATCGCCAATCTGAAGACGAAGTCGTCCACGGGCGCCATGGTGCCGATCGGGTCGGTGGCCAATCTGGTCAACGATTCAGGCCCGGCGCGGATCGTGCGTTACAATCTGTTCCCGGCGGCCGAGCTTCAGGGCAACGCCGCAGCGGGCGTGTCCTCCGGCGAGGCGCTGCAGGTCATGGAGACCATGGCCGCGCAGACCCTGCCGCAGGGCTTCTCCTACGAATGGACGGGTCTGGCCTATCAGCAGAAGGCGGCGGGTTCGGGCGCGACGGTCATCTTCCTGATGGCGGTGGTGTTCGTCTTCCTGGTGCTGGCGGCCCAGTATGAGGCGTTCACGCTTCCGCTGGCGGTCATCCTGATCGTGCCCATGTGTCTGCTGGCGGCCATCCTGGGCGTGAACCTGCGAGGGCTGGACAACAACATCCTGGTTCAGATCGGGCTGGTGGTGCTGATCGCGCTGGCGGCCAAGAACGCCATCCTGATCGTGGAGTTCGCCAAACAGGCCGAGGAAGAGCAGGGCATGAACAGGTTCGACGCGGCGGTCGCCGCCGCCCGGACCCGCCTGAGGCCGATCCTGATGACCTCGTTCGCCTTCATCCTGGGCGTCGTACCCCTGATGCTGGCCTCGGGGCCGGGCGCGGAGATGCGTCAGTCGCTGGGCACGTCCGTCTTCTCGGGGATGCTGGGCGTGACCTTCTTCGGCCTGATCTTCACTCCGGTCTTCTATGTGGTCTGCCGCTGGCTGTCTTCGAAGCTGCCGCAGGGCCACCAACCCAAGTCCGGGCATAGCCCCAAGCCGACCTCGGCCCCTGATCGGATCGAGCGTTACGACGAAACCAGCGACCTGACCGATCCGAACGCGCCTGCGCCGGCGACCGGACGGGGAGGGGAGATCTGATGACCCGCACCAAGACCCTCAGCCTCTCGACCGTGGCGGCCGCCGGCGCCCTGCTGACCGCCTGCGCGGTCGGGCCCAAGGCGCCGATCGCGGACCTGCCCGTCGCCGGAACCGGCGGCTTCGTCGGGGCGGCCAATCCTGCCGTCTCGACCGCCCAGGCGCGCGACGACTGGTGGCGGCTGTACGACGACCCGGCTCTGGACGCCCTGATCCGGCAGGCCTTCGCCGAGAACAACCAGCTGGAGGCCGCCTTCGCCAATCTGCGCGCGGTGCGGGCGTCCCTGTCGGAGGCCCGCGTCGGCCGTTTCCCGACCACGACCACCAGCGCCCAGGCCCAGCGCAGCCGCGCCTCGGCCGCCACGGTCCAAGGGTTGCCTGCGGGTGAAAAGGCGCCCGAGATCGACACCTACGACGTCGGCGTCCAGGCGGCCTATGAGGTCGATCTGTTCGGTCGGGTGGAATCGACCATCCGCGCCGCCCGCGCCGACGCCCGCGCCGCCGAGGCCGCCCTGGCCGCGGTCCAGGTGACGGTTGCGGCCGAGACGACGCGCGCCTATGCCGACGTCTGTTCGGCCAACGCCCAGATCGCGGTGGCCGAACGAACGCTGGAGCTGCAGCGCAAGACCGCCGATCTGACCCAGACCCTGCTGGACGACGGGGCCGGGACCGGGCTGGACGTGGCCAGCGCCCGCGCGGCTGTGGCCCAGACGGCGGCGACCCTGCCGACGCTGCGCGCCGCCCGCAACGAGGCGCTGTTCCGTCTGTCCACCCTGATCGGCCGCACGCCGGCCGAGGCCAGCCAGGCGGCGGCGTCCTGCGTGCGTCCGCCGCAGTTGAGCCAGCCGATCCCGGTCGGCGACGGCGCCGCGCTTCTGGCCCGGCGGCCCGACGTGCGCCAGGCCGAGGCCGAATTGGCCGCCGCCGCCGCGCGGGTGAATGTGGCGACAGCCAATCTTTTTCCGCAGATCAGCCTGGGCGGCTCCTACGGCTCCACGGCGCTGAGGTCCGGCGACCTGGGCGAGGATCGGAACTTCCGCTTCAGCTTCGGTCCGCTGATCAGTTGGTCCTTTCCCAACGTCTTCGCCGCCCGCGCCCAGATCAAGGCCGCCGGCGCCCGGTCGGACGCCGCCCTGGCGACGTTCGACCAGACGGTGCTGACGGCCCTGCAGGAGACGGAAACGGCCCTGTCCAACTACGCCAACGAACTGGACCGCCGTGCGGCTCTGACCGAGGCGCGCGACCAGGCGGCGCGTGCCGCCGACCTGTCACGCCTGCGCTTCGACGCCGGCGCGGACAGCTTCCTGTTAGTGCTGGACGCCCAGCGCACCCAGGCGGCGGCCGAGGCGGCTTTGGCCCAGTCCGACGCCCTGGTCACGACCTATCAGATCGCCCTGTTCCGCGCCCTGGCCGGCGGCTGGCAGGCCGACAGCTGATCCCGTCGCAATGCTGACGACGAAGGGCCGGGCGGGGCGTCGCCCGGCCCTTTTTCGTTCGTCCACAGTTTGACGACCGACTCAATGTTCCGTATTTGTTCCCGTCGTGCTCTAAGCGACGTCGGCGGTCGGCGGCGTGATGGAGGATCAGATGAACGATGCAATCCTGGCCCAGAGGTTGGCCGAATTGGACGCCGAGCTGGCGCGCGCCGAGGCGTCCCTGCCCGCCTGTCCCGAACACATGCGCCAGACCGAGATCATGCGCGCCCTGGCGCTGGGTCTGGGCGATTTCGAACGGATGCGGGCGCACGACGCGCATCTTCTGGCGGCGCGTCTGTCGCCTGGACGCCGGGCCGCTTAGGGCTTGCGCTTGAAGGTGTCGCCGACCGCAGTGGCGTCGGGTCCGTCCGGCCCGGCGCTCTTCTGCTCGGCCTGACCGACCGCCTTTACGGCCTTGTCCGACGTGGTTGTGTCCGGCTTGCCGGCGGGATCGGCGCCGTTCTTTTCCCGGCCCTTGGTCTGTTCGCGGTCCATGATGGTCTCCTGCCTTGGATGGAAGGGAGCGCGGCGCGAACGAAGCTGTTCCCTGGGTTCGTTGGAATCAGCCCGCCGTATCCACCTTGGCCACTACCGACATGCCCGGCGCCAGACGCTGGGCGGCCTCCTGGCCCGGATCGATGCGGATGCGGACGGGAATGCGCTGGGCGACCTTGGTGAAGTTGCCGGTGGCGTTGTCGGGGCGGATGACGCTGAACTCGGAGCCCGCGGCGGGGGCGATGCGTTCGACCCGGCCGGTCAGGCGCTGACCGCCCAGGGCGTCGACGGTCAGGACGACGGGCTGGCCGATGCGGATGTTCCTCATCTGCGTCTCCTTCATATTGGCCGTGACCCAGACCACGTCGGGCACGAGGCCCATCAGCTGCGTGCCGGCGGTGACATACTGGCCCTGACGCACCCCGACCTCGCCCAGTCGGCCGGCGCGGGGGGCGACGATGCGGGTGTTGGCCAGGTCGATCTGGGCCAGGCGCACGGCGGCGCGGGCGTTCTCCACGGCGGCAGCCAGGCTGTCGCGGCCGACGACGGCGGAGGTGACGCCGGTCTGGGCGATGTCCTCGGCGGCGCGGGCCTGGGCGACCTGGGCCTGGGCGCTGCGAAGGGCGGCCTCGGCGATGTCCACATTGGCCTGGGCCACCCAGCCCCCGGCCTTCAGCGTGCGGGCGCGCTGGGCGTCGGCCTGGGCGCGGGTCAGGGTCGCCTCGGCGGCGGCGATGGAGGCGCGCTGCTGGGCCACCGATCCGCGCGCGGACGCCTGGGTCTGGGTCGAGTTGGACAGGGCCGCCTCGGCGGCGTGCAGACTGGCCTCGGCCTGCTCCAGCCGCTGGCGATAGATGCGGTCGTCCACCTGGGCCAGCAACTGGCCCTGCTGCACCCGCTGGAAGTCCTGAACCGGGACGGCGGTGACATAGCCGCTGACCTGCGGGCTGATCAGCGTGACCTGGCCGCGCACATAGGCGTTGTCGGTGCGCTGGATATGGCCGGTGAAGGGCGGCAACTGCCAGGCGTAGAGGATCAGGCCAATGGCCAGCACGGCGACGCAGGCCGCCACCACCGACCATAGGACGCGCTTCTTCGGCTCTGGCTGCGGCTGCGGCGCAGGCTGGGCGGCCGGTCGAGGGGCGGGGGCTGGGACGGGAGCGTCGGTCATGGCGGATCAGCTTTCGGAGGTCTCAATCGACGGCGGCGGCCGCAGCGGCCTGTTGCGCGGCCAGTTGGGCGTCTCGACGCGCCTGTTTGCGCGCCTTGAAACGGGGCAGAAGGTAAATGGCCGTTATCCAGACGCAGCCCAGGGCGGCGATCACGGAAATCAGCAGGAAGACGTCGTTATAGGCCAGGACATTGGCCTGCTGCGTCACTTGTCGGCTCAGCAGGGCCACGCCCTCGGCCTTCAGCAGGGCGGGATCGCCGATCACATGGCCATAGGCGCCGGACAGTTGGGCCAGCCGTTGGTCGACCAGCGGGTTCATGGCGTCGATGCCGGAGGCCAGTTCGTTGGAATGGAATTTCTCGCGCACGATCTGCACCGTGCCGACCAGGGCCGAGCCGGCCAGACCGCCGATGTTCTGCAGCACGCTGAACATGACGATGAAGCTGATCAGATTGCGCGGATTGGTCTGCAGCACCCGGCCCACGCCGATCAGCAAGGCGGGCCCCACGAACATGGCCGAGGCGAAGGCGATCAGCGCCTGACTGAAGTAGAGCTGGGCCGGTCGGGTCAGGACGGTCGCGTGACTGTCGATGAAGGCCCCCAGGGCGATCAGGCCCAGGGCGATGGCGATGGGCTTTTGCAGCTTGGTCATGTTCAGCGTCAGGGCGCTGACCGCCGTGCCGGCCACCATCGACAAGAGGATCAGCAGGAACAGGCCGTGAAGCTGGTCCTGCCCCAGGCCCACCACCGTCAGAAAGCCCACCGCGCCCGATGTCTGTTCCGACAGGGTGACGCGGATCAGGAGAACGGCCCCGAACAGTCGCAAAACGTCGCGTCCGGTCAGCCAGCGGGTGTTGATCAGCGGATTGGCGCGATTGTGTTCGATCACCAGGGCGACCGTCAGCAGGATGATCGCGCCGATCAGGGCCCAGCCCATCCAGGCCGCCTCGGTCCACCAGACGATTCGCCCAAGCCCCAGGACCGCCGCCAGAAGCGCCACGCCCGGCGCGAACAGGGCGAAGGTGACGAAATCCAGCGGCTCGAACAGCTTCAACCGCTCGGACGGCGGCAGGCGCAGCACCTGAACCGCCGCCCAGGCCAGAAGCGACATCCCTAGTTCGAAGACGTAGAAGGCCCTCCAGTCGTTCAACTGCAGCAGGGTGGGCATGATCAGCCGCGCAAGGGGAACGGCGAAACTGGCCAGGCCGATGCCGACGATCAGCCCCTTCAGCCGGTGCTGCGCCGGGAAGGCCTGGATCATGTATAGGAACCCCAGGCTGCTCAGGCCCGCCGCCGCCATACCGGCCGCCGCCCGCACCACCAGGGTGGATTCATAGTTGTCGACCAGCAGGTGGGCCGCGCAGGTGGCCACGAAGGCGCCCAGACAGATCTGGGTGAACAGCCGCAGCCCGTACTGCTGGCGGAACTTGACCAGGATCAGGTTCATGCAGGCGTTGGTCATCACGAAAACGACCGGCAGCCAGGCCGCTTCGGTCAGGCTGATCCCCAACGATCCCTGCAGAGACGTGATGTTGGCGGTGACGGCGGCGTTTCCCAGGGCGCCGACCATGGCGACCAGAACGCCGGTCAGGGCGTATTGCACCCTCAGCCACGGCGAGTGGTCGGGCGTTGCGGGCGAGCCGGGCAAGGTGGGCAGTTCGTGCGGCTTCAGCGTGGCGACATACTGCTCCCACGGCAGATGCCAGTGACGGTCCGCGCGCGCCATCAGCCCGCCTCCGGCCGGGGCCTCAGCCCGTCCAGGATGATCGCCCGGGTGCGTTGGGACACGACCCGGCGCTCGGCCGCATCGGCGCCCTGGAAACCGGCGCCCTGAAACCCCGCGCCCAGCAGGGTGGCGATCAGGCGGATGTCCATCGGCCGCAAATCCTCCCGCACCAGACCGGCGGCCTGGGCCCGCTTCAGCGGCGCGGCGCCCGCCTCCATCAAGCTCTGCCGCAGGGGGGTAAGCGCGTCCGGCGACCGCACGTTCCGCAACAGTCCCGCCAGGCCCGCATTGCGGAGCATGTCCTCGGCCAGCCGATCCAGGAACCAGAAGAAGGCGGCCGGGTCGTCCCCTTGCTCGGCCGTGCGTCGGCCCAGGTCTGCGACATCCGCCTCCAGCACCGCCAGGGCCAGTTCGGTGCGGTCCGCGAAGTGGCGATAAAGCGTGCCCCGTCCGACCCCGGCCTTTTCGGCGATCAGGTCCAGCGGCGCGTCCAGGCCCTGGTCGGCGAAAACGACGCGCGCGGCCTCCAGCAGGGCGGCCCGGTTGTGGATAACGTCCTTGCGGAGGGGTTTGGGGGCGGAACGCGACATCATGAGGCGCTTAAATGGACAGTTTTGTCCGTTTTGCAAGGGGCGTCTTCGCTGAGCGACGGATCGAGGGCGAGCCCTCAGCCCAGCACCTTCTCCAGCACCGCGAAGGCCAATTCGGGCCGGGACGGATCGACGGGGAAGGGGCGGGTTTCCCCAGTGGGCGCATAGCCGCGCCGCCGATACCAGGCGACCAGTTCGGTGCGGCGATGGATGACCGTCATTTCGATGCGTCCCGCGCCGAACCGGGCGGCGGCCTGGGCCTCCGCTGCGGCCAGCAGCCGACGCCCCAGGCCGGATGCCTGCAGCGTCGGCTCCACCGTCAGCATACCGAGATAGGCCAGATCGTCGCCGGCTCGCGCCACTTGGACGCAGCCGACCAGAACCTTCCCGTCATGGGCCAGCAGGATGACCCGCGCGGGATCGGCGATCAGGCTGGCCAGTTCCTCGGCGCTGGTCCGGTCGTCGAACAGCAGGTCGGCCTCGTGCGTCCAGCCGGCCTTGGCCGTTTCGCCGCGATAGGCGCGCTCGATCAGGGGATGCAGGGCGGCGATGTCGTTCGACGTCGCCGCCCGAAAGGCGACCTCGCTCAACGGGCTCTGGCCGGGGCGACGCCCAACTCCGCCAGCAGATGGTCCATGCCATAGACGTCGCGCAGGGCGACCGTCACTGCCTGGGTGGTGACGATGACGCTGCGGTTGACCGCCCGGTCATAGCCATAGGCGTTGCGCTGGGTCAGGACGGTGGAATCGAAGTTGGCCCCGATGATTTCGCCTTTGGCGTTGACCGCCGGCGAGCCGGACGAACCGCCGATGGTGTCGGTCGAGACGGCCATGTCCATCACAGCATCGGGGTCGATCCTGTCCCTGGCGGCCAGCAGTTTGGGCGCGACCTTGAACGGTTCAGCGCCGGTGGCGCGGTCCCACAGGCCGGCGAAGGTGGTGAAGGCGGAGAAGCGCTGACCCGGAACATCGGAGCCCTCGACCTGGCCATAGGTCAGGCGCAGGGTGCCGGTGGCGTCGGGATAGACGGCGTCGCCATAGGCGGCGAACCGGGCGGCGGCTAGCTGTTCCGACGCGCGGTCGGTCGGCGCCTTGACCTTGTTCTCCCACTCGGCGCGGACCGCGCGGGCGTCGGCGTCGATCGACAGCACATACTGGATCATCGGATCGTCCGAGGCCTGAACCGCCGCCAGACCGCCGGTCCACAGGGCGCGGCGCACCGCCGGATCGGCCAGTTTGGTTCCCGCCACGACGCGGGCTGACAGCTGTTCGGGGCTTTCCTTGCCCAGCAGGGTGCGGACGTGCGGGCTGTCGACGGTCAGCCATTCGCGGGTCTTGGACAGCCACCATTCCAGCCGGATCTGCTCCAGCTCGGGATAGGTGGGCTTTTCGGCGAACAGGCCGGATTCGACGCCGGGCAAGCGGCTGTCGGCGAACTCGGCCAGACGCTGATCCGACGGCTTGGCCCGTTCCTGCGCGCCTCGCACGATGGCCTTGGCCCACTGGAACAGTTGCGATCCGCCCGCCACCGAGGTCGTGCCCATGGCCGTGCCGCCTTCCAGCATGGCGGTGGGCGCGTACAGTTCGCGGGCGATGGGCTGGACCGCTTCCAGCGCGCCCCACGGATCAGGGCCGTTTCCGTTGGCGGCGGCGTAACGTTGCATGAAGTCGGCCTCGGCCGCCGCCTTGGTCGCCATGAAGCCCGCGTCGGTCAGAGCGCGCATCCGGCCCAGGCCGCGCTTGTAGGTGTTCTCCACGCCCACGATCGGGTCCATGGCGATGAAGGCCTGGTCCTCGCCTTCCTCGGCATAGCGGATCAGACGGCCGCGCAGTTCGGAGGCGATCAACTGGTCCAGCGGCAGGACCACGTCGCGGATGGTCGCCAGCTGGTCCATCGTCAGCAGGCGCTGGGTCGCGCCGGGATTGCCCGAGACGAAGACGGCCTCGCCCTCGGTCGGCTTGTCGGCGTTCCAGACGAAGTGGATCGGGGTCTCGACCGGCTTGCCGTCCTCGTACAGGCGGATGAAGGCCGCATCGATGGCGAAGCGCGGGAAGGAGAAGTTGTCCAGATCGCCGCCGAAGGTCGCGGCGCGGTCTTCCGGCGCCCAGGCCAGGCGCACATCGCTGTATTTGCGGTATTTGTAGAGTCTGAACTGGCCGCCCCGATACAGGCTGACGACCTGGCATCGGATCTTGGGATCGTTCCCGCAGGCTTCGGTCTCGATCCGCCCGGCCTCGGCCTCGCGCGCCTGGGTGAAGGCCTGGCCCTCAAGCCCTTCTCCGGCCTTGTGCATCCGCTCGGTGACGTCGGAGATGTCGGTCAAGATTTCGGCCGTGGCGCCGGGGCATTTGCGCTCTTCCTCGCGTGTCTTGGGCGTAAAGCCCGTCTCGCCATACTGCTGTTGCGGCGTGGACAGGTTGGCGACGCAGGTGGCGACGCAGTGGTTGTTGGTCATCACCAGCCCCTGGCCCGAGACCACCCCCGCCGAACAGCCGCCGAACTTCACCGACGACAGCCGCACCCGGTCCAGAAACGCTTGGTCGATGTTGGTCCCCAGCGTCTGGTTGGCGCGGGCGATGGGGAAGTTGTCATAGGTCCACATCCCCTCTTCGGCGTGGGCGCCAGAGGCGGCGGCGAAGGCGAGAACGGCGGCGGAGACGAGAAGAAGAGGACGCATGAAGAATACTCCTGATCCTTCTCCCCTCGGGGGAGAAGGTGGGCCCGAAGGGCTCGGACGAGGGGGCTCTGTCCGCATTCAGAACGGAAAAAGGGGGCCTGGGTCAACCAGCCCCCTCATCCGTCCCGCAAGCACGAGCCACCTTCTCCCCCAGAGGAGAGCAGGGCCTTTGATCAGCGACGCACGCCCAGTTCGCGCAGCAGGCGCGGCTGGTTGTAGACGTTGCGCAAAGCCTCGGTGATAGCGGCGGTCGAGACCGTCACCGTGCGGTTCAGCTCGGGGTCGTAGCCGAAGCTGCCGCCCAGAGAGTGGATGTTGCCGTCGAAGGCGGCGCCGATGACTTCACCCTTGGCGTTGATCACGGGCGAGCCCGAGTTGCCGCCGATGATGTCGTTGGTCGAGACGAAGTCATAGACGGTCGACTTGTTGACCTTGCCCTCGGCCGCCAGCCAGTCCTCGGCCGCGTTGAAGGGTTCGGCGCCGGTGTTGCGCTCATACAGGCCGCCGATCTGGGTGAACGGCTCCACCGTCACGCCGCGATAGGTCCAGCCCTTCACCTGACCGTAGGACAGGCGCAGGGAGAAGGTGGCGTCAGGATACAGGTTCGTGCCGTAAACCGCGAACCGGGCCTGGGCGATCTTTTCGCCCGCGCGGCTGGTGGGGCCCGACACGGCCGATTCCCACTGGGTGCGGATGGCCTGGGCCGCATCGTCATTGGCCAGGACGAACTGGATCAGCGGATCGCCCGAGGCGGCCAGTTGTTCCGGCGTCATGGCCAGGGCCTGGGCGCGGAAGGCGGGGTCGGCCAGGCGCGTGCCGTCGACCAGGCGCGCGGCGATCTGCTCGGGGCTTTCCTTGCCCAGCAGTGCCTTCACATTGGCGTTGTCGACGGTCAGATATTCGCGGGTCTTGGACAGCCAGAAGTCCAGGAAGATCTTCTCCAGATCGGTCGAGATCGGCATTTCGGTCGCTAGGCGGCGGCCCAGCGAGGCGATGTCGGCGTCCGAATAGCCGGCGCGGCGTTCGGCGACCGGCTTGGCCCGCTCCTTGGAGGCGCGGACGATGGCCTTGGCGTAGCTGTACAGCTGCGAGCGCTGGCCCGCCGCCGATTCCAGCTGGCGATAGGGCAGATAGAGGTCGCGCTGGGCGGTCGAGACACGCTCCAGATCGGCCCAGGGATCCCCGATGCGCTGGGCCAGGGCCGGGTCGGCGGCGACGCGCTGACGCAGTTCCTGCTCCTCGCGGCGCTTGGTCGCCATGAAGGCGGGGTCGGTCAGGGCGCCTTCCTGGCCGTAATAGACCTTGAAGCTGTTCTCCAGGCCGAACAGCGGATCGACGGTGACGCGCTTGGCCTCTTCGCCGGTGGTGGAATACTCCAGCAGGCGGCCGCGCAGTTCGGACGACTGGATCAGGGTGATCGGCAGTTGCTGGTCGCGCAGGACTTCCAGCTGGGCCATCGTCAGCAGGCGCTGGGTCGAGCCGGGGTTGCCGGCCACGAAGGTCACGTCGCCTTCCTTGGGCGCACTGGCGTTCCAGGTCAGGTGGTTCGGCGTGGCGACCGGCTTGCCGTCCTCGTAGATGCGCAGGAAACCGGCATCCAGGGCGTAGCGCGGGAAGTTGAAGTTGTCCGGGTCGCCGCCGAAGAAGGCCGCCTGGAACTCGGGCGCGAACACCAGGCGCACGTCGTCGTATTTGCGGAACTTGTAAAGCTTGTACTGGCCGCCGCGATACAGGCTGATGACCTGGCAGGTCAGCTTCTGGTCGTCGCCGCAGGTTTCCTTCTGGATCTTGTCGATCTCGGCCGCGCGGGCGCGGACGAAGGCAGCGCCTTCAAGCCCGGCACCGGCGCCCGTGACGCGGTCGGTCACGTCGACGATGTCGGTCAGGATTTCGGCCGTCTGGCCGGGGCACTTCTTCTCTTCCTCGCGCGATCCGGGCATCCAGCCGTTCTTGACGTAGTCGTTCTGGGCCGTGGACAGGTCCTGCACGCACGAGACGACGCAGTGGTGGTTGGTCAGCACCAGCCCTTCGCCCGACACCAGCGAGGCCGAGCAGCCCTGAAGGCGGACGGCGGCGTTGCGCACGCGGTCGAGCCACGCCTGGTCGATGTTGGTGCCATACTTCTCGTTCACCGTGGCGATGGGGAAGTTGTCGAAGGTCCACATGCCTTCGTCGGCCTTGGCGGGCGAGGCGGAGGCCGACAGAACGGCGGTCGCGGCGCCCAGGGCGGCCAGCGAGGCGGTGAGACGAAGCGAAGGCAAGGACATCAAGGGTATCTCCCGGAGCGCGGAACGGGGGTTCCGCCTGTTATGTTGTAACTAGCGCCGACCAGCATGCGGCGCCAAGAGCCGATGGCCGCCTTAGGCCGCCGTCGTTTTCGGCGCAACCGACCCGGCCCGCCCCAATACGGCCCCGCCTTACGCCGATTTAACTTGGCGGTGCGACGGCTCGCGGTCAGATAGCACCCGTTTCGGGGGAACCGCCGGTTCATGTCGCTTGCACTTTCAACGCTGCTCTACGAATGGCGCCGCTATATGGCGGCGATCGTGGCGCTGGCCTTTTCCGGCCTTCTGGTCCTGGCGCAGGTCGGGATGTTCATGGGCATCGGCAAGGCCTTCACGGCCCAGATCGACCGCGCGCGCGCCGACATCATGATCCTGAGCCCCGGCGCCACGGCCCTGTTCAACGGCGGGCCGTCAGGCGTGCCGCGCCGCATCATGCCGGTGGTCTATCAGCACCCCGACGTGGTCGCCGTCGCCGATCTGGATGGATCGGGCGGCCGCTGGCAGAACATCGTCAAGGACCAGAACCCCGGCGGCGGCGAAGGCAAGTCCGACGCCGGCGCCAAGAAGATGGAATTCGTCAACGTCACCACCATCGACGCCGTGCCCGGCGCGGTGACGGTGCCGATCGACTATTCCGACGATCTGGTCGAGGCGCTGCGCCAGCCCTATGCGGTGGCGGTGGACCAGACCGCGCTGGGCCGGCTGGGCGTCAAGCTGGGCGATCAGGCGTCCTATAACGGCAAGACCGTTCGGGTCGCGGCCGTGACCCAGGGCTATCCCAACATGATGCAGGCCACGGTGGTCATGTCGCGCGACACCCTGCGGATGCTGGGCGAGGCCAACACCGGCGAGCGCGTCGGCCCCCTGATGGTCCAGATCAAGAACCCCGCCCGCGCGCCCATCGTCGTGGCCCAGCTGAACGCCATCGCCAACGGCCAGTTCAAGGCCTGGACCCGTCAGGACCTGGCCAAGGCCAATGAGGGCGCGATGATGAAGGAAAGCTTCATCGCCATCATGCTGGGCTTCTCGCTGTTCCTGGGCGTCCTGATCGGGGTGGCCATCACCTGGCAGACGCTGCGCGGCGCCATCATGGCCAACATCAAGGAGTTCGCCTCGCTGCGGGCGCTGGGCGTGTCGATGGGATCGCTGCGCCGGATCGTGCTGGAACTGAGCTTCTGGGTCGGCATCGCCGGCGTGCTGGCGGCCTATGTCCTGACCTGGCTGGTCAGCCTGCTGGCCGCCGGGACTGGCCTGACCATGTCCTTCCCGCCGACGATGGTGCTGATGGTCTCGGCCATGCTGGTGCTGATCGCCCTGGGGTCCGGCCTCCTGTCGCTGGGCGTCCTGAAGAAGAGCCAGCCTGCGGATCTGCTGCGATGACCACTCATACGACGACGCACGGCAAGCACGGCGATTTCGCCATCGAGGCCAAGGGACTGGTCAAGCGGTTCAAGACCGGCCGCAGCTGGGTAGAGGTGCTGAAGGGCGTCGACTTCGACGCGCGCCACGGCGACCTGACCATGGTCATGGGGCCGTCCGGCTCGGGCAAGTCGACCCTGATCGCCAATCTGTCGGGCCTGCTGAAGCCCGAGGAGGGCCGGGTCGACATCCTGGACGTCGACGACCTGTGGAAATACGGCTCGGGCCGGATCGACAAATTCCGACTGGATCACTGCGGCTTCATCTTCCAGGGCTTTAACCTGTTTCCCTCCCTGACGGCGTTGCAGCAGGTGATGACCGTGCTGAAATACCAGGGCTTGTCGCCGTCCGAGGCCAAGAAGCGCGCCACCACGGCGCTGGAGGAGGTCGGCCTGGGCCATCGCCTGAACCAGCGGCCCAGCGCCCTGTCGGGCGGCGAGAAGCAGCGCGTCGCCATCGCCCGCGCCCTGGCCAAGAACCCGCAGATCCTGTTCGCCGACGAGCCGACCTCGGCCCTGGACGGCGAGAACGGCCAGGTGGTCATCCGCCTGTTGCGACGGGCCGCCACCGAATACGGCGCCGCCGTGATCTGCGTGACCCACGACCCGCGCCTGGAGGCCTGGGCCGACCGGGTCATCCATATCGAGGACGGCAAGATTCTGGACGATCAGCGCCGCACCCCCGACCCCGACGCCCATCTGGCGTCTCACTAAATCCCTCTCGAACGGACCCTGCCGTCATGCCCGCCTTCCTCAAGAACAAATGGCTCTGGATCGGCCTCGTGCTGCTCGTCCTCGTGGTCGGGGGTTTCGTCGCCTTCTCCAAGGCCGGCGCCGCCAAGAAGGCCCAGGTCGAGAAGGAGGCGTCCCAGAAGATCGACAGCCCCTACGCCGCCATCGCCAACGGCAAGGCCGACGTCGAGGGCGGGGTGATCAAGGTCGCAGCGCGTCGCGGCGGCATCGTCAACCAGGTCTATGTCAACGAGGGCGACCGGGTCGTCGCCGGCCAGATCCTGGCCCGTCAGGAAGACGACGAAACCCGTCTGGCCGCCCAGAGCGCCGCCGCCGCCGTCTCCGAGGCGCGCGCCCAGCTGGGGATGTCCCGGGTCGAGCTGACCACGGCGCGGCGCGAATACGACCGCCTGTCGAAACTGGCCGCCACCAACAATGTCGCCGCCCAGCGTCTGGACCAGGCCCGCGACCAGATCGCCCAGGCCGAGGCGCGCATCGCCTCTCAGGACGCCGCCATCCAGACCGCCCAGTCGCGTCTAGCCGAGGCCCGCTACAATCAGGAACTGACGGTCATCCGCGCCCCGATGGACGGCCGGATCGCCCGCCGCTACGCCCAGCCCGGCGCCGGCGCCTCGACCCTGAACGTCACGGCCATGTTCGATCTGGAGCCGGACACGGCCCGCATCGTCCGCGCCGAGATCGTCGAAGCCGACATTCCCAATGTCACGGTCGGCCAGGAGGTCGAACTGACCCCGGAAGGCGATCCCACCAAGATCACCGTGGGCCACGTCCTGCGCCGCGCCGCCGTCTTCGGCGCCCGCCAACTGCAGTCCGAAGACCCCTCCGCCCGCACCGACGAACGGGTGGTCGAGGTCGTGGTCTCGGCCGACGACGCCCCCTTCCTGATCGGTCAGCGGGTGCTGGTGAAGTTCATGAAGCCCGGTCAGAAGGCCGGCGTCGCCCGCCCCGTCCAGGCCGGCATCCCCGCCAGCCAGGCCATGCGCCCGGCGGGCCAGAAGTAGCCTAAGGCGCCGGCGGCGCCTGCGTCTTCAGCCAGCGGATCAGGCGCCGCTCGCGCATCGTGGGCTCGCCGGTCTGCCGCAGGGCCGCCACGACGCCGCCGTCGCGCACGAACCCGAACGGGGCCGTCAGGCGGCCTGCTCTGACGTCGTCGGCGACGACGATCCAGGGCAGGACAGCGACGCCCAGACCCGCCACCGCTGCGTCGACGACGAAGTGCAGGTGCTCCAGGCGCCGAAGGGGCCCATCGACGGGCGGTCGGCCCGAAACCGCTGTCCAGTCGCGCCATCCCTGCGGGTGGGTCGCGGCGACAAGCCGCGGAAGGTCGTCGGCCATCGCCACCGACGGTGCGTGGACGACGCCGATCCAGTTCTCGGCCAGAATATCCACATCAGCCGCTTCGGCCGTCGGCGGCGCCAGAATACGGACGGCCAGATCGGCGCCGCGCAGCCTCATCGCTTGAGGCGCCAGATCGGCCAGTTCCAGATCCGCCTCAGGCAAGGCCGAACTCAGGTCAGGCAGGCGCGGGATCAGCCATTTGACCGCCAGACTGGGGTGGATGGCCAGGTGAATCTGGGCTCGGCCGCGCACCTGACGCACGGCGGCGTCCAAGGCGTCGAACGCCGGCGTCAGCCCGGCGCTCAGATCACGACCCGCCGGTGTCAGTCGCAGCCTATGGCGTGGCCCTTCGAACAGGCGCACGCCCATCGCCGCCTCCAGAGCCTTGACTTGTCGGCTGACGGCGCCGTGGGTCACGCTTAGATCCTGCGCCGCCAGGGTGGCGCTTCCAGTTCGCGCCATCACCTCGAAGGCGCGAAGGCTGTTGAGGGACGGCAGGGCGCGCCGACTTGTGAGTTTTTCGCACATATAGCTTCGGATATGTCGCTTTCTTCGGGGCGGCAAGACAGGTATCGGCCGGGCATGTCGTCACCGCGCTTCGTCGTTCCGCTGTTGGGATTGGGTCAGGCGATCAACTTCGCCTCCAGCTACTATCTGCTGGGCGTTATGGCCGATCCTGCGGCCCGAGCCATGGGGATGGGAACGCAGCCGCTGTTTCTGGCGCTGTCCATCGCCTTCCTGATCTCGGCGGCTCTGACGCCACTGGCCGGTCTATGCGTAGAGCGGTTCGGCGGCGCGCGGGTTCTGATCGTTTCGCATCTGGCCTTCGCCCTGGCGCTCGGGGTGCTGGCTTTGGCTCAGAACCGCCCGGTTCTCTGCCTGGGCGTCGCTCTTCTCGGGGTGGGCATGGGCGGCGGCCTTTATGGAACCGCCTTCGCCGTCGTGGTGGAGATAGAGGGACAGGGCGCGCGCCGCGCCATCGCCGCCGTGTCTCTATTGGGCGCTCTGGGCGGGGCTCTGGGCTGGCCGATCAGCCGGGCGATCCTGGACGCCTCAGGCTGGCGCGGGGCCTTCGCCGTCTGGGCGATCATCCAGGGCGTCGTCTGCCTGCCCGTCGCGCTTTTCCTTTTGCCGCGCAAGGCGACCCGTTTGATCGCCACGTCGGTCGACGCCCCGGTGCGGTGGTGTCCCGCCATGATCCGTCTGGCGGCCTTCTTCGCCGGGGCCTGGGCGGTGTCCACCGCCATGGGCGCGCATCTGCCGCGTCTTCTTGGCGATCTGGGCCTGGATGCCGCCACCGCCGCCTGGGTCGCCGGCCTCATGGCCGCCAGCGCCATCGGCGCGAGGCTGATCGACCTGACGGTGCTGCATCGGTCGCATCCGATACTGACCGCGCGGGCCGCTGCGTTGCTGCACCCTGTCGGCGCCGTGATCGCCAGCGTCGCCGGGCCGATGGGCGCGCCGGCCGTGGCGATCGGCCAGGGGCTTGGCAACGGGTTTTTATCCGTGGCGTCAGGCGTCCTGCCGCTGGTCCTGTTCGGGCCGGATCGATACGCCAGACGACAGGCCATGCTGTTGACCCCGGCGCGCTATCTCCAGGCGGCGGCGCCCGCCGCCTACGCCCTGGCGATGGATGTGTCGCCTTATGTCGCCCTGACCGCCAGTAGTCTGGTGTGTCTGGTCCTGTTCGCCCTGACCTTCGGCCTGCGGCAGACCGATCAGCGCCCCTTGAACTGAGGCGCGCGTTTTTCGAGGACGGCGGCGACGCCTTCCTGGTGGTCGTCGGTCTGGTGGGCCAGGGCCTGGAGGGCGGCGGAGAGTTCCAGGATCTGGTCGAAGGTCTGATCTCGGCCCTGGCGCATCAGGGTCTTGGCCATGCGCAGGGCCTGGGCGGGTTGGGCGGCGATTTCCCCGGCGGTGGTCAGGGCCTCGTTCATCAGATGGTCGTGCGGAACGACGCGGTTGACCAGGCCCCAGCGCTCGGCCGTTTCGGCGTCGATGCTGCGGCCGGTGAACAGCATCTCGGCGGCGCGGGCGTAGCCGATGTCGCGCGGCAGGCGCCATGCGCCCCCGTCGCCGGGGATGATGCCCAGCTTCAGAAAGGGCACGCCGAAGCTGGCGCGCTCAGAAGCGATGCGGATGTCGGCGGTGGCGGCGATGCCGCAGCCCAGGCCCATGGCCGGGCCGTTGACGGCCGAGACCAAAGGGATTTCCAGATCATAGAGGCTGCGGACGATGCGGTGGACCACGCGGCGATAGCGGGCGCGAATCTCCGGGCCCGAGCCTTCGAACAGATCGCGCCGGTCGCGCATGGCGGTCAGGTCGCCCCCGGCGGAGAAGGCGCGGCCGGCGCCGGTCAGGACCACGCATTTGACCGTCAGGTCGCCATTGGCGCGGGCGCAAGCCTCGGCGAAGGCGTCGCCGTCCTCCAGGTCGGGCAGGGCGTTCAGCCGCGCCTCGCGGTTCAACGTCCAGATCAGGATCGCGCCCCGTCTGTCTTCGGCGATCAGGCCCATGCGTCGTCTCCCTGCTGGTCCGTCATCGCGCCCGGACGCGGCGTCAGGCAAGCCGGAATTGCAAAAGCCCCGGCGAACCGGGGCTTCGTCTGGCCGAACACCGCGAGCGGCGATCAGCGTTTCTTGATCGCGTAGGGTACGAAGTTGGACGGGTGACTGACCGTCCGGCCCGCGTTCGACGGCATCTGCCGACTGTTCACCAGCATCCCGCCCCAAAGGGCGAAGGACATCATGGCGTGCTGGAGGTTGCGCTCCTTATCGTTCATCTTGGCGTCTCCTTTCGCAGAACGATGAAAAGAGACACGTCGTACCAATGGGGATTCCACCCTCAGTCGTTTCGCGTCGTCGAGCAATATAAGATAGTTTCGTGAATTTGCAAATTTATCCCTCCGTTTTCGGAGTAAATTTCGTAACCGTGTCATGGTGAGCGCGCCCGGTTCCCCGACCGGTCCTCCACCGGGTCCGCCCAAGGCGATCGCCACGCCCTGCGTGATGGTATGCGCGGTCGATGGAGAGAGCGGCCTGTGCCTGGGCTGTTTTCGCACGTTGAAGGAGATCGCGGGCTGGCGCGCCCTGGGTGACGAGGAGCGGGCGCGCGTCATGGCCGAACTGCCTTCGCGGCGGTCGCGGATCGACCCGGCCAAGCTTGGTTCAGCTTAAGGTTTTGTCAGCCAAGTCGTTTCACCGCATCCCAATCCGAGGCGGTTAAGACGGGAGAATGATCCGCATCGACCTGCAGTCCGCCGCCGTTTTCTGCGCCGCCGTCCTGGCGTCCCTGGTCACGGCCGTGACGATCCGTCATCTGGGCGGGAGCGACGCCGCCCAGGCCGCACCGTTTCAGGCGTCCGTCGTCGCGACGGCTGCGGCCCCGGCGCCTGTCTCCGCGGCCCAGGTGGTCAAGGCGGCGGACGGCCACTACTGGGCCCAGGCGACGATCGACGGCCGGGCGGTCAAGGTTCTGGTGGATACGGGGGCCAGCGTGGTCGCCCTGACCCGCGCCGACGCCCTTCGGCTGGGGGTGGACCCGAAGCCCGAAAATTTCACCGGCCGGGTCCAGACGGCGTCGGGCGTGGTGCGCGCCGCGCCGGTCGAACTGGCCGCCGTCTCGGTCGCCGGCGCGCGGGTGGAAAGGGTCCAGGCCCTGGTGGTCGAGGACGGCCTGGCCTATTCGCTGCTGGGCATGAGCTATCTGGGCCGTCTGTCGGCCTTCGAGGCCACGCCGCGCGGCCTGACGCTGAAGCCCTGAAGGCGCCGGGGCCTCAGAGGTCCTGCATCTGACGGCGGGCTTCGCGGAAATACTGCCACCCGGTCCACAAGGTGATGGCGGCGGCGAACCAGATCAGGAAGACGGCGAAGGTTTCGAAGGCCGGTTGCCACGACAGGAGCGATCCGTCGTCGTTCTGCAGGCCGAAGGCGCTCCACAGCAGGGTCAGTTGCAACGCCGCAAGCGCCACCATCTGCACCGTGGTCTTCCACTTGGCGGCCAGGGTGACGGGCAGTTCGATGCGCCCGGCCATGGTCTCGCGCAGGGCCGAGACGGCGAATTCGCGGAAAAGGATCAGGCCGCAAGGTAGGGCGATGCCCGGCAGGGAGCCCGAAGCCAGAACACCCAGGATAGCCCCGGTGATCAGAACCTTGTCGGCGATGGGGTCCAGAATGGCGCCCCAGCGGGTGGTGGCGTTCCAGCGTCGCGCCAGAAAGCCGTCAACCCAGTCGGTCGAGGCGGCGATGACGAAGATCCAGAAGGCCCACAGACTGAATTTCAGCTGGGTCTCGGGCGACAGCCAGGCGTCCAGCGCCCCCGGCGCCGCGCCGGCCAGCATGGCGAACATCACCACCCCCGCGAACAGGCGCAGGCCCGTCAGGATGTTGGGAATGGGATTGGCGCGATGCGTGGTCATGAGGGGGACTCCAGCAGGGACGCGAGCAGGGGATGAAGCGTCTCCGCGAATGGATTGGCGACGGTCACGCCTCGATAGACGAAGCCGTCCTGCATGTCTTCTGAAAGCAGGACGGCGCATCCCGCTTCGGCGGCGATGGTCAGGATCAAGGCGTCCCATATCTGCAAGTTGAAGAAGGCGGCGCCTTCCAGAGCGGCCGCCATTGTCGCCGCCGAATGGGCGGTCAGGCCGACGCCCGCGCTCCAGTCCTCGACGATCTTGCGGGCGACTTTCGGAGGATGGCCGCCCTTGCGGGTCAAGACATTGTAGAACTCGCCCGCGACCTGGGTCGAAATGACCATGTCCTGGCGAGCCGCCGCCTTCAGAACCTGCACCGCGCGGCGGCGTTTCGGCGCGTCGTCGCCGATGCCGGCGGCATAGCCCAGCACATTGGTGTCGAGCGCCAGTCTCAAGCGTAGCCGTCTTCGCGCGTTATCCGTCCGGGCGCGCTGGCGGGAAGAGCAGCGAGATCGTCGATGAGGGTGTGAAGTCGTGCGACCCGCTCGTCTTCAGGCTCCACGGATGCGCTGGTCGGGGCCATCCGCACCAGAGGCTTGCCCCGAGCTGTGACGACATAGGATTCGCCTGCCGCCACCTCTCGGAATATCCGCGAGAAATCGCGGTTGGCTTCGGTTGCGCTGATCGTCCGTTCCATATTTTGAATAGTAGTTACTTCACTACTTTTTTGCAACTCACGCCAACGGTTCGAACCGGGGTTTGTCGGTCAGGGCGGTCAGGGCGCCTTCGGCGATGCCGAAATGCAGGCCGCTGAGTTGCAGCTCGCTCTTGGCCTCGCGCTCGGCGATCCAGGGGAAGGTGCGAAGGTTCCGGATCGACAGACGCACGATGGCTTCCTCGGCCGCGCGCTCCAACTGATCGGGCGCGACGGTTTCGGCGACGTGCCGGACCACGGGCGCCCCCTGCGCGATCCATGGGCCGACGAAGTCGGCGACGATCTCCGGCGCGCCGTGGATCATGGCGTTGACCCCGCCGCAGTGGGCGTGGCCCATGACCACGATCCGCTTGACGCCAAGCACCTTGACCCCGAACTCCAGCGCCGCCGACACGCCGTGCAGCTTGCCGTCCGGCTCATAGGGCGGGACCAGATTGGCGACGTTGCGCACGACGAACAGCTCGCCCGGCTTGGAGTCGAAGATCAGGGCCGGATCGGCGCGGCTGTCCGAACAGGCCACGATCAGGGTGTGCGGCTTCTGACCCTTGGTCGCCAGGGTCTCGTATTCGGCGCGGGCTGCGGGCCAGTGCTCGGCCCGGAACCGGCGATAGCCGGCAGTGAGTTCGTCTTCGGTGTCGCTCATGGCGTTTCCATAGCGTCGGTTCACGCCTTTCGGAAGAAGGCGTGGATGCGTTCGGCGAGAGGCTGGCTGACGCCGTCCACCTTGATCAGGTCCGCGACCGAGGCGCGCCCCACGCCCTTGGCCGAGCCGAAGGCGTGGAGCAGGGCCTTCTTGCGGCCGGGGCCGACGCCCTCGATCTCGTCCAGCGGGTTCTTCTTGATGTCCATGGAGCGCCGCTTGGCGTGGGCGCCATTGGCGAAGCGGTGGGCCTCGTCGCGCAGCCGCTGGAGATAGTAGAGAGCCGGCGACTTCAGCGGCAGCATGAAGGGCGGCTTGCCTGGCATGAAGAACTTCTCCATCCCCGCATCCCGGTCCGGCCCCTTGGCGACGCCGACCACGGCGATGTCGTCCACCCCCATCTCGGCCATGACGGCCAGCACCTCGGCCAGCTGGCCCGCGCCGCCGTCGATCAGAAGAAGGTCGGGCCGGACGACGTCTTCGCCTTCCTCCTCGTCCTTGACCAGGCGGGCGAAGCGCCGGCGCATCACCTCGCGCATCATGCCGTAGTCGTCGCCGGGGCTCAGGTCCTCGCCGCGAATATTGAACTTGCGGTATTGCGATTTCTGGAAGCCTTCCGGCCCCGCCACGATCATGCCGCCGACGGCGTTCGTTCCTTGGATGTGGGCGTTGTCATAGACCTCGATGCGCTCGGGGCGGGTTTCCAGACCGAAGGCTTCGCAGACCTCGTCCAGAATCTTGCCTTGCGCCGAGCTTTCGGCCAGGCGACGGCCCAGGGCTTCCTTCGCATTGGTCAGGGCGTGGTCGACCAGGGTGAGTTTCTCACCGCGCTGGGGACGGACGATCTCGACCTTGCGCCCATTCTGCTGAATCTGGGCCTTCATCGAGAAAGCCTCCTCCAGCAGTTCCAGTTCGTGCGGGCGGACGTTGGACAGGATCAGGCGCGGAATGGGCTTGTCCTCGTAGAACTGGCCCAGGAATGCGGCCAGAATCTCCGGGTCGGTGTCGGACTTGTCCACGCGCGGGAAATAGGCTCGGCCGCCCCAGTTCTGGCCCGCGCGATAGAAGAAGACCTGGACGCAGGCCTGGCCGCCATCGGAATGCAAGGCGAACACGTCGCCTTCGGCGACGCTGTCGGCGCTGACGGAGTTCTCCATCGAGATGGCCGACAGGGCGCGGATGCGGTCGCGCACGCGGGCGGCCTGTTCGAAGTCCATGGCGTCGGACGCGGCCTGCATCTCCTTGGACAGGCGGCCGATGACGGCGCGCGACTTGCCACGCAGGAACTGTTCCGCCTCGTCGACCAGTTCGCCGTATTCGTCCAGCGAGATCAGGCCGGTGCAGGGCGCCGAGCAGCGTTTGATCTGATGCAGCATGCAGGGACGGGTGCGGGTCTCATAGACGCTGTCTGAGCAGGACCGCAGCAGGAAGGCTTTCTGCAGGGTGTTCAAGGTCCGGTTGACCGCCCAGGTCGAGGCGAAGGGGCCGAAATACTGGCCGGGCGTCGTGTGGGCGCCGCGATGCTTCCTGATCTGGGGCGCGCGGTGGTCGCTGCGGATCATCAGTTCGGCGAAGGACTTGTCGTCGCGCAACACCACGTTGAAGCGCGGCTTCAGCTTCTTGATAAAGTTGGATTCCAGCAGCAGGGCCTCGGTTTCCGACGCCGTGACGACCAGCTCCATCGACCGGGTCTGGGCCACCATCAGGCCGATGCGTTGGGTGTGGAAACGGCCTTGGGCGTACTGGACGATGCGCTTCTTCAGGCTGCGGGCCTTGCCGACATAGAGGCAGGACCCGTCCTCGCCGTACATGCGATAGACGCCCGGCTTGTCCGGCGCACGCCGCGCCTCGTCGGCGATCAGGTCGGCGGCGGTCAGTTTCGAATCGGAGGGCTCCGCAGTCATCGTGCGGGATATAGGGTCAGGAGCGCCGGACCAGAAGGACGCCGGCCAGCACCAGGCCCACGCCGGCGATCCGGCCCAGGTTCAGCGGCTGGCGCGGCACGCCCAGGGCGCCGAAATGATCCAGGATCAGGCTGAGCAACAATTGGCCCCCCACCATCAGGGTGATGGTCATGGCCACCCCCAGGCGCGGCACGCCCCAGGCGGCCGCCACCACGAAACAGGCGCCGTAGGCTCCGCCCAGCCAGGCATACCAGGGCAGGGCCCGCGCGGCGGCCATGTCGGGCCTTGTTTGCATCAGCGCCGCGACGATCCCCAGCACGGTCGTGCCCACGGCGAAGGAGATGAAAGCCGCATTGACCGGCGAAGCCACGGCCGTGGCCAGCCTGGCGTTCGTCGGCGCCTGAAGGGCGGTGGCGCCCCCGGCCAATACGACGACGAGGATGGCGATCAGCGACGGGTTCATGCCGCCTTGGCTAACACGGTCGTGGCTGTTTTCCAGCCTGGAGATGAAGCGAACGGCGCTTGACCTTCATGAAGCCGGTTCAGCCCGGCGTCGCCGTCTCACCAGGCGTCGGACACCGGCGCGCCGTCGAAGATTTCGGCCAGGCGCGCTCGGGTGCTGCGATGGGCGTCCTCGGGCAGGGCGGAGGGGTGAAACCAGCCGATCTCGGCGATCTCGCCCTGGCTGGCGCGCGCGCCCACGTCGAAAGCGTCGATGCGGAACACCGCCACATGGTCCCCCGGAAAGAACCGCTCGTTGGAATGCAGCGACAGCAGGACCGGCGCGCCCCGTGCGATCAGCCCGGCCTCTTCGCGCAGTTCACGCACCACGGCGCCTTGCGTCGTCTCGCCCCGATCCACCCCGCCGCCCGGCAACCACCAGCCCGCCAGATAGGTGTGCCGCACCAGCAGAACCCGCCCCTGCGCATCCACCGCCACCGCCCGCACCCCCAGCGTCTTGCCCCTGGTCAGCCGCGACCAGGCGAAGAAGAGGGGACGGGTGAAGGGCTCGACTTGGATGCGCCAGGTCATTCCATTGTTCCTAGCGGCGCATATCGCATGTCGCAGGGGGCGCTGCTTCTAAAAGGCATGGCTAGGATTTATCCTGGCCGTTCTGCTGCAGAATTCTCGGGAAATAGCCTCAACAACCCCTGCTGCGGACTATGCTGACAAGCCTTTATCCCCCATTGGCCCCTGCGCTCGGCTGCACTCGACGGATTGATCGCCCAGTAGTCCGTGATCGATGCTCTCAACCGGCCATCGATGATTAGTCTCTCGCCCGAACGATATAGCCCGCGCGTTTCTTCTGGCGCGTCATCGAACCGCACGAACACGGCGGCATCAGCCGGCGCTTTGCCGACGTAGCTGTATGTCAAACATTGGCCGATATAGCTTGTCGGTCTCGACGCTCCGCGCGCCGCCCGTTGTGCGAACCATTCTGTTTCCGCTTCGCAACGCGCATCGCCATCTGGCGCAAGTTCGAACTTGTAGACACCCGAAGGTTCGCCTCGTGTGGGACCGAAATAGTAGCCGTCCCCCGGCCCCATGTTGATATACAGTGCGCGGGCGACCCCGCTGCGCAGCCACAAGTCTTCTCCGCTGCCTATTCCGATAAACTGCGACGCTGTCTGGAAGCCGGGATCATCCATAGGGTCACGGGAAAGGTTGCCCGGCATCCAAACGTCGATCCCATAAGGACGCTCGCCAAACCAGCGTAGGGCTGCATCCTCCTCGCATCGTCGTTTCATCTCGGAAAGCATGGCTGGACTGGGGCGATCCGCCAAATACAACATCGTCATGCACCCCGACAGGGACGCGGCCATCATGATGGCTAGCAGTATGCGTGACATTCTAAACTCCCCGGCAGGTCAGACCTTAGCTTCAAGTGTGCTTCAGACAAGTGACCCATCCCCGCTTGAACCCCGCCCCATCCCGCTCTAAGCCGAAACGGACAACAGGAGCATCCCATGCTGGCTCTCGGCATCATCTTCGGCTTCATCGCCGTTCTGGCGGCGTTCAACTATTTCGAATTCGGTCGGGTTGACTGAGGTGTCGGCCCGCGCGGGGCGGGGCGTCGCCCTGGTCACGGGCGGGGCACGGCGGATCGGGCGGGCCATTTGTGTGACCCTGGCGAAGGCCGGGTTCGACGTGGCCATCCATCATCATGCGTCGGGCGGCGAGGCGCGCACCCTGGCCGATGAGATCGCGTCTTTGGGACGGCGGGCCTGTCTGTTGCAGGCGGATCTGACGGACGAGGCGCGGGTGCGCGCCCTGGTCGGAGAGGCGGCCCAGGCCCTGGGGCCGGTCACGGTCCTGGTCAACAACGCCTCGGTGTTCGAGGACGACCGCGTCGGCGGCCTGACCCGCGAAAGCTGGAACAAGCATCTGGAGACCAATCTGCGCGCGCCCCTGGTGCTGGCGGAAACCTTCGCGACCCAGGCGTCGGAAGGCGTGATCGTCAATCTGCTGGATCAGAAGGTGCTGAAGCCGGACCCGCGCTTCTTCTCCTACAGCCTGTCGCGGAACGGCCTGTGGTGGGCGACCCGGACCCTGGCCCAGGCCCTGGCGCCGGGCATTCGCGTCAACGGCGTAGGGCCGGGGCCGACCCTGCCGTCGATCCACCAGACGCCCGAGGCGTTCGCGGCCGAGGCGGCGGGCACCCTGCTGGAGCGCCCCGGCAGTCCCGAGGCGGTGGCCGAGGCGGTGCTGTGGCTGATTGACGCCCGGATGGTCACGGGCCAGATGATCGCCGTCGACAGCGGCCAGCACCTGGCCTGGCGCACGCCCGACATCCAGGAGTAGACCGCGTGACATCCCCATTCCCCGCGACGCCGGTTCCGGCCGAGGCGCCGGTGCGGTTCGAGCGTCTGGACGTCTTCGTGCGCGGTCTGGAGGTCGAGGCGGGCATCGGCGTCTATGATCACGAACAAGGCCGACTGCAGCGGCTGGTGATCGACGTGATCCTGGCGCTGGAGCCCCGCCCGATCGAGCGGCTGGGCGACACCATCAACTACGAGACCGTGGCCGAGGCCGCGCGCGCCATCGCCGCCGAGGGGCATGTGGGCCTGGTGGAGACCTTCGCTGAACGGCTGGCGCGGGCGTGTCTGGCGGATCGTCGGGTGCGGCGGGCCACGGTGCGGATCGAAAAACCCGGCGCGCTCGACGCGGTCGCGGCGCCGGGTTGCGAGATCGTTCTGGCGCGCTGAACCCTCGCGCACGGTTGCGTCGATTCGACCGGGCGGCCATCATCCGCCGATGAGTCCTGCCGCCCCGCGGCGTGAGAGAAGCGTTCGAACCCATGGCCGAAACCGGCGATCCGAAAGGCCCGTCCCCCGAAGACGCGCACCGCCCGGCGCAGGACGATCCCGACGCCCTGGTCGGCTTCGTCTCGCCCGCGTCGCTGACCGGCCAGCTGCGGCCCAGGCCGCCCGAACCTGAATCAGAGCCTGAAGCAGAGCCTGAACCCGACCTGTTCGATCCGCCGGCGCCCGATCCGTTCGACCGCACCGCGCCGACCATGCCCACCGCGCGGTTCGAGACGTCCAAGCCGGTCTCCGTCGCGCCGGAAGACGATTCCGCCGCGCGTTCGCACGGACGCTCTGGCCGCCGACCGATGGCCGAGCCGGAAGCCGCGCCGCCGGTCGCGGCGCCGATGGGCCTGTTCGCCGTCTATGTGCTGATCCTGCTGGCGGTGCCGACGCTGGGTGTCGCGGCCCTGGCGGGGCTCGTCGCCGTCACTGGCCGTGAGGGGCCGCGCGAGCCGATGGCCGCCAGCCACTTCACCTATCAGGGACGTACCCTTTGGGGGGGCGCCGTTGGTTCGGTGATCGGCGCCCTGCTGGTGGTGGTCAATGTCGGGGTGCTGGTCCTGTTCTTTCTGGCCGTCTGGGTTCTGGCGCGCGGGGCCTACGGGGTTTTGCGGCTCAAGAGCGGCAAGCCGATCCCGCATCCACGCGGCTGGCTGTTCTAGGGGGCCGACCGTTTTGGCCGAAACCGCGCCGGGGTTCCGGCTGAAGCCTGAATCAGGCTCTCGCTTGGATCAGGCTTTAGGAACAAAGGCGCCCCGGCGGCCTTATCCCTGAAACGACGACGGGAGAGGACCATGGGCGACCTGAGGGACGAAACGGCGGACCAGCGGTTCTTGCAGACCTTCGAAGGCCAGACTGGCGCGGGGCGGGTGTGGGCCGACTACGCCGTGCGCGACGGCGTCCACTTCATCCTTCATGTGGAGGCCGAGCCGTCGCTGCGCGGAACCGGGGCGGCCGGGCGGTTCATGCGGGCCCTGGCCGATCACGCGCGCCAGGACGGGCTGAAGCTGGTCCCGCGCTGCAGCTATGCGGTCGTCTGGTTCAGGCGTCATTCCGAGTATGACGACGTCCTGGCCTGACGACCGCGCCGGGCTCTAACCCCCGGAATAGCCGCCTATGATGGGCAGGACTTCGCCTGTGATGAAGCTGGACATCTGGGGCGAGGCCAGGAAGACGTAGGCGGGCGCGATTTCTTCCGGCTGGGCCGGGCGTTTCATCACCGTCTTCGCCCCGAACTCGGACACGGCCTGCTCGTCCTTGTCGGCGGGGTTCAGCGGGGTCCAGACCGGGCCGGGCGCGACCACGTTTACGCGAATGCCGCGCGGCGCCAGATGGGTTCCCAGCGAGCGGGCGTAGGCGTGGATGCCGCCCTTGGTCAGGGAATAGTCCAGCAGGTCCTCATTGCCCAGGATGCCCGTGACCGAGCCGGTCATGACGATGGCGCCGCCGGCCTTCATGTGCGGCACAGCCGCCTTGGTCATGTTGAAATAGCCATAGAGATTGGTCTTCAGCGTGCGGTCGAAATGTTCGTGGGTCAAATCCTCGAACCGATCGACATGCTGCTGGAAGGCGGCGTTGGGGACCAGGACGTCCAGCCGGCCGAAGGCGTCCAACGTCGCCTGAACCGCGGCCTCGGCGAAGGCCGGATCGGCCACGTCCCCCTTGAGCACGACGACGCGGCGGCCTTCGGCCTCTACGGCGGTCTGGGTGTCGGCCGCGTCTTTATCCTCGTCCAGATGACACAGGACGATATCGCAGCCTTCCCGCGCGAACAGCACGGCGACGGCGCGGCCGATGCCGGAATCGCCCCCGGTGATCAGGGCGGCGAACCCGTCCAGCTTGCCCGATCCCTTCCAGAACGGGGCGTCGTACATGGGGGCGGGGTCCAGCGCGGCCTCGTCGCCAGGCTTGGTCTGATGCTGTCGGGGGAAGGGCGGCTCGGGGTACGGGCGGGCGCCGGCCTGGACGGCGCCGCCCTTGCCGCCGGAACGGGCGGTCTTGGCGTCGATGTCGCGCTGAATGGCGCGTTCGTGGTCGGCGACCTTGTCGGCGCGGTCGATCGTGCGGTCGTCCATGGCGAACCTCCTGTAAGGGCGTGAGCCCTAGGAAGCGGCCGAGGCCGATGGCCGTTCCAGCTTAGCCGACGCGACCGACGATGGTTCTTATGGTTTCGGCCTTGGTCGGCAGGTCGGCGGCCAGCCGGGCGGCGATTTCGCGCGCGCCGACCGGATAGGCGTCGCCGCCAGCCGCGATCTCCCTGGCCTTTTCGGCGGCCTGCATCAGCAGGCGCTCCAGCTGCTCGATCTCTTCCAGCGCGAGGGCGTGGGCTTCGAGCTGCAGGCGTTTGACGCGCTCGGCCGTCGTCTCGGGTGCGCGCATCAGGTCGTAAACCGCGGATTCGACGCCCACCAGCCGCAGATCGGGTTTGGCTTCGCCGCCGGTCTTCTTGGTCATGGAATCGTTCCCCAGCACAGGCTTAACTCACAAGTAGAGCCTGTTAGGGCGCAACGTCGAGCTTGACCGTAACGGTTGTTGCGACCCTGTGGCCGCGGCGCATCGTTCGACTACAGTTCGGGGGCGCGGGCCGGGACCATGGCCGGGGCGGCGACGGGGGCCAGGACGCCGCCGGCGACCGCGCGCAGGGGCGAGCGGGGCGTGTGCAGCACGGCCGGATTGACGCTGACGCCGTCCTGGGCGGGCGTGACCAGGAAGCCCTTCTTGGCCAGGGCGTCGCCTGAACGAACGCGCGAGGTCCAGACGCTGATCGGCGCGGCTAGCAGCAGCGGCAGGACGATGGGCGCGAACCAGGTCGCCAGATCCGGACGGACGCACAGCGGCGCGACAAAGCCGACCCCGGCGATCATCTGCCAGCGCATGGCGCGGAAGGCGTCGGACCAGGCCAGGCCGTCGGCGTCGCGCTGCTGAGCGGTCCAGCCGGCGTCGTGCCCGGACAGAATCTGGATGAAGGCCTTGGTGTTGGCGACCATCAGGATGGGCGCCAGGATGGCCGACAGGGCGATCTCGGCGACCATGCCGCGGGCGATGGCGCGGCGGCCGCCGAAGGCGCGGCGTTCGGCCGGGCGGCTCAGCACCAGGGCGGCGCCCATGAACTTGGGTCCGATCAGCAGCACGCCCGACAGGAAGGACGCCAGCATGAAGGGCGTGAACTGCGGGTTCAGGATGTAGAAGAAGCTGGACCAGTCCACCGGATAGAACATCTGGATGAACAGGCCGGTCATCAGCGACGCCAGCCACAGGGGCGAGGACAGATAGGCCATGCAGCCCATCAGCAACTGGAGGCGGCTCATCGGCGACAGGCCCTTGGCCGTGATCAGGCCCAGGTGCTGCAGATTGCCCTGGAACCAGCGGTGGTCGCGGCGGATGAAGTCCGTGATTGACGGCGGGGTTTCTTCCCAGGAGCCTTCCAGGGCGGCGGTGACGTGCACGGCCCAGCCGGCGCGGCGGAGCAGGGCGGCCTCGACCACGTCATGGCTCAGGATATGGCCGCCGAAGGGCTTCCTGCCCTTCAGGTGGGGCAGACCGCAGCAGTCGGCGAAGGCGCGCGTGCGGATGATGGCGTTGTGGCCCCAGTAGCTGGATTCAGAGCCGGTCCAGTAGGCCAGGCCGGCGGCGGCCACGCGGCCGTACAGACGCACCGAGTACTGCGACACGCGGGCGAAGACGGTGCGCGCCTTGATGATGACAGGGGCCGTCTGGATCAGGCCCACGCCGGGATTGCGCTCCATGGCGTCGACCATGCGCAGCAGGGTCTCGCCCGCCATGGTGCTGTCGGCGTCCAGCACGATCATGTTTTCGTAGGCGGCGCCGAAGCGACGAATCCAGTCGGACAGGTTGCCGACCTTGCGTTCGGTGTTCTGAAGACGACGGCGGTAGTAGACCTTGCAGCCCGCGCTTTGGCGGAAGCTCTGGAACACCGACAATTCGGCGGCGGCGGCCTCTTCCTTGGTCGAGTCGCTCAGCACGAAGATGTCGAAGGCGTCGGCCGCGCCCAGGCGCGCCAGGGAGGCGTCGATCTGGGTCAGGCGCGCGAAGGAGGCGCGGGCGTCCTCGTTATATAGCGGCATCAACAGGGCCGTGCGCGTGCGAGGCAGGGCCGGATGCGGCGAAAAGGCCAGGTCGGCCTGATCCTTGCCGCGCAGCATGACGAACAGGCCCATCAGGCCGCTGACGAACCAGCAGGAGATGGCGGTGATCAGCACCATGAACAGGCCGAACGCGACCATCTCGGTCCCGTCCCAGCCCTTGCGGGCGTACAGATAGAAGGGTGTGATGGCCGACAGGGCGGTCAGCACGACGGTGCCGGCCAGCAGCGTCAGACGACGAAGGGCCACGGCGTGCGGCGAGGTGGCCGGGGTCGCCTGGGCGACGACGGTGGGGGCTTCCAGCGACTGCACGGGCATGGCCAGCGGCGCCTCGTCGGGCAGCCACGACCAGGCGGGCGCCTGCGTCGCCGCGTTCATCGTCTCGACTGCCGCCTGGTCGACAGTCCGGATCGCCAGCTTGTTCATGCCGTTCTGGACGCCCCCGAGTTGACCGATCGTCATTCCGAAGGCAGGAACGACGCGGGGTGCTGCACTGCAACACGCCCAGCATCATCGATCACATTCGCGCGATTTTCAATCACGCAATGTTGATGGCGTCAAAAAATTCATGGGTTTTCACGCTGGAACGTCGAAGGCGTCGGCTTCGCGGCGGCTTGTCGTCGATTCCGTGGCGAGCGACAGCAGTTTACGGTCCAGAACCCAGGCCGCAACCCCTACCCAGCCCACCAGGACGATGGCGTAGGCGCGCTCCCACCAGCCGACATTGGCGTCATTGACCGTGCCTGGCAGGACCAGATGTTTGGTCACGACGGTCAGCACCGCCATGACCACGAAGGTCACGCCCAGGAAGGCTTTCAGACGGGGCATGTCCCGCCGTCGCGTCAGGCCCCAGAGCAGCAGCAGAGGCGCCAGCTGAATGCCCAGGGCCAGGTTGATGACCATGTGGCGCGGGTCCGGCCAGGGATAGAGGGTCGAGCCGGCCATGCCCGCCCCGGCCAGCACGAAGACCACGGCGATGACGGCGGCGGCGACGCGCGCGCCGGTCAGGGCGAAGATCGCCAGGCCGAACCCCAGGCCGGCCAGCCCCGCCATCACGCCCGCGACGAAGACCCCGCCGTTGAAGATGATCGGCGCCTGGGCCGAGGCGCCCCCCAGCTCGCTCAGATATTGGGTGGCGTTGTCGAAGCCCGGATAGGCCAGGATGGCGACGGCGACGACGGTCAGGGCCAACAGCGGCGCGGCCACCCCCACGCCCAGCAGGCGGCGACGCCGATCGTAGCGTCGGCTGGGCCGCAGCAGACCCTTCAGGTCCAGCGGCCAGGGCCGGCCGTCCAGCGGCTTCAGCCCCCACAGCGGTCGGATGGCGGGAATGCGTTTGACGACCTCATAGACCGCCAGGCTGCCCAGGAAGGTCGTCAACGCCAGCGCCAGCGCCTCAAGCCCCGCAGGCAGGTTCGCCGGCCGCAAGATCCAGACGGCGGCGACCAGGATGGTCTGGTGCGCCAGATAGAGAGGAAAGGTCGCCTCGGTCAGATACCGCAGCACAGGCCCGCCCTTGTCGCGCAGATGGCGGCTGCCGAAGCCCAGGATGGCGACGATGACGCCCCATTGATCGACGCCATAGACCAGGGCCCGCGGCACGCCCCAGAAGGCGTCGGCGCCCGGATGCCAGACTTGCACCATCATGATCGGCAGGGCGACCGCGCCCAGCGCCAGGCCGACCCAGCGGTACCGCTCCATGTCGCGCCACAGGCTTTCGCGCCCCACGATGCAGAAGCCGAACAGAAAGGCGGACAGAGACAGGGCGTGGTTGTACCAGTCCCACTGCAGGGTGTTGGTGATGCCGAACCACGGGAACAGCCCCCAACGGATCAGGGTCAGATAAAGGATCGGCAGCAGCAGAAGCCGCGGCCCCCTCAACGCGCGCTCCAGTCCGCGGCCCAGGGCCTCGATCAGGCCCGGCCGGCGCCACAGCAGCACGGCGACCACGCTGTAGGCGGCGATATAGACGATGAACCACAGGTGGTTGACCGGCACACCGTCCGACAGGCCGCGCCAGCCGAACTCGTGACCCAACCAGGCGATGAAGCCGGCCACGCCGCCGGGCCAGCCGCTCTTGTCCATCGCCTCGATCCAGGACTGGATCGGCACCAGGAACAGAGCGCCGAAGATCAGGGGCGGGACCAGCCGTTCGAAGCGGGCGCGCGCGACCTGGCGCGGGGTGCGCCGCGCAGTCATGAACCGCAGCGCCGCGCCGGACACCAGGAACAGCAGCGTCAGTCGCCACGGATTGGTGATCAGGATCGCCTCGCGCATCCAGGCGAAGGTGTGCGCGCTGTGGACGTGCCAGTCATAGACGCCATAGACTAGACCGACATGATAAAGGATCAGCAGGCCGAACGCGCCTACGCGGATCCAGTCCAGATCGTATCGGCGGGCGGTCGGGGCGACAGGCGGGTTCACCGCCGCGTCTATGATCCGCCCCGGCTCCTCAGGCAATATGGCGGATCGTCCCAAACGGCGGCAGGTCAGATCAGGACCGACCGCGACAGGCCCAGCGCGGTCAGGGTGTCGGCCAGGGAGGCGTCCTGCTCGGCCTGATACAGGGCCATTTCGTCCAGCACCGGCCGGCCCAGCGCCTGTTCGAACTCGGCCTTGGCCGGATCGACGGCATAGGCGGCGGCCCGCGCTTCGGCGCCCAGGTTGGACTGGAAGATCCCGGCCGCGCTGACGGGCAGGAAGTCCTCATAGGTGATCGGCTCGGCCGTCACGGCCTCCTGGGCGACCAAGGCGTCCAGATCGTCGGTCTCGGCCCGCTCGGCCAGGCCCTTCAGCGTAGGGCGATAGCGGAACCAGGCCAGGCCGCCGCGACGCAGGGCCTCCCAATCGTCGGGCAGGGCCGAAAAGTCCTTCTTGGCCAAGGCGTCGTCATAAAGCGCCCGGCCCGTCGGCGTCAGGGCGCAGCCGCGCTGCTCGATCTCGCCGAAACGGGCGGTGTGAACCCCGGCCACGACGCCGTCGCCGGAGGGGAAGGCGATCGCCTCCTCCAGCGCCTTGAAACTGGTCTGACGCAGCAGGATCGGACAGGCGCGGGCGGGCGGCCCCTCGATCGTCTCCTTGGGCGTTATGCCGTGTTCGGGCATGGCCGCCTGGGCCGCGTCTATGTCCAGGGTGCGCGGCGTTAGGTGGTTGATGTGCGGCCCCTTGAAGCTGACCACGTCGGCGATCAGCCGGTGGGCCGCGACCAGGCGGGCATAGGTGTCGGCGCTGACCGTGGCCTGGGCGTGCCAGCGGAAGGTCTCCAGCAGTTCGGCCACGAAACGGTCGGCCTGGTCCGTGTCCAGCCCGCCGTTCGCCTCGGCCAGGGCGATCAAGTCGCGCGCGCCGGGCGTGAAGATGTCGCGCCGCGCCAGGGCCTCGGCCGCCTCCTGGCGCAAGGCCGCGTCCTCGATCAGCTCCAGCCGCAAAAGAGAACAGAAGACCCGGAACGGATTGCGCGACAGGGCGCCCGGATCGACCGGGCGGAAGGCGGTCGAATGCACCGGCACGCCGGCCGGGGCCAGATTGTAATAGCTGACGGGCTCCATCCCCATGACAGCGAAGGCCCGGCCGATCATGGCCAGTTCGTCCGCTGTGCCGACGCGGATGGCGCCGTGACGCTCTTGCGACAGCCGCGCCAGTTCGCCCGAGGCGGCCAGCCGGTTCGCCACGGCCGAATTGGCCTCCAGCACCCGCGCGTTGATGTCGGCCACCAGGGTAAGCAGCGCGCCGTACTGAGGCACTTCGGCCCGGTACATGGCGGACAGGGCGGCCGAGAACCGGCTGCGGATCTCGTCAGAATGGACGAAGGCGGACATGATCGCTCCCACTTTTCGTCGATCCATAGGCCGCGCGGGCGGCCGTGGAAAGCGGCCGGCCCTCGGCGTCAGGCGTTGACGCCGATCCCGATGGGGCAGACCACCCCAGTCCCGCCGATGCCGCAGTAGCCGGCCGGATTCTTGGCCAGATACCCCTGGTGATACCCTTCGGCGTAGTAGTACGGCCCCGCCGGAAGGATTTCGGTGGTGATGGTTCCGCGCCCGGCCTTCGTCAGGGCGGCCTGATAGGCGTCGCGCGACGCCTCGGCTTCGCCCTGCTGTTGATCGTTCAGCGTATAGAGGGCCGAGCGATAGGTGGTGCCCACGTCGTTGCCCTGGCGCATGCCCTGGGTTGGATCGTGGTTTTCCCAGAAGACTTTCAGCAGATCGCCATAGCGGACGACCTTGGGGTCGAACACGACCTTGACCACCTCGGCATGGCCCGTGCGGCCGGTGCAGGTCTCTTCATAGGTCGGATTGGGCGTGATACCGCCGGAATAGCCGGCCGAAGTCACCCACACCCCCGGCGTCTGCCAGAAGATACGCTCTACCCCCCAGAAACAGCCCATGCCGAAGATCGCCGTCTCGAACCCTTCGGGATAGGGGCCTTTCAGAGGATTGCCGCTGACGAAATGCCGCTCGTCGGTCGCCAGGGGCTCGGCCCGGCCCGGCAGGGCGGTTTCGGTGGTGGGCAGTTCGGCGTTCTTGGCGAACAACATCGGGGGCTCCGATCTCAAGGAAAACGACTTCGCCCCTATATGGGAACGTCGCAGGCGCTTGCCGAGGGGGCCATGGTGTTCTATCAGGCCCGCCTCCCGCCGGATCGACCTCCGGCGGCGCGCACGACGTGGCGTGAAACGGACAGGTGGCGGAGTGGTCGATCGCGCACGCTTGGAAAGCGTGTGTAGGTGAAAGCCTACCGAGGGTTCGAATCCCTCTCTGTCCGCCACGTTCTGTGTAAAATCAGATACTTAAGCCAAGAAATCCATTTCACCCATCAACCCATCCATCAATCGCTCAGCGCCTGAATTCTTAGGCCTAGGGGGGTGGTTGGGTCACGAGATGACCGCGCGCGAAAAAATAATTGCGTCGGCGCTTCATCGCGCAAGCATGTCCATTATCTCGTAAATCAAGCCTCTCCTACGCGCTGCAACCGTCCCGCTTGACTCCATGCTAAAGTCGAGGCGCATATGGAACATATGAGGAACATTTACTCGCGGCCTGACGCTCTGACGTCGCTGAAGACCCGCCTGGAGGTACTGGATCGGGCGAGCAGTCTTCGCGCCAGCTCGGGTATGCGCGAGGGAAATGACGACGTCCTGGCCCCTTTAGGCGCAGGCGTGGTTCACGACCTCTACGCCGCGGGGCCCGCAGACGCCGTGGCGGTCAACGCATTTGGTCTTGGCATGGCGCTGCGGGCGGCGGCGGGGCGGCCCATAGTCTGGGGCCTGCACGAGATGATGGCCCAAGAGGCGGGACGGCCTCATGGCCCAGGCCTGCATGAGATGGGGCTGTCGCCCCGCGATCTATTATTGGTGAGGACTCGCGATGTGCAGAGCCTGCTGGCTGTGGGCGAGGAAGCTCTGCGCAGTCCGGCCGTAGGCGCCGTCCTGCTCAGCGCCTGGGGCGAGGCCAAGGCCTTTAGCCTGACGGCCAGCCGACGGCTGGCGCTGGCGGCCGAGAACGGCGGGGCGACCCTGTTTCTGGCGCGTGCGGGCGCCGCACCCCATCCCAGCGCCGCCGAGAGCCGATGGTCGGTGTCGTCTTGGGCTTCAGAACCTCTGGAAGGGGGCGCGCCGGGGCGACCGTCTTTTTCCGCCACCCTGCTGCGGCGGCGCGGCGGGGGCGAACCGAGAACCTGGACCTTGGAGTGGGATCGTGACGCACGATCCTTCCGTGAACCGGCGACGCTATCTGGCGCTGTGGTTCCCCTGGCTGCCCAGCGACCGGCTGAAGCGTGGGGCGCGGGCGGCCGACGCGTCGCCTGATCCCGCGCCGGTCGTTCTGGTCGAGAAGGTCGGCGGCGCTCTGCGTCTGGCGGCTGTCGATCAGGCGGCGGCGCGGGCGGGCCTGACGGCTGGGCTGACCCTGGCCGATGCGCGGGCGCGAACGCCGTCCCTGCGCACCGTCGTTCATCGCCCCGAGGCGGATGCGATCCTGTTGCTGCAGGTGATGGAGGACTTCGGCCGCTTCACGCCCATGATCGCCGAGGATGCGCCATACGGTCTGATGCTGGACATCACCGGCTGCGCCCATCTGTTCGGCGGGGAGGCCGGCCTGGTCCGCGCCGCGCATCAGCGTGCAGGGCGCATCGGACTGACGGTCCGCAGCGCCTTGGCATCCACGCCTCAGGCGGCGCGGGCGCTGGCCCGGTTCGGGCCAGGGGGTCTGTTCGCGACCGGGGCGGATCGACAAGCGGTGCGCGGCCTGCCGGTTGCGGCGCTGGATCTGCCGGAACGTGACGCCCAGGCGCTGCGGCGCGCCGGGCTGAAACGGATCGCCAATCTGGACGACCGGCCGCGCGCGCCCCTGGCCGCCCGCTTCGGGGCCGACTTCTCCGCCAGACTGGCGCGTGTTCTGGGCGACGAGGATGTTCGCATCACGCCGAACCACCCGCCGCCGCCCATCGTCGTGGACCGCGTCTTCTTCGAACCCATCCTGACCGATACGGATGTGGAGCGCGTCCTGTCCGACCTGCTGATCGACACCGCCGATCAGCTGGATCAGGCGGGCCAGGGCGGGCGGGAGTTCGAGGCCGGCTTCTATCGCGTTGATGGCCAGGTTCGCCGCATCGTCGCGCGGACCGGCCGTCCGACACGTGATGCGGACGCGTTGCTGCGTCTGTTCCGCGAACGGCTGGCGGCCCTGTCCAATCCGCTGGACCCCGGCTTTGGCTTTGATCAAATGCGGCTGTCGGTTTTGGAAACCCAGACGCTGAAACCGGCTCAGCGCGGTCTGTGCGACGACCGCCCCAATGGCGAAGACCTCAGCCGCCTGATCGACCGACTGACGGCGCGGCTGGGCCCCGGGGCGGTGTTGAGTTTCGAACCGCTGGGGTCGCATATCCCCGAGCGCGCCGGGCGGATGGTCCCGGCGACGATGAAGACCCCGCGCCCCGCCCATGACTGGCCCGATCTCGATCCGGGCGATCCGCCCTTGCGACCGCTTCAGATTTTCGATCCTCCCCAGCCCGTCGATACCCTCGCCGAAGTGCCGGACGGTTCGCCCCTGCGGTTCCGATGGCGTCGGGTGCTGCACGAGGTGGCTTTGGCCGAGGGGCCGGAGCGGATCGGCGGCGAGTGGTGGCAGGTGCCGGATCAGAAAACCCGCGACTATTACCGCGTCGAGGATCGCGAAGGCCGACGCTTCTGGCTGTTTCGTCAGGGCTTGTATGGCGAAACGGACGAGCCGCGCTGGTTCGTCCACGGCCTGTTCGCATGACCGCGCCCGCCCACAAACCCACCTTTGGGCCCGCCTATGCCGAACTGGCGGCGACCAGCAACTTCTCCTTCCTGCGTGGGGCGTCGCATCCGAAGGATCTGGTGCTGACCGCGATCTTGAGAGGGCATACGGGGTTGGGTCTGGCCGACCGCAACACGGTCGCCGGCGTGGTGCGGGCCTGGAGCGCCCTGCGCACCATTCGCCAGGAGGGTCTGTCGCCGCCCGATGTCGTGCGTGACGGAGGCGGCCCCGGCGAAGTCACCTATGTCGAGGATCCGCTGAACAATCCCGCCCTGTCGCAAATGGTCAAGGATCGGGCCGCGACATTCAAGCTGGCGACCGGCGCCCGTCTGGTCTTCAACGACGGGACGTCCGACATTATCGCCTATCCCGAGACGCGCGCCGGCTGGGGACGACTGACGCGGCTGCTGACCCTGGGCAATCGACGGGCGGTGAAGGGGCATTGTGAGATCGGACTGCGCGATCTGCTCGCCGCGCCAGAGGATTTGCTGCTGATCCTCATGCCGGGCGCACGGCTGGACGGCGTGGATCAGACCTTGGCGCGATTGCTCGATGCTTCGCCCGGTGCGGTCTGGCTGGGCGCGATCATGGGGCGAAACGGCGACGACCGTCGAAGACTGGCGCGGTTGAAGACATTCTCGGAGCGAAGCGGAGCGCCGCTTCTGGCCGTCAACGACGTCCTCTATCATGATCGGGTTCAACGCGATCTGCAGGACGTTCTGACCTGCATCCGCGAAGGCGTGAGGATCGAGCAGGCAGGGCGGCTGTTGAACGCCAATGGCGAACGCTGGCTGAAACCGCCCGCCGAAATGATCCGCCTGTTCCGCGACGCGCCCGATGCCGTCACAGAAACCACGAACGTCCTCGCCCGCGTCGGCTTCGATCTGGGCGACATCAGCTACCAATACCCAGAAGAAACGACGCCGCCGGGCCAGACGCCACAGGCCTGGCTGGAGCGCCTGACCTGGCGGCACGCTGAAGTTCGCTATTCCAAAGGTATTCCCGACAAGGTGCGACTGCTGCTGGAAAAGGAGTTGACCTTCATCGCAGAGGCCGATTACGCGCCGTACTTCCTGACCATCTACGACATCGTCCGCGTGGCCCGCGACAAGCGAATCCTGTGCCAGGGGCGGGGTTCGGCCGCCAATTCCGCCGTCTGCTATGTGCTGGGCATCACGGCTGTGGACCCGGCGGAATCCGACCTGCTGTTCGAACGCTTCCTGTCGTCCGACCGAGGCGAGCCGCCCGACATCGACGTCGACTTCGAGCACGAGCGGCGCGAGGAGATCATCCAGCATATCTACGAACGCTATGGCCGCGAACGGGCGGGCATCGCCGCCACCGTCATCCGCTATCGCCCCAAGAGCGCCATCCGCGACGTGGGCAAGGCCCTGAGCCTGACCGAGGACGTAACCGCCCGTCTGGCCGCCAGCCAGTGGGGCAGTTGGGGCACCGAGATCGGCGACCGCCATGTCGAACAGGCGGGATTGGACCCCGCCAACCCCATGATCCGACGCGCGGTGAAGATGGCTATGCGGCTGCTGAACTTCCCCCGCCACCTGTCCCAACACGTCGGCGGCTTCGTCCTGACCCAGGACCGGCTGGACGAACTGGTCCCCATCGGCAACGCCGCCATGCCCGACCGCACCTTCATCGAATGGGACAAGGACGACATCGACGAACTGCGCCTGATGAAGGTCGATGTGCTGGCGCTCGGCATGCTGACCTGCATCCGCAAAGCGTTCGACCTGATCCGCGCCCATGCGAACAAAGATTGGGCGCTGCACACCATCCCGCGCGACGATCCCGCCGTTTACGACATGCTGTGCAAGGGCGACTCCATCGGGGTGTTCCAGGTCGAGAGCCGCGCCCAGATCAACATGCTGCCCCGGCTGAAGCCGCGCAAACTCTATGACCTGGTGATCCAGGTCGCCATCGTCCGACCCGGCCCGATCCAAGGCGATATGGTCCACCCCTATCTGCGTCGTCGTAACAAGCTGGAGGAGCCGGACTATTCCAAGCCGGGGCCGCAGTATCCGCAGGACGAACTGGAGCAGGTGCTGAAGAAGACCCTGGGCGTGCCCCTGTTTCAGGAGCAGGCGATGAAGGTCGCCATGGTCGCCGCCGAGTTTGACGAGAAGGAGGCCAATGGCCTGCGCAAGGCCATGGGCACCTTCCGGGGCGACGGCACTCTGCACACCTATGAAGACCGGATGGTCGGCCGCATGATCGAACGCGGCTATGATCCGACGTTCGCCCAGCGCTGTTTCGATCAGATCAAGGGCTTCGGCTCCTACGGCTTCCCGGAAAGCCACGCCGCCTCATTCGCGCAGTTGGTCTATGTCTCGTCGTGGATCAAACGCCACTATCCAGCGGCCTTCGCCTGCGCCCTGTTGAACAGTCAGCCTATGGGCTTCTACGCCCCGGCCCAGATCGTGCGCGACGCCCGCGAACACGGCGTCGAGGTTCGGCCGGTCGATGTCTCCTACAGCGGCTGGGACAACAGCCTGGAAGATTCGGACAAGACGCCGGCGTTACGGATCGGCCTGCGCCAGATCGATGGCTTCCGCGAAGACTGGGCAGAGGCGCTCGCCGCCGCCCGCGCCGCCCCCTTGTCCGACATAGAGGCTCTGGCCCGACGCGCCGCCCTGCCGTCCGCGGCTCTGCGCAAGCTGGCCGACGCTGACGCCTTCCGCTCGCTGGGGCTGGATCGACGCGAAGCCCTGTGGGCAGTGCGCCGTCTGCCCGACGACGCCCCCCTGCCTCTGTTCGCCGCCGCCGACGCCCGCGAACTCGGCGCCGAGCCCGACGCGCGCCTGCCGACCATGGCCTTGGGCGAGCATGTCGCCGCCGACTACCAGACCCTGCGCCTGTCGTTGAAGGCGCACCCCATGGCCATCCTGCGCCCGATCTTCGACGCCGAACGCCTCCTGACCTGCGCCCAGACCGAGGCGAAACGCGGCGGCGCCCCGGTGCGGGTCGCGGGCGTGGTTCTGGTGCGTCAACGCCCCGGCAAAGGCAACGCCATCTTCGTCACCCTGGAGGACGAAACCGGCATCACCAACGTCGTCCTGTGGGCGCGGATGTTCAAACAGTTCCGTCGCGAGGTCATGGCCGCCCGACTAATGGCGGTCGAAGGCGTGGTGGAGAAGAGCCCGGAAGGCGTCGTCCACCTGGTCGCCCGCCGCGTCGTCGACCGCTCCAGCGAACTGTCCCGCCTGTCCGAAGACCACGACACCTCAGTCCAGCTCGCCCGCGCCGACGTCGTCGCCAACCCCCAGCCGCCGCGCCATGCACCGCATCGCCATCCGCGCGACGTGCGCATCCTGCCAGGGTCGCGGGATTTTCACTGAGCGCCAGAAGCGGACATTGCCCCATTGGGCAAAAGCAGACGCTCGGGGTCGCTAACGGCGGGCGCGAATTTCCTGTCGCTTGGCTAGAGCGAAGCGCGCGTGAAGTGGCCGTTGCGCTCCAGAAATTACAGGTGCTCCAGACCGGCGTCGCCCTAAGCCTGCAGTGGAAGCGGAAAGCCAAGCTTTGTGCGCCGTTCTGCCAAGCCCTTGCGCCTAGAACGGACTCGGGCGACAGTTTCGATGGCTCTGAGCAGGGGCCTACCGCTCGCCCTTGGTAAAGCTGGTCTCCAGCCTGCTGGTTCTAGTGATCCAATCTTTCCATGATCCGGGTCCGCACGACGGCAGGCGAGCGACGTCCATGGCGCGCCCCAGGACCATTGAAATGATCGAACATTCCCTGTCCCAGCCCCTGTATGGCATCAAGGTTCTCGCGAAGGATCTGAAGAAAGCCGAAGGCCTCCAGCATGCCAGGGCGCTCGACCGCGCCGCTGTGCGCGCCGGCTACCAAAACTTCAGGCACGCCCGGAACCAACTCGCCTGCCTCGGCCCAAGGCCTCGCTCCGAGCCGGTCGTCCCGACCTGGGTAACTGTCGCCTGGCGGGACGCCGCCACCGGACAGGGCGGGCGGGAGACCTGCCTGGTTCCCCTCTCGCGTCCGATATCCACCGTCGTGTCCCGCGCGCAGTTGGCCGTCGCTCAAAACCTCGGCGGCTTCTCCGTGAGGGCGGCCGATCATCTGGTCTCGGACCTTCGAGCCCAGCATCAAAACGGCGCCCGATGGCAGGCGGCCGTCGCTGCGCGCACCTTGCAGTTCATCGACGCCACGGGTCTGAAGCCAACCTCCAGCGCCCGACGCATCTATCCTGGCAGCCGTTCGGCCAACGCTGTCCCGGAGACGGATCACGGGATCGGCTGGTACGATCCTGGGACGCGCACCTACCTCTACACCGACGAGCCTTACAACGGGTCGGTTGAATCGGTCGCCCAAGCGCGCGAGGCCTGGGTCGAGCGCCATAAGTGGGCGATGCTCAAGCCGACCTGGCGTGGCATGCACCGTCCGGGGATAACCGAACTCTTTGTCATGGCACCTCGGAGCTATGATCTGGATCGCGTAGGCGAGGCCCTCGATCGCCTGCCGGCATGGCCCGACGCCTGGCCTGGCCTGTCCCGCACGTTCGGCGACGGCTTCACAACCCCGGCGGAGGCGAAGGACGGCTGAGCCCGCAGGCCGAAGCGGCGCCGAGGGGGCGGTCCCGTCGGCGCCGGTCGCCGCTTCAACCGTTGACGCGGGGAGCTTCGGGCATGGCCTGAGCCATTCGTTCTACGGTCACAGCGAATGCCTGGGGGTCGTCGAGCGCCGCGCGCAGTCCGTCCTCCCAGTCCGGTTGTGCCCGCGTCCAACGCGCGATCCGGGCTTGGTCGAGCCCCCGCGGCCCGGACCAGTAGTCGAGGATCTTCGCCGGGGCCTGGGTTCTGACCCAAGCGCCCTGGTCGGGGTGAATGCCTGTGAAAAGTTGGACGGCCAGCGCGAAGCTCTCGATCTCCCCGTCTCGGGCGAGATCGGATAACACGCTTGAGACGGGACCGGACGGTGAGACGTAGGCCGCAGGACCCTGTTCGGAGATCGCCTTGGCGATCCGGGTCGCATCGGAGATTCCGATCAGGTTCAGCGCTTCCCTCAGCGCGCCATAGCTCTCGTCGCGCGGCTCGCCGCCCGACGCTTCGTACTCGGCAAGACTGATGGCGCTGTCGAACACTTTGTCCTGGAGGCCTTCCGGCGGGTGGATGCGGAGAACCCCATTTCCCGACAAATCGGTCTCGGCCCAGGACACGATACCCGCCTGCTGCAATCTCTCGAACTCACGGGGGAAGTGAGCATGCTCGACCAGGTCATCGAACAGGGTCGCAAGGTCGCTGTCATAGACGAAGTCCAGGGTCTCGGGATCCATTGAGGGGTAGCCGAGAACCCGGCTGCTCAGGACTGTCTCGACGATCTCCAGACGAAGTCTCTGGCCGACGCCGGAGCCGGGCCGCAGGAGCGGCGTACTGCTCCGGTGAAGCACGCCGGTGCCGAAGTGGTAGGGAAAGACATCGCGGAACCAGCGCCGGGGGATGTCCGGATCGATCTCGTCGTCGCACTCCGTCCATCCGTCCCAATCCGCGCGCACGGGAGCATGACACGCGAATGGCAGGGCGGCCAGCAAACGACGACGGTAGGCGGTCTGTTCGACCGGACGCTCGCCGGTCGCAAGTGAAGCCTCCATGTCGTGCCAATCGCGGAATCCGCCGGCTCTCGCCACGGCGGTTTGACAACGGTTTAGGGGGTAGAGAAGCCCGCTTCTGTCGAAGAGGCTCTTGAGGGTCTTGGCGCACGCCTTTGCGCCCTTGGCTGTGGAATACACGCGCAATCCTTGTGGCTCGGCCAGGTCGAAACGCGCTGCTCGTTCCTGCGGCCGGGTGAAGGATGCGGTCGCCGAAAGGGTCTTATAATCGTTGGACCAGAAGTCCTTCGCCAGGCAGCGGCCGCGCCGACGTTGACGGCACGCTCTATCGTTAGAAGAGCCGCGGGGGATTTACAGGCCCGATTGCAGCGGAGGCCTTGGTGGGCTGAAGGGAGCGATCGACCAGCCTAGTGACCGGGCGTCGCCTTGACTGCCGCGCCCGGCCTTGGAACCGCCTTCCTGCCTAGCGTCGCGCGCTCCGCTCGTAGCTCGCCGGCGCGCCGCCATCCTCCGTGCCCGCCGAGCCGGACGGCGATCCAGATGACGGTCCGCTCGAGCCAACCGATCCGGCGATCAATCATGCCTTCCAACAGGATGGCGTCAGCTTCCTCGCGGCTGTAGGGCGAGGCGCGGCTCACGCCGTCGGTCTTGCGACCCCACAGGCCGTCGCCTTGGGCGTCATAGAGGAAGTCGTGCACCACCGCGGCCTTTACCCACGGACCGTCCGGCGGATAGAACGACCAGACCAGCCGCGGGATCGAGGCGAAGTCCGTGACAAACCCCGCAGGGACCACGATCGTGTCCTGCCGCTCGGGCCCCGCGTGATAGGTTATGGGGCGCTGCAGCGCCCACAGTGATCGGCCTGCCCGGATCGCAGGGGCGTCCCTGTTGTCGAGCAGAACAAGATAGAGTTTGTGCACAAAACGGCTGTTTGACTTGCCCTCGGCCATGTCGCCTCCGCAAACTGCTCAACTCACGATGGAACGAGGCGAGCAGTGAGTCAAAAGACCGGCGACGACGAGTTTGGCGGGTTCAATCCGGGCCAGTCTTTCAAGGTGACAAGGGCCACCCCTGAAGACATCGCGCGGTTCCATGAAAACCGAGCCGCCGTCTTCCCCACCGCCCGCTACGGCGCGATCCGCCAGCTCACGGAGGAGAAGGTCGACGCGTTCGAAGCGGCGCTCGAGGCCGGCCCGGAAGAGGGTATCCAGCAGGCCCTGACCGACTGCCCCTACCTTCTGCAGTACGCGACGCCGAACTCAGGCCATCACGGTCTCTGGGCGTTTCCCAAGGAGACAATCCGACCGCGCTCGGCGCTCGACGATCCGGGCCTCATCCCGGACTTCCTTATCGTCACCGCCTCGTCGCTCGGTTACTTCTGGCACATCGTCGAGCTGAAGCGGTTTGACGCCGACTTTGGCAATGCGGCCGGAGACGGCTTCAGCACGACGGCGCACAAGGCGATCGCCCAGTGCAACGGCTATCTCGAGCACCTCCAGGACTACATAGACACCGTGAGGGCCTCGCTCCGGCTCAAGAAGCTCATCCAGCCCACCGGCGCGGTTCTGCTGATCGGCGACTCGGATCGCGAGACGCCACGCCAGGTCGATGTCCGACGGGCGTTCGTGCGCAATACGCCCCGCATCGATGTCGTCACCTATCGACGGCTCCTGCATGGAGCGCGTGCTGATCTGATGTTCCACGCAAGCGCCGCCGCCTGGCAGGAAATCGGCTAGCGACCGGACGGACCCGGCCCAAGGGCCCGGACCGGCAAGAAGACGGAGCCGAACATGGTCTACACAGCCGAACAAACGCGCCATATGAGCGAGCAGCTCGAAGATTGGATGGAGCGTGAGTCGCGCCTCACCACCGACCTGTTCGCGCTCGCTCTGCCCCGGGCGGAACCTCGGGAGATGATGCAGCACGGCGTCAGCCGCCGGCTCTTCGATCTGGCGCACGGGGCCCGACGGGTCTTCGAAATTCTGCCGCCGGAGGAAGAGGATCCGGGTCCGCAGGCCATCGCCGACGCCACAGCCTTTCTCCAGGCCTTTGTGATCAACACCTTCGGCGCGATGGACAATCTGGCCTGGCTCTGGAGCCTCCAAGCTCACATCACGGCGGCGAACGGCAGACCCCTGCCCAGAAGCCGGATCGGGCTGACGCCCGGCCACGGCGATCTGCGGGCCAGTCTCTCTGATCGGACCCAAGCCTGCCTGACGCGGGCCGACCCCTGGTTCGACTATTTGGAAGAATACAGGCACGCCCTCGCGCACCGGATCCTCCTGTATATCCCGCCAAGGACGCTTGATGACGAAGACACCGCCGAGTTCTGGAGGCTCGGGGCCCAGGTCGGACATGAGGACTTGGACTGGGCACGCTGGGGCGAGGTCCTCGCCGCGCAGCGACGCTTGGGGGTGTTTCAGCCGGTCATGATGCATGCCTGCGGCGAGGCGGCGCGTCCCGTGTGGTTCCACGGCCAGATGATCTGCGACTTCGCCACCGTCATCGATGTCGGCGAGCACATCTTGGCGGACTTGCAGGCCCTGCCGCCCGAAGTCGGAGGGTGACGGACAACGCCTGTGATCAAGGGGGGCTACATTCTGGGCTTTGCGTGTCGGGCTGCATCGCCCTTCACGGCCCCCGTCTGCGGATCGACGCGCTGGAGCAAGTCGTCGAACCACTCGAAACTATCAGGATCCGCCGCTGCGGCGAGTGGAAGGCCATGAAGGTGGGGCTGGCCCTCGTGGAAGGTTCCAACTGTCTGGCCGCCGCCGCTGGGGCGGAGCGAGGCCATCTGGGGCGCTCCTCCGGACAGAGGGTCGGCACCGCTGGAGATGGCCTCGCAGAACGCCATGTAGATCGATCGGCTTGTCCCGCCGATGTCGGATTCGCTCCAGCGCTTGGCCTCCGCCTTCAACGCGCTGGATCCCGAACCCGCAGTCACGATGATCCCCGGAGCGGCCTCTCCGATCTCGACCGCTTCGTCCGTCCAGATCCTTCCAGCTTTGTTGAATGAGGTCCGCCACAGGAGCGGCTTGGCCTCCTTGCCCTCGCCCGCACGGCTCGCGTGGACGACGGTGAAGTTCTCGTCCGGAGCATCGTGGCGACGCTGGAAGGAGTTCTTGAGACCCGCAACGACGACCTCGTGCCGCTCTTCAGGTGTGGCATCCACGCCGAACAGCGCTCCCTTGTCCGCAGCGCTCGTTAGCTGGCTCAGGACAAGCGCTGGGAACACCACGTCCCCGCAGTATGCCCAGATGTCCGGCGTAGTAGCGCGGAGGCGAAGACCTTCCGGCCCGCATCCCAGCGTCTGGAGGACGACCCCCAGGAAATCCGGCTGTCCGTGGCCACATGCAGCGCCGCGAACCGGTTCTGGTCTCGCGACCACCAGGCGACCAGGGTCGTCATGATTCACTCCAGTGGCCTGCGGCCGTTCGTGTGCTAAAAAGACTCTGAGGAGCTTGGCTCCAACAGGGCAACTCCCAGGCGTTCCACCATTTCCACTGAGGGACGCGACGGTCGAGGACCTACCGTGGTGAGATCTTCGGATCTCGCCACGGTGGCTGGGTCTGCCGCTTGACCCGTCACGGCGCTCTGTTTCACGCCGCCGGTGTTGCATACCCCAAGAACTCGAGATGGGGCGTGCGCATCGTGTCCCAGCGTCTCCGGGTGAAGTCAGGCGGCCGGGCGCGCTGGCCGCAATAGGTCAGGACGAGATGTCGTCGGGCTCGAGAGATGCCGACGAAATAGGTCGAGCGCTCACTGGCGATGTTCGACCAGAACATCTCGTTCTCGACGCCGAGAACGATGACGGCTTCGAACTCGAGTCCCTTGCTCTTGTGAATGGACATGATGCGAACAGCCTCGTCACCGGAGAAGCGAGACAGAGCCAGGGCGGGATCGCCGGGACGGGCGAGCAGGGCATGCGCCTTTGTGATGGTTTCGGCGATCCGCTGATCCAGCCAACCGCTCCGGGCATAATCCGAGGACATCTCCACGACCTTGTCGCGCCCGACCGCCGCGATCACGGCGTGGGTCAGGTCCCTCAGATCGCGTTCGCTTGAAAGATCAATCTCGCGGGAGGCGATGCGCGCCCGGGTGTCGGTGATCAACCGGCTCCAGCGAGAGCGCTGCTGAAACTCATGCTCCTCGTCGAAACCGTAACTGAACACGACCTGTTCGAGCAGACGGCGATGGGCCGCCGTCTCGCGCCTTCCGCAGACAACCAGCAGAAAATCTACGATCAACCGCGCTACGGGCTCGGAAGCGAGATCCTGCGTCGAATCCTCCTCCCGGTAGGGCACGCCGGCGTCGTCCATCGCCGCCATAAGGCGCTGGCTAAAGAACTTCTGTTCGCTTCTGACAAGGACGGCGATCTGCGAGGCGGGAAGGCCGCCGTCCGCGATCATGGCGCGCACCCGGTTCGTGAGGTCCACGGCCTCCTCCAGGTCCGTCGCGTATTGGAGGACGGTTACTGTCCCCTCCTCGCCCTGGAGTTCGGCGTCGTCGGAGGCTGCCGGCGGGTCCATGGCCCGGATCATCGCATTCTGCATCCGTCGCAGACGTGGAGCCGACCGGAAATTTTGATACAGGTTGAGTGGTCGGGCGTCGAAGTCCTCGGCGAAGCGCTCGAAAATCCCTTCCAGCGCCCCGGCCCATCCCATGATGCTTTGCTTGGTGTCGCCGACGGCGGTGAGGATCGTCGGCGACCCCAGGAAACAGGCCTCGATCAATCCGTACTGCTGCGCATTGCAGTCCTGAAACTCATCCAGGAAGACGTGGCTGTAGGTCTGACGCACGGCGTTTCGGGCGATCGCGCTCGAGGCAATGATCGTCTGCGCCAGCGGCACGATGTCCTCAAATGTGATGGACTGGCCCTGCACACGGCTCGTGCCGATCGAATAGTCCGGGTTGAGCGCCTCCCGGCCTTTCAGGACGGGTCGAAACCGGTCGATCAGGCGCTTGGCGAAGGCGTGAAAGGTGTGGCTGTCGAGTCGTGCCGAAGCTTTTTCAGTCGTCGTGCGATCTGAGGCCCAAACTTGATCGTCCAGCAGCGGATCGTCTCGTAGCTGACGTCGATCCCGCGCGCGACCATTAGCTCTTCAACGTCCCGAAGGCTGAGGCTGAAGCGAAAGTAGAGCTACACAGCTTGACGGATAACCGCCGCTGGAAAGCGATGGCGCTTAAACGAGAGCGGCTTCACGAAATGCGATCTCCAATCAGCCGCCTAAGCCGGCCCGAAGTGGAGACAAGTTAGCGTTTAGACTGACAGCATCCTAGGCCCTCTTGCGTCGTCGTTTGGGCGATCCGCTCGGGTTGCCCCAGAAGGTCACGACGGCCAGAGATCCCAAAAGCGTCAGCGCCAGCCCTGCCGCAGTCACGATCAACCGATAGGCCAGCCCCCCGACCTTGGCCGCGTGGATGGGATACTGGGCGTTGGCGACCTGCAGGCCCAGCGGCAGGGTCAGGGCGTTACGCGCGCCGACGATGCGGCCGTCGGCAGGGTCGAACCAGACCTGGGTCCGGCCGTTGGGCAGCCATTCCGCCACCCTTCGAAGGCGCAGGCTGATCAGACCGCCCGGCTTGGTCGGCAGGGACAGGATACGCGGCTGGGCGTCGGGGAAACGGTGCTGCGCCGCCGTCATTATGGCGGGCCAGTCCAGATCGGGCGACAGCGCCCCGCCCTCGACCTTTGGCGCGGCCATGACGGCCTTCAGGTCCTTGCCTGGCGACAACGCCCTGGCCAGGCCGTCGTAGAGCGGCAAGGCCAGGATGGCGCCGGTCGTCATGACCACCGCCAGCACCGGGCGGCCCAGACGCCCATGTCGCGGTGATGTTTGACGATTCCAGCCCGCTTCCAGGTTTTCGGCACGACGGCGAACACAAAGGTCCGCCGCGTCGGCCACCATAGGATGACCCCGGTGACGACGAACCCCAGACCCGCCAGGCCCGCGATCCCCGCGATGGTCTTTCCGACATCGCCGATCAGCAGATAGTGGTGCAGGTCGAACAGCCAGAGTTCGGGCCGCGCCCACAGACTGTCCCAGCGCGCGACGACCTGACCCGACTGGGCGGCGTAGGCCCCGCGCGTCTTGTCTTCATAGTTCAGACGGTGAACGCCCAGCCGGTCGTCCGCCAGAACGACCGAGCGGGGCCGGTCGGCGGCGGAGAACACACGGCCCAGCGCCGCTCCGATCCGTTGCGGGTCCCCCTCGCACGCCTCGCCGGCGTGGGGCACGACGGCCCGCAGCCAGTCGTCCTTGAACACCAGGACCGTCCCGGTCAGCCCCAGGACGAACAACAGAAGCCCGATCAGCCCTCCGGCCCAGCGATGCGCCAGTCGAACCAGACGCATCAGAAACGACGGTCCCACCCGAGCGTGAAGGACCGGCCGCGACCGGCGAAGTAGCGGAGGTTGTCGGTCGGATTGCTGGTGTCGGAGGCGTAGCTCACATAGTCCGCGTTGAAGAGGTTCTGCACCGCCAGCGACACGCCGCCGAACGCGAAGTCGTAGCGCACATAGGCGTCCGCCACGGTGTAGCCTTCGAAATTGTTGCGCGGATCGCCGCCCTCGAAGTCGCGCGCCAGATAGGCTTGGACCTGCAGGCGCGCCGACAGGGGGCCGTTGGCGTAGACGGCCGCGGCGTTGATGCGATCCGGCGAGATGTTGGCCCCGTCCAGATCGCGATCCACCCGCCCGTCGTCATTGGTGTCGGTCTGGCCGCGCAAACGGGCATAGCCGGTCGAGAGCGTCAGCCCCTCGATCGGGGTGCGGGCGCTCACGTTCAGCTCCAGCCCCTCGATCTCGACCGCTTGCCGCTGGACGTCGTAGATTCCGTCGGCGTTTCGGACCAGGAACTGCCCCAGATCCGACGCGGACCAGAAATAGGTCGCGCTGGCCTCGAACGGCCCGCGCTTCACTTCCAGGCCGATCTCCTGATTGTCCGAGATCACAGGGCTGATGTCGAGGAAGCCGTCGACCTTGACCCCGTCGATATTGATCGAGCGCAGGATGCGGCCGACGTCCGGCACGGTATAGCCCTCGGCGTAGCTGGCGTAGGCGCGCACCCCCGCCAGCGGCTCATAGACGACGCCGCCATTGACCAGGGTGGCTTCGAACCTGGGCTTTCCGCCCGTCACGCGACGCGAGCCATAGGAGGCCAGGGTGGTGAAGTCGTCGACCGACAGCTCGACGCTCTCCTGACGCACGCCGCCCGCCAGACGCACCTTGCCGTCGAACAGACGCATGTTGGCCTGGACGAAGGGGGCGATGCTCTGAAACTCGGTCGGCGGCACCCAGGCGCGGTTGGTGGCGATCAGACGTTGCTCGGTCCGGTCGGTCATCGCGTCCAGACCCAGGGTCGCGGTCAGGCCCGGCACGCCCGGCACGGCCCGCTCATAGCTGGCCCGCGCGCCCAACTTGCGCGAACGGTTCGAGGACTGGTCGAACAGGGTGCCGATCGGGGCGATACGGGCGTCCTGCATGGTGTTGGAACGGTCGCCGCCGAAGGTGTCGCGCGTGCGGTTGAAGAAGACCTGGGCGCTGAAATCGCCGCCCCACAGATCGCTGTCGGTCAGCGAGGCTGAGACCGTCTCGCCCCGGTTGCCGGCGGGCTCGCCCTCGGTCTGGCCGCGCCGGCTGCTGGCCGGATGGCCGATCGTGCGATCGCCCGGAACGATGACATAGTCCCCGTCGCCCTTCAGCTCGAAGCGATTGGCCAGAAGGTCCAGCCGCACCGTGTCGGTCAGGTTCCAGCCGAAGCGGCCGAAGAAGGACAGGGCCTTGGAATCCTGCACCTCCCCCTGGGTGTTGTCGACGCCGACGCGACGGCCGTTGGCGTCATAGAAGGCCCCGCGCTGGTCATAGGCGACGCCGAAGACGCCATCGAGATCGCCGTGGCGATAGGCGGCCAGACCGCCCAGCTTGGCTCCGATCCCGTCGCCCTCCGGCCCGCCCGAGCTTGAGACCTGGGCCAGCGTCCGGCCCGTCAGCCCGTCCTGGGTCGGCGCGCCCACCGTCACCTGATTGACCACGCCGCCGGTGGCGCCGATGCCCTGCAGGGCGTTTGAGCCGTAGATCAGCTCCACCCGGTCCACGAAGAAGGGGTCGATCGTGTAGCCGTCGCGCGAGCCGTCGCGGATCGGCGTCGATTGCGGAATGCCGTTGATGGCGTACAGCGGCGAGCGGCCGCGCAGGCTCTCGCCCGAGCCCGTCAGCTTCTGCCGCGTCGGCGAGAAGGAAGGCGACAGGGTCGCGACCGCGTCGATCACCGAGCCGCTGATGGCCACCTGTTCAGACAGGCTCTTGCGGTCGATGACATCCACCGTCATCGGCAGGGCGCTGGCCGGCAGGATCGTCCGCGCCGCCGTGACCACCACATCCTCGACCCGGCCGACCTCGGCCTCCTGCCGCGTCGTCTGGGCGGCGGCGGTCGAGGCGAAAGCCGTTCCAGCCAGCAGGACGGAACCGGCCAGCAAGCCGGATGACCGGTGCAGCGACAAGGCGGATGAAACGAAGGACATGCGGAGGCTCCTGAAGACGGTCCCGCGCTTAAATGCAATTGCGAGCGAATTGCAATATGTGATCTATAGAAGCCGTTTCAGTCGGCTAGCTGGAACTGACAACTTAACTCGGTTTTGCCGCAGAATGCTTTTCGCCTCACCCACTTTCAGATCGCCTGGGTCGCGGCTGCCCATGCGGCTTCGGCGTGGGCTCTCAGAATACGAAGGCCCGGTCGGGAAATCAGGTGTGGCTGGAGGTTGAACGGGTTGTAGATCGGGCCGAGGGTGGACAAGAATCTCTGGGCCGAACCCTGGGATTCGAATCTCTGCTGCTTCCGTTCCCGTCGTCGGATCATGAGGTGGGAGTTTTCGGCCCGATTGTTATCTCTCATGCCACCAGGCCGATGCCGCCCCTGAAGATGCAGGACTTTCATCGCGGTTCGATACGACGCGAGCTTATCGGTGACGATCTCTTCGGGATGAATGCCGGTGTTGCGCAGGAGGCGACGCAGTAGCTTCAGGGCCGCATGCTTGTTTCGTCGTTTCTGCACCACAACATCGAGAACCTCGCCTTCGTCATCGACCGCCTGCCATAGATAAATCCGCCGAACGCCGATCTTCACAACTGCCTCATCCAGATGCCATCGGCGGGTAGGGGAGGGGCGTCCTCGGCGCAGATTGGCGGCGATCAGGGGCCCGACCTTGATCACCCAGCACCGGATCGTTTCGCGGCTGACCTCGATCCCGCACTCCGCCATCAACTCCTCAACGTCGCACAGGCTCAGCGTGAACCGGAAATACCACCGCACGGCCTGCAGGATCACCGCTGGCGGAAACCGGTGACGCTTGAACGATATCGGTCTGATCATCCCTCGGCCTCTACGCTGTCGACCGGAGACAAGTTGGCGTTAGACTGACAGCACCTCGCGGCCGTCCGTCATGATCGTTTCCGGCTCAACGGGCTGGTTTTGCAGCAAATGTCGGAGCAGCTTCAAGGCCGCGTCGGTGTCTCGCCGTCGCTGGACGACAACGTCCAGCCCCTCGACTTCATCATCTACGGCGCGCCATAAGGAACATCCGCTTCCCACCGATCGGACAAACGACCTCGTCGAGGTGCCAGCGGGGAGAGGGAGAGGGGGAGGGGGAAGCTTCTTCAGCCGCCGTGCGATCTGGGGTCCAAACTTGATCGCCCAGCAGCGGATCGTCTCGTAGCTACATCGATTCCTCGCGCGGCCATCAGCTTTTCAACGTCGCGAAGGCTGAGGCTGAGGCTGAAGCGGAAGTAAAGCCATACAGCCTGGCGGATCATCTCCGCTGGAAAGCGATGGCGCTTGAATGATAGCGACTTCATGAACTGCGATCTCCGATCAGGCCTTTAGGTGGTCTGAAGTGGAGACAAGTTAGCGTTATATTGACAGCGCCATCCCGACCGCACCATCCCGACCGCACCGCACCGCACCGCACCGCACCGCACCGCACCGCACCGCACCGCACCGCACCGCACCGCACCGCACCGCACCGCACCCTTTCGTTTTGTGGTGAAACGAAAACAGGTTATCTTTCCCACCGTGTCGGACGAATGGCAAGATAAGGAGCGGTGAATGGCGGATGGGGCTCGCGCGGTGTCGCGCGACACGTCTGAACGTCGGCGTGAGATCACGACCATGATCCGGTCGCGCGGCAGCGTGCAGGTGGCGGCTCTGTCCGAGATGTTCGGCGTGTCGATGCAGACCATCCGCAAGGATCTGCATTATCTTGAGGGCCGTGGGGTGGCGACGCGAGCCTATGGCGGCGCCATCAGCACCGAAGTGGTCAATGCGCCGGTCGAGCCCGCCATCGAGACCAAGCGCGCCAGCCATACGGAGGCCAAGGAACGGATCGGGCGTCTGGCGGCCGGCATGGTTGGGGCGGGCGAATCCATCATGCTGGATTCCGGCACGACCACCCTTCAGATCGCGCGCTTCCTGCCGGACGACGAGGATCTGACCGTCGTCACCAACGATTTCGATATTCTGAGCGTCCTGGTGCAGAAGCGAAAGATAAAGACCGTCATGCTGGGCGGCGAACTGCGTCGGCGCAACATGGCCTTCTATGGGGCGCAGACGGTCGCGGCGCTGGACGATCTGTTGCTGGACAAGGTGTTCCTGGGCGTCGACGGCCTGGACATCGAACGTGGCGTGACTACTCACCACGAGCCCGAGGCCCAACTGAACCGCCGCATGGTCGAGGCGGCGCGCGAGGTCGTCGCCGTGACCGACGCCTCTAAGTTCGGCAAGATCTGTCTGCACCGGATCATCGAGATCGGCGAACTGAACGCCCTGATCACCGACGCGGCGGCCCCCGCCTATATCGACGAGGCGGCCGCGCGTCTGGGCTTCGCGCTCTACAAGGCGTGACGACGGCCCTTTATTGCGGCCGACGGCGCAAGAAGAATTCGCGCCGGGCATTGGCGTAATAGATCTTGTCGATGACCGGGCGCGGCAGGGCCAGCCCCCTGGCGTCGGCGTCGATGTCCTCGATCCGCTGGCTTTCGTCGGTCGCCAGATAGGCCCAGTCCGAGCGCCAGACCGCATGGGCTGATTGTCGGAACGCCTGGGCGTCCTCGCCGGGGTTCAGGGTCAGGTCCGTGCCGTACAGGATGCGATCCTGATACTTGATGAAGAAGGCCCGGACCTTGGCGTAGTCGCGCACCGACTGATACTGGATCTGAGCCATGCGGGCCGCCGTCTCGATGACCGCATTGGGATGGGCGTCCAGGAATTTCGCCGCCTCGTCGACGTTCCACTCCAGACTGGCCATATGGGCGCCGACGACGGACAGGTCGGGATGGCGCGCGACCATCGCGTCCCGCCGGGCCATCAGGGCCTGATAGGTCGGCATCTCCGGGTGCAGATACATGTGATATTCGGGATGGGCGGTGAAATAGAGCCGGTCGTTGCGGGTCGTCATCTGATCCAGCGGCAGCCAGCAATTATACGGCTCGCCCTGGTGGGCGATGAGCGGCGTTCCCGTCGCCGCCAGATGGTCGAAGACGGGGTCGAAGCCCGGATTGTCGATGAAGATCAGTTGACCGTCGGCGTCGCGTTCGACCATGCCGACATTCTTCCAGACCTTCACCGCCACGGCCCCGCGACGCACCTCGGCGTCGATCAGGGCGTTGGTGCGCGCGGCCCAATCCGGGGCCCCGAATCCCTTCATCGAAAAGGTGGTCGCATAGTGAAAGCGCCGGGGGGCGGCGGCGGCGTAATGATGCGCGACCTGGGCCTGATCGGCGAGGGACGGGAAGGCCGGATAGTCGACGTTGATCGACAGGAGTTCGAAATTGTCGGCCGTCGCCTGGTCCATGAAGGCGTCGTCCTGGACGTTGACGTGAACATGGGCGTCGATCTTGCGGAATCCGGCGAAGTCGGCGGCCGTGTAGGTGTCGGATCGCGGCGTGGCGCAGGCGGACAAGGCCAGGCTGCCGGTCACGGCGACCAAGGCCGCCGTCGCCAAAGAGCGGGTTTCCATCGACATCGTCGCATCTCTCCTGCCAGCCGAACCCTCCATGACGGAGGGTTTCGTTATGTATCTTTTTATTTGCCTTTCGAAAAGGCTCTATGCAAGATCGTTCCGCAAGCGGAGGGTGCGACGATGATCACACGACCCCATTTCCATCGGCGCGGACTGCTGTCCCTGCTGGGCGGGACGGTTCTGGCGGCGGGGACTTTCGGGGTGGGGCGCGCCGCCGACGGACCTGTGGCGGCTCAGGCGGGCGACGGCGTCCTGACCATCGAGTTCGACACGGCCCTGAACAGTCGGCTGGTCATCACGGGGACCGAAGGCGCCAGGACGCGCCTTTGCGATTTCGAACCGTCCGAAACCGTCACCCTGGCGAACGGCCGGGTGATCGACAGCTTCTTCCTGACCGAACAGAAGCGAGCCAGTGTCAATGACGCGCACGGCAAGGGGGTGCGCCACACGATCCGGGGCGTGTCCGCCGAGGGGCTGGAGAAGACCGTCGATCTGACCTTCTACGACCGCTATCCCGGCTTTCCCCTGCTGTTGACGACCTGGCGGCTGACGCGCGGCGAGGCCCTGTCGATCAAGAGCTATCGCATGGGCGGCCATACGTTGAGGGCGTCGGGATCGGGCTTCTGGTCCTGGTCCGGCTCGACCCATGCGGATCGCCGCGACTGGGTTCAGCCGGTGCGCGAGGGCTTCGACCAGGCTAATTTCATGGGCATGAATGCCTCGGACTACGGTTCGGGCACGCCCGTCGCCGATGTCTGGCGGCCCGACGCCGGCGTGGCGGTCGGCCATGTGGAGCTGACGCCCAAACTGGTGTCCCTGCCCATCGTCGCCACCGCGTCGGGGGCGTCGGTGGCCCTGGTCGTCGACCACGCCGAGAGCCTGAAGCCCGGCGAAAGTCTGACCAGCGTCAACGCCTTCGTCGCGGTTCACCGGCGCGACTATTATGCGACCCTGGACGCCTATCGCCGGGTCATGGCGGATCGGGGTCTGGCGGCGCCCAGGGCGCCGGACGGCGCCTATGAGGCCATCTGGTGCGCCTGGGGCTACGACCGCGATTTCACCGTCGCGGAGATCGAAGGCACCTACGGCAAGGTCAAGTCGCTGGGCTTCGAATGGGCCGTGCTGGACGACGGCTGGCAGACCAACGAGGGCGACTGGGCGCTGGACCCGCGCAAGTTCCGCAGCGAGGCGGACATGATCGCCTTCGCCGGCCATATCCGCGCGGCGGGGCTGAAGCCCAAGCTGTGGCTGGCGCCCCTGGCGGTCGATCCGGGATCGGACCTGCTGCACGATCACACCGACATGCTGCTGCTGGACCAGAACGGCGCGGTCCAGGACGTCAGTTGGTGGAACGCCTTCACCCTGTGTCCGGCCTATCCGCCGACGCGCGACTACACCCAGGCGCTGGTTCGCAAGATCATCGGCGAATGGGGCTACGAAGGGCTGAAGCTGGACGGCCAGCACATGAACGGCGTGGCCCCGTGCCACAACCCGGCGCACAATCACGCCCGGCCCGAGGAGTCGGTCGAAAAGCTCCAGGACTTCTGGAAGCTGGTCTATGACACCGCCCAGGAGGCCAATCCGAAGGCGGTGGTCGAGTTCTGCCCCTGCGGCACCTCCTACGCCTTCCACAATCTGCCCTATACGAACCAGGTTCCGGCCTCCGACCCGCTGTCGTCCTGGCAGGTGCGGTTGAAGGGCAAGTCGCTGAAGGCGCTGATGGGGCGCGATGCGGCCTATGCAGGCGACCATGTGGAACTCAGCGACGGCGGCGACGACTTCGCCTCGTCCGTCGGCATCGGCGCGGTCATCTCGACCAAATTCACCTGGCCGCACGAGGGGCGAGGCAAGGACGCCAACTTCCTGCTGACGCCGCAGCGCGAGGCCGTCTGGCGCAAATGGGCCGACATCTACAACGCCCGGATGCTGCCCCGGGGCCGCTATCTGGGCGAACTCTACGACATCGGTTTCGACAAGCCCGAGGCCCACGCCATCGAGAAGGACGGACGGCTCTATTACGCCTTCTACGCCCCGCACTGGGACGGGACGATCGAACTGCGCGGCCTGGGACGCGGCGTCTATCGGTTGACCGACTACGTCAACGGCGTCGATCTGGGCACGGCGACGGCGGACGCCCCGCGCTTGTCGGCCCGTTTCGACCGCTCGCTTCTGATCGAAGCCATAGCCGTGCGGGGAGAGGGCGAATGACCGACCAATCCGTGACGTCCGCCGCTTCCCGCGCTCCGGCGTCTTCCAGGCGCTGGCTGCTGTTCGCCTTCCTGACGGTCGGGCTTTGGGGCGTGTGGGGCGCCTATGCCGGCATCTCCGCCCAGCGCGGCTTTCCCGAGACCCTGGTCTATTGCGTCTGGGCCGTGACCATGATCGTGCCCGCCGTCGTCGTGATGCAGCGTGAGAAATGGGCGCTGGACCGCGATCCCCGCTCGATCCTGTACGGGCTGATGATCGGCCTGACCGGGGCGGGCGGTCAGATGATCCTCTTCTATGCGGTCACGACCGGGCCGGCCTATCTGATCTTTCCGATCATCTCCCTGTCGCCGCTGGTGACGATCCTGTTGTCGCTGGTGCTGCTGAAGGAGCGCACCTCGCGTCTGGGGGCGCTGGGCGTCGTTCTGGCGCTGGCGGCGCTGCCGATGTTCGACTTCTCGCCCCAGGGCTTTTCCTTCGCCCACGGCTCGACCTGGTTCCCGCTGGCCCTGGTCATCATGCTGTGCTGGGGCGTGCAGGCCTTCTTCATGAAGCTGGCCAACGACAGGATGAGCGCGGAAAGCATCTTCTTCTACATGATGGTCAGCGGCCTGCTGCTGGCGCCGGTCGCCCTGGCGATGACCGACTTCTCGCGGCCCATCAACTGGGGCTGGGACGGGCCGGGACTGGCCGCCGCCATCCAGATGCTCAATGCAGTCGGCGCCCTGTTCCTGGTCTATGCCTTCCGGCACGGCAAGGCGATCGTCGTCGCCCCCCTGACCAACGCCGGCGCGCCGTTGGTCACGGCCGTTCTTTCGCTGCTGATCGCCGGTGTCATGCCCGGTCAGTTGAAGATGGTCGGTCTGGCGCTGGCCTTCATCGCCGCCGCCCTGCTGGCGACGGCCTCCTGAACATGGAAGGTTTCGGTTTCGTTGTTTTGATTGCGGTCTTGCGATAAATCGCTATTGTTGGTCCGTAATCGAAAGGGGTTTCCATGAAGGCGATGCTCGACCTCGTCGCGCGGCACAAGTCAGGCAGCGCATGCGGCATCTACTCCGTCTGTTCCGCCCATCCGCTGGTGCTTCAGGCCGCCTGCATCCATGCCCGGACGAAGGGTCTGGAGATGCTGCTGATCGAGGCCACCTGCAATCAGGTCAATCAGGACGGCGGCTATACCGGCATGACCCCGGCGGCCTTCCGCGACTTCGTTCTCGCCATCGCGCGCGACGCGGGATTGCCGCAGGAGCGGCTTCTGCTGGGCGGCGATCACCTGGGGCCGAACCCCTGGACCCACCTGCCGGCCGAAGAGGCGATGGCCAGGGCCGAGGTTCTGATCGACCAGTATGTGGCGGCGGGCTTCCGCAAGATCCACGCGGACTGCTCCATGTCCTGCGCCGACGATCCCACGCCTCTGCCGGAGGGCGTGATCGCCCGCCGGGCCGCGCGTCTGATCCGCGTCGCCGAGGGCGCGCAGGCCCGCGTCGGCGGCGAGCCCTGCGTCTATGTGATCGGGACCGAGGTGCCGGTGCCGGGCGGCGCCGCCGAGGATCTGCCCGAGCTTGAGGTGACGACGCCCCAGGCCGCCGTCGCGACGCTTGAAGCGCATCGCCGCGTCTTCGAGGAACAGGGTCTGGCCGACGCCTGGCCCCGCGTGATCGCCGTCGTCGTCCAGCCGGGCGTGGAGTTCGATCACCACAAGGTCATCGACTACGACCGCGCCAAGGCCGTGGCCCTCAGCGCCGCCCTGGACGACCAGCCCCATGTGGTGTTCGAGGCCCACTCCACCGACTATCAGACGCCGACGGCCCTGAAGGCGCTGGTCCAGGATCATTTCGCCATCCTGAAGGTCGGTCCCGGCGTCACCTTCGCCCTGCGCGAGGCCCTGTGGGCGCTGGATGCGATCGAGCGCGAATGGATCGACCCGGCCCGCGCCTCCGGCTTCCGTCGTATCGCCATACAGCGAATGGAGGCGGAGCCGCACAACTGGGCCAAATACTATCATGCGACCGGGGACGCGCTGCGGTTCGACCTGCAGTACAGCCTGTCCGATCGCATCCGCTACTACTGGCCCGATCCCGAGATCGCGGCGGCCCAAGAGGTCATGTTCGCCAATCTGACGGACAGTCCGCCGCCGATGGCCCTGATCAGCCAGTATCTGTCGCAGGCCCACGGCGCCCTGCGCGACGCCGGCCTGCCCGTGACCCCCGCCAACCTCGTCGTCGCCCATGTCGGCGCGACCCTGGAAACCTATCGCGCCGCCTGCGAGCCCGATCTGGAGCCCGTCCATGACTGACACCCTGCAACTCGGCCTGGACGAGGCGGAACTGGAGCGGCTGGGCGGCCTGTGGACCGCCCGCGAGATCGCCCAGCAGCCAGCCATGCTGCGCGAGACCCAGGCGTTGTTGATGCAGCGCCGCGCCGAGATCGAGGCCTTCCTTCAGCCGATCCTGGATCAGGCCGGGGTCCGCATCATCCTGACGGGGGCGGGCACCTCGGCCTTCGCCGGCGAATGCCTGGCGCCCGCCCTGGCGCGGCGTCTGGGCCGCCGGGTCGAGGCCATCGCCACGACCGATCTGGTCTGCGCGCCCCATCTCTATTTCGAAGCCGACACCCCCACCTTGCTGGTGTCGTTCGGTCGCTCGGGCAACAGCCCCGAGAGCGTGGCGGCGATCGAACTGGCGGATCGGCTGGTTTCGACGCTGAACCATCTGGTCATCACCTGCAACGCCGACGGCGCCCTGGCCCGATATGGTCAAGGCCCTCGGGGCATGAACATCCAGCTGCCCGAGGCGACCCACGACCGCAGCTTCGCGATGACGTCCAGCTTCTCGTGCATGACCTACGCCGCCCTTGCGGTGTTCAGCGGCGTCGCCGCCATGGATCAGCGCATCGACGGCATCGCGCGCGCGACCCAGGCGGTGATCGCCCGATACACCCCCGTCATGCAGGCGGTGGCCGGCGAGGGCTATCAGCGCGTCGTCTATCTGGGCAGCCACATCTTCAAGGGTTTGGCCCGCGAGTCAGGGCTTAAGCTGCTGGAGCTGACCAACGGCGCCCTGGTGACGATGTTCGATTCGCCGCTGGGCTTCCGGCACGGTCCCAAGACCATCGTCAACGACCAGACCCTGATCGTCGTCTTCTTCTCCAACGACGCCTATACGCGCAGCTACGACGTCGATCTGCTGGACGAACTGCGCCGCGACAATGACGCCGCCCGCGTCATCGCCGTGACGGCCCAGGACGGCGTCGGTCTGGCCGAGACGGATCAGATCAAGGTTTCGGGCCTGGCGGATGCGGACGACGTCGAACTGCTGTTCGCCTATATCGCGGCGCCCCAGATCCTGGCCTTTTTCGAATCCCTGCGGCTGGGCCTGAAGCCGGACAAGCCGAACGCCGCCGGAACGGTCAATCGCGTCGTCCAGGGCGTGCGGATTCACGAGCTGACCTGATGGCGGTTTCCGAAGACGCTGCGGGCGCGAACGGCTGTTTTCTCGGGGTCGACGGCGGCGGCTCGAAGACCGCCTTCGTCCTGGTCGATCCCGCGGGCCGCGAACTGGCCCGGCACGAGGGCGGCTCCAGCTATCATGTGCAGATCGGCGTGGAGCGGTTGCACGAGCTGTTGAACCATGGGGTCCACGCCGTGCTGCGCCAAGCCGGCGTATCGGCGCAGGATGTCCGCTACGCCTTTTTCGGCCTGCCCGCGCATGGCGAGGATTCGCAGGTCCAGCCGGTTCTGGACGTCATTCCCGAAGCGGTGCTGGGGCACGGGCGCTACGCCTGCGGCAACGATATGATCTGCGGATGGGCGGGGTCGCTGGCGGGCGAGGACGGGATCAACATCGTCGCCGGCACCGGCTCGATCGGCTACGGCGAGCGGGGAGGGCTGAAGGCGCGCGGCGGCGGCTGGGGCGAGGTCTTTTCGGACGAAGGCTCGGCCTATTGGATCGCGGTCCAGGGCCTCAACCTGTTCTCGCGCATGTCCGACGGACGCGCTGACACCGGGTCGCTGCACGGCCTGCTGGTCGAAGCCTTCGAACTGGAAGACGATCTCGACCTGTGCGCCCGCATCTATGCGCGAGAGGGGGCGCAAAGGGATCGGATCGCCGCCGTTTCGCGTCTGGTCGCCAAGGCGGCGCTGCAGGGGGACGCGGGCGCTCGCGACATCTTCATACAGGCGGGGCGGCGACTGGCCGAGATCACGGACGCCATACGCCGACGTCTGCGCTATGCGCCGGGCGAGGCGGTGGCGCTGTCCTATTCGGGCGGGGTGTTTCAGTCCGGCGAACTGATCCTGGCGCCGTTCCGCGAAATCCTGGCGGCCTTTTCGCCCGACTACCGGATCGTCGAGCCCCGGTTCAGCCCGGCCGTCGGCGCCGCCATCTACGCCGCGCGGCTCGCCGGTTTCGCCCTGCCCTTGAAATAAGGGGCGCGGCCTCGTCGTTGCGGCCGAGGGCGGCATCAGCGACGCCGTTGCAACCTTGACGACAGGCATAAAACAAATCGGATAAGTTTCGTTATATATCTATTTGACAGTTTCGCGAAACCGTAGTTCCTTTCCGTTCAGTTTCAGGCGGCCAACCGAAACGCGCTAACCGCGCCGCCTACGTCGATCATGCGAGCATAGGGGATCGCAATGTCACGTCGCTCATCGCTTCGTTCGGCCATCATGGCAGGGGCCGCGCTCGGCGCCCTGGGTTGGGGCGCAGCCGCTCAGGCCCAGAGCCAGTCTCCGGTCAAGACGCCGCCGCCTGCCGCCGCCGACGATCAGACCCAGACGGTCGACGAGGTCGTGGTCGTCGGGGTCCGCGCCAGCATCGCCCGCGCCGTCAATCTGAAGCGCGACGCCGCCACGGTTCAGGATTCGATCAGCGCCCTGGAACTGGGCATGTTCCCCGACGACAACGTCGCCGACTCCCTCAGCCACATCACCGGCGTCGCCATTTCGCGCACCGCCGGCGGCGAGGGCCAGAGCGTCAGCGTTCGGGGCCTGGGGCCGGAATATACGCTGTCGACCTTCAACGGCCGCATCCTGGCGACCGACGGCGCCGGCCGCGACTTCGCCTATGACGTGCTGCCGTCCGACGTGATCAGCGGCGCCGACGTCATCAAGGGCGCCGAGGCCGCCAATACCGAAGGCGCCATCGGCGGCCTGATCAATCTGCGCTCCGCCAGCCCGTTCGACCAGCGCGGCCGGCACGGGATCCTGCGCGTCGAGGGCGACCGCAACCAGATGTCCGAACTGGACGGATCGAAACTGTCGGGCGTCTATAGCAACACCTTCCTGAACGACACCCTGGGTCTGTTGCTGGGCGTGGTGGCCGAGCGTCGCGACGACCGCACCGACGTCGCCGGCAACGACGGCGGCTGGACGCGCAACGCCGATCCCAACGATCCAAGCTGGCTCTATGGCAACGCCTGGGGCGGGGCGATCGACCCCAATAACAATGGCGTGCTGGACCCCGAAGAATACGGCCTGATCGGCCCGGGCCAATTCCGCGTCGGCTCGATCCTGGAACGCAAGAAGCGCAACGCCTACACGGCCAAGCTGGAATGGCGGCCGTCGGACAACTTCCGCCTGGTCGCGGACGGTCTGATCACCAAGCTGGATTCGCCCCAGGTCGGCTACCAACAGTCCTTCTACACCCTGTATGCGCCCGGCCGCTGGTCGAACATGGTGGTTCAGGACGGCATCGTCACCCGCTTCGACATGACCGACCCCGACCCGGAACTGCGCCTCAATCCCGAACTGCTGAACCAGACCTCCTATCGCGTGGTCGAGACCCAGCTTTACGGCCTGAACGCCGATTGGAACGTCACCGACAGCCTGACGCTGAACGCCGACGTCTATCGTTCGACCTCCACCCGTCATTCCGGCGGCCAGGACAGCTATGTCGTGCTGCGGATGAACCAGCCCAATACGGCGCGGGTCCAGCTCAGCGGCGACTATGTGCCCAATGTCGACGTCAACCTGACCGACGGGCGGGATCTGGCGGCGGGGCTGGCGGCCGGTCAGTTCAAGGACGCCGACTTCAACACCCACTATTTCTCGCTCGCCGGCGACAACATCGACGACGAGATCACCGGCGCGGCCGTCAACGGCGCCTGGACCTCGGGATGGCGCTGGCTGGAAACGGTCAAGTTCGGCGTGAACTACACCGATCGCAAGAAGTCGCGCGACCTGATCAACAACGCCCTGACGGGCGGGGCGGACTACTACTCCGGCGCCAACGCCATCAATGTGGGCGCGCTGGGCGGGGGCGTGATCTCCGACAGTTTCAGCCTGCCCAACTTCATGAACAAGGTCGGCTCCGACTTCCCGCGCAGCTTCCTGGGCTTCGACATCGCCACCTATCAGGCGGCGCTGGCGGCCTATGACGGAAGGCCGCGTCCGGGCGGCGGCGTCTATCGCTACGCCGATGCGGCGCCGGTGTGGAACCCGCTGCAAAGCTATCGCGTCAGCGAGGAAACCTGGGCCGGCTATCTGCAGGCCGACCTGCGCGGCGAACGGTGGAGCGGCAACCTGGGCGTCCGGGTCGTCCAGACCCGGACCGGCGCCCAGGCGTGGGACGCCAAGATCCTCGACATCGTGCCCAACGGCGCCTTCAACTACACCGCCGTCTATGCCGCCCCGACGACGATCAACCAGGACAACGACTACACCTATGTCCTGCCGTCGCTGAACTTCAACTATCGCCTCACCGAGGCCCTGCGCCTACGCCTCGGCGCGGCCAAGACCATGGCGCGGCCGTCGGTTCAGATGCTGGCCCCGACCAACACCACCGAGAGCGTGTCCTGGGGCGAGTTCACCCAGGTCTATGGCGGCAATGCGGCCCTGAAACCCTATTCGGCGACCCAGTACGACGCCTCGCTGGAATACTATTTCCGGCCGAACTCCATCTTCAACGTCGCGGTCTTCAAGAAGGACATCAAGGACCAGATCACGACCAGCTGGGAACCGGGCCAGGACATCGGCGTGCCGGGCTATCTGTTCAACATCAGCCGCCCCATCAACGGCGACACGGCCGAGGTTCACGGCGTCGAGGTGGGCCTGCAGCACTTCCTGTCGAGCGGCTGGGGCGTGCGCGCGCAATACACGCGCAACTGGTCCAAGAGCTATGTCGGCGGCGAGGAGCGGCCGTTGGAAGGCATCGCCCCGTCGGTCTATTCGCTGGGCGTCTTCTACGACCACGGGCCGCTGTCGCTCAGCGTCTCGGGCGATCACACCGACGGCTTCACCACCGCGACCAATGTGCTGGGTCAGGGCTATAACGAACGCGCCGACCCCATTACCTGGGTCACGGCCCACGTCGCCTACAAGGTCACGGACCGCATCAGCATCGCGCTCGACGGCCAGAACCTGCTGGACGAGGCCAACACCTACTCCATCAACGGCAACCCGCTGCTGCCCCAAGGCTACTACCGCTACGGCTCGTCCTACAAACTGGGCGTGAGCTACAGGTTCTGAGCGCCGTGTAGCGGGAACGCTTCCGGATCAGCGCTGTCAGGTAATCGGTGCAATACTGACCTTGCCCTAACCATCGAAACTTCAGGCGGTGACCGCTGTCCACGCCGCCTTCATTCCGGCGCGGAAGCAACGAAGGGTAGGGCGGGTGATCAAATGTCTTTGAGTGTGGAAGGTGTTGTAGGCTGCGGTGACGATTTAGCTATTTAAGCCATAGCATGATGCTGGCGAGGGTGGTGAAGCCTTTGAAGTTGGAGGCGAGCTTGTCGTATCGGGTGGCGACGCGCCTGAAGTGCTTGATGTGGCTAAAGAAGCGTTCGACGCGATTGCGCTCCTTGTAGAGGTCGGCTTCGTAGGTGTGTTGTCGTTTGCGGTGGCGTCGGGGCGGCACGACGGGATCGCCCCCCTGATCGATGATCTTCTTATACAGGCGGTCGCCATCATAGGCCTTGTCGGCAAGGATGTAGCAACCGCCAGAGAACGTCCGGGACAGGTTTGAACTGATGGCTGCCAAGAGGTTAACGGAGAAGAAGGCGCGAGCAGAGGTGTCGGATAAGCCGGCTTCATCGCGTCGCTCGCGGGACTCGGCGGCCAACGCGCGAGAAAATCCTGCAGGCCGCGATCGCTGAGTTCGCGGAACGCGGCCTCAGCGGCGCCCGGATTGACTCCATCGCCCAGAGATCGGGCGCCAACATGCGGATGCTTTATCACTATTACGGGAGCAAGGAGAACCTGTACCTCGTGGTTCTCGACCATGTCTATGAGGAGCTTCGTCTAAAGGAGCAGGAACTCAAGATCACCGACCTGGAACCTTTTGCAGGCATGCTCAGCCTGTTCGATTTCACCTTTTCCCATTTCGACGCTCACCCGGAAGTCATTTCGCTCTGGACTGGAGAGAACCTGCAGAAGGGCGCATATCTGTCGCAGTCCCTGCGCGCGGCCACGATTTCCTCCCCCTTGCTGACAGCGATCGAGGACATCCTAAGGCGCGGCGAGAAGGCCAAGGTCTTTCGGCGAGGGATCGACCCATTGCAACTCTACATAACAATGGTGGCCCTAAGTTACTTCCACCTCTCGAATGCCTACACGCTTTCGGCGATCTTCCGGAAAGACCTCCACGACGAGGCGTGGAAGACGGAACGGAGAAAGCATGTTCACGACGTCATGAAGGCCTACCTGAAGCCTTAACCCATGCTTCTGGGGCTGAACCGACATCTGTGGACGGCCCTGCACTGCAAGGCCCAAATTCGGGCTTGAAGGCAGGGTCTGCGAGTGCGGTCAGGTTGACCAAGACGCGCCGCACCTGTCCTGTCCCGACGAAATCTCGAACGGCGGCCGTCGCCCACGTCGCCTCGGCTTCTGTAGTCTCTGATCAGGCCGTTGGACGGCCTGAGGTGGAGCCTCTGGCGATCAGGCGGCCGGGCAGGAGGACTGTCTGACTATCCTGGGAAGCGCCGCGATCGATGCGGTCGGAGAGCAGCCGCATCGCCGCCTTGCCAATCTCGTCGATCGGCTGGGCTATGACGGTGAGGGCAGGACGCACCAGACGGGTCCAGGGTTCGTCGTCGAAAGCCGCCAGGCCGATGTCTGCGGGAATGGTCAGACCCAGGTCGTCGACGGCGCGCAGGACGCCCAGGGCGAGGAGGCTGTTCGACACCACCACGGCGTCGGGCCGGTGCTCGGTCCATAGGGTCTTGAACGCCGCCTCGGCAGCGGCGGCGTTCGGCGCGACGAACCGGCTTGTCGCGGGCAGACCTCTTTCCGCAAGGGCGGAGCGGAAACCGGCCTCCCGCTCGGCGCCCGTCGTGCTGCTGGCGCCGAAGAGGCCCGCGATCTTGCTGAACCCCTGTGCGGCGACATGTTCGGCCAAGGCGGCGGCGGCGTTGAGGTTGTCGGTCATGACGGCGTCGTGGCCGCAGGCCGGGGTTGCGCGGTCGATCAGAACGGTCGGCACGTCGATGGAGAAGCCGGTCTCCATCGCCTTCAGAGTGGCCCGCGAGGGCGCCAGGATCAGGCCGGTCACGCGCTCTTCCTGCATGGCCCGAATGTAGAAGGCTTCCCGTTCGGGGTTCTCATCGGTGTTGCACAGAACCAGCCGCATGCCCTGCGCATAGGCGATGTCCTCGACCGCGCGGCTGACGGCGGTAAAGAAGGGGTTGCGGACATCCGCGACGATCAAGCCGATCGTGCGGGCCTCTTGCGACCGCAGCCGACGCGCCGACAGGTTCGGACGATAGCCGATCGCCCGAGCCACGGTCTGGACACGCTCGCGCAGTTCAGCGCTGACGGGCCCGCGTCCGAGCGCCCGAGAGACCGTGGCGGGCGAAACGCCGGCCGCCTTGGCCACATCCTTGATGCCGACGGTTTGCCGTGAACCCGCTTTCATACCTGTTCATCGCGTGTGCGGACAGCGCTGACAAGCGGCGGATTGACAACGGACGTGAAAACGTTTTCACGTCCGCGAAACACCCGAGCGTCAGGGAGGCGCCGCCATGACTTCGACTTCCGTGGGAAACCTGCTTTCGCGCCAGCTTGTCCGGTTGAAGGTGGTCGCCGCCGACAAGGGCGACGCCATCGCCCAGGCCGGCGCCCTTCTGGCCGCGGCCGGTTGCGTGGCCCCCGCCTATGCCGAAAGCATGGTCAGACGCGAAGCGGCGGCGAACACCTTTCTGGGTCACGGCGTCGCCATTCCCCATGGTCTGGCCGAGGATCGACACCTGGTCCTTCGCAACGGGATCGCCATCCTGCAACTGCCCCAGGGGGTGGAGTGGAACGCTGGCCAGACCGCGCGGCTCGTGGTGGCGATCGCCGCCCAGTCGGACGCGCACCTCGCCGTGCTTCGGCGCCTGACGCGCCTGCTGCAGGACGAATCCCGTCTTGAGGCGCTGTTCGCCACCGAAGATGCCGACGACATCCTGGCCGCCCTGATCGACGACGCGGCGCCGGACGCGAAGAGCGGTCCGGCGGTGGACCTGGCGAGCAAATTCGACTGGACCGTCTCTTATCCCTCCGGTCTTCACGCCCGCCCGGCCTCGCGCTGGGTCGATGCGGCGCGCGGCTTTTCCGCCCAGATCCGTGTGCGGCACGGCGACGAGACGGCGGACGCCAAATCCCTGGTTTCCTTGCTTCAACTGGGGCTGACTCAGGGCGCCGTCGTCACCGTTTCGTCGGCCGGACCGGACGCGGCGGCGGCCCTGGACGCTTTGAAGCGGGTCATGGACGGCCTGTCCGCCCAGGAGCAGGCCGACGCCGCCCTGGCCGCCCGTCGGGCCGAAACGCTGGCGCCGGCCTGGTCGCCGCCCGGCCATCCCGCCTTCATCGCCGGCGTCGCCGCTTCTCCGGGACTGGCGATCGGGACCTTGCGGACGATCACCCCCGTCACGGACGCGATACCGGATCGTCCCGTGCCGCTGACCGAAGGCGGCGCCCTGCTGGACGGCGCCTTGTCCACCACCCGCTTCCAGCTGCGCGCGCTGGCGGACGACACGGCGCGCCGGGTGGGCGCCGCCGAGGCCGACATCTTTCGGGCGCAGGCCGAACTGCTGAACGATACGGATCTGATCACCATCACCTGCCAGTTGATGGTGGAGGGACACGGCCCCGCCTGGGCCTGGAACACGGCCGTCGATCGGGTCGCCGCCCGTCTGAGCGCGCTGGGCAATCCTGTCCTGGCGGCCCGGGCGGCCGATCTTCGCGATGTGGGACGCCGTGTCCTGACCGCGTTGGACCCGGCCTTGAAGCGCGACGACCTGTCCAGCCTGCCGGAAGGGCCGACGGTCCTGATTGCGGCGGATCTTTCGCCGTCCGACACGGCCTCGCTGGATACGGACAAGGTCGTCGGCCTGGTCACGGCCCTGGGCGGCCCGACGTCGCACACGGCGATCCTGGCCCGGACGCTGGGCCTGCCGGCCGTGGTCGCCGCCGGTTCGGCGGCGCTGGACCTGGCCGATGGCGCGACTGTCATCGTCGACGGCCAGGCCGGCCGGCTTTACGTCGATCCGTCCGAAGCCGACCTCCGGGCCGCCGCCGCCTGGATCGAAAAGCAGCAAGAGATCCGCGCCCGCGAGAGCGAGGCGCGCGCGCTTCCCGCGACGACCCAGGACGGCCATCGGATCGAAGTCGTGGCCAATATCAATCAGTCGCACCAGGCGACCTTCGCCTTGTCCCAGGGCGCCGAGGGGGTCGGTTTGATGCGGACCGAGTTCCTGTTCCTGGAATCGGACCACGCGCCCGACGAAGACGAGCAATACGCCGCCTATGCCGCCATGCTGCGGGCAATGGACGGCCGCCCCGTGATCGTGCGCGCCTTGGATATCGGCGGAGACAAGCAGGTCGCGCATCTGGATCTGCCGAAAGAAGAGAATCCTTTCCTCGGCGTGCGCGGCGCGCGCCTTCTGTTGCGGCGGCCGGAACTGCTGGAGCCGCAGCTGCGCGCCCTCTATCGCGCGGCGGCGGACGGGCTTGGAAATCTGTCGATCATGTTCCCCATGATCACCTCCGTGTCCGAGATTCAGGCCCTGAAGACGATCTGCGCCCGCATCCGCGACGAGATCGGCGCGCCCGAAGTGCCCCTGGGGATCATGATCGAGGTGCCGGCCGCTGCGATCCAGGCCCGTTCGATGGCGCAATACGTCGATTTCTTTTCCATCGGTACCAACGACCTGACCCAGTACGTCCTGGCCGTCGATCGTCAGAACGCCGAACTGGCGGCCGACGCCGACGCCCTGCATCCCGCAGTGCTGCGCCTGATCCATCAGACGGTCGAAGGCGCACGCGCCCATGGCAAATGGGTCGGAGTCTGTGGCGGCCTGGCGGGCGACCCCTTCGGCGCCGGCCTGCTGGCGGGTCTGGGCGTCAAGGAACTGTCGATGACCCCGCGCGAGGTTCCGGCGGTGAAGGCCCGGCTTCGCGGTTCCAGCCTGGCCGCGCTCGCCGACTTGGCGGCGCGCGCTCTGGAGGCCGAGTCGGCCAGCGATGTCCGCGCTCTGGGCGGCGCCGACGCATGACCGCCCGGATCGTCACCGTCACCCTGAACCCCGCCATCGACCTGGCCGTCGGGCTTCAGACGCTCGTTCCCGGAGAGGTTCACCGCGCCCGGACGGCGGCGACCATGGCCGGTGGGAAGGGGGTCAATGTCGCCGCCTGCCTGGCCGACTGGGGTTTGAAGCCGACGGCGGCGGGTCTGCTGGGCGCCGACAACGCCGACGCCTTCGAAGCGTTGTTCGCCGCCAAGGGGATCGCCGACGCCATGACGCGGATGGCCGGCGCCACGCGGATCAATGTGAAGGTGTCGGACACGGGCGGGCGTACGACGGACATCAATCTGCCCGGCCTGCCTGCCGCCGCTGAAGACCTGAAACAGGTCCGAAAGGTTCTGGAGCGGCTGGACCCGACCATCCTGGTGCTGGCGGGCAGCCTGCCGGACGGGCTGCCCGCCTCGGCCTGGGCGGATCTGTCGGCGGACTGGAAGGCGCGCGGCGCCCAGGTCGTCATGGACATCAGCGGCGAACCGCTTTCCATCGCCCTGGCCCGGCCCCGCGCGCGGCCTCATCTGGTCAAGCCCAATCGGGACGAACTGTCCGATCTAGCGGGCGGGACGCCGCTGGACGACGAAGGCCTGCTGCGCCAGGCGCGTCTGATCCAGGCGGCCGGAGTCGATCTGATCGCGGTCTCTCTGGGCGCCCAGGGGGCGCTGTTCGTCGGGGGCGGCGAGGCGGTGCACGCCGCCTCCCTGCCCGTGGATGTCCCCTCCAGCGTCGGCGCCGGAGACGCCATGGTGTCGGGCCTGATCGCCGCCCTGTGCGAAGGCGCGGATCTGGAGCGCAAGGCGCGGCTGGCGACCGCCTTCGCCGCCGGAAAGCTGAGGGTTCTGGGTCCGTATCTGCCGCCCCGGCAAGACATCGAAGCCCTGGCCGCCCAGGTCAGACTGACGTGCGCCGACGACTGGATCGGCCAGGGCCAGGGCGCAGCATAGCGTCCACCCTTGGGAGGAGGAAAACCATGACACTGGCCATTATCGTCGCGGATCGAGACCGCACCACCCAGCCCCTTCTGGCGGCCGAAGCCCTGCGCAAGGCGGCGGCGGCGCGCGGGTTGACGCCGCCCATCGAAGTGCGGGTCAGCGGCGCCGTGCTGGGCGCGATCGACCCCGCGGTCACGCCCGATGTTCTTCTGCTGGTCGGCGACGTCGCGCCGGAAGGGGCGCCCCAGGCGGGCCGCTGGCTCCGGGCGGACATCGACGCGGTTCTTCAGGACGCGGGCGCGGTGCTGACGCGCGCTTTGGAACAAGAGACCAAAGCGTCCGCCGGCGCCGACCGCCCGACGCGGATCGTGGCCATCACCTCCTGCCCGACCGGCATCGCCCACACCTTTATGGCCGCCGAGGGTCTGAAGCAGGGGGCGGAGAAGCTGGGTCATGACATCCGGGTGGAGACGCAGGGCTCTGTCGGGGCCCGCGACGGCCTGACGCCCGAAGAGATTGCGGCCGCCGACGTGGTGATCATCGCCGCCGACACCCAGGTCGATGTGTCGCGCTTCGCCGGAAAGCGCGTCCTCAACAGCCCGACCAAACCCGCCATCAACGACGGCGCGGCCCTGATCGCCAAGGCCCTGTCCGAAGCCCAGCTTCATGGCGCGACAAGCGCCGCCGCCGCTGCTGCCGGCGGCGCCTCGACCGCGACGGACAAGCCCACCGCCGCCGGCGCCGGAGTTTACAAGCACCTGATGACGGGCGTGTCCTTCATGCTGCCCTTCGTGGTGGCGGGGGGGCTGCTCATCGCCCTGGCCTTCGCCTTCGGCGGCATCTATGCGGGCGATCAGGACGGCACCTTCGCCCATGCCTTGTTCCAGATCGGCGCCAAGGCGGCTTTCACCCTGATGGTGCCGGCCCTGGCCGGCTATGTCGCCTTCTCCATCGCCGACCGCCCCGGATTGGCGCCGGGCATGATCGGCGGCGTGCTGGCCAGTCAGATCGGCGCGGGCTTTCTGGGCGGCATTCTGGCCGGGTTCATCGCCGGCTACGCCGTGCGCTACATGAGCCGCTGGATACGTCTGCCGCGGGGGCTTGAGGGACTGAAGCCCGTTCTTCTGCTGCCGCTGCTGGGCGCCTTGGTCACGGGTCTAGCCATGATCTATGTGGTCGGCAAGCCGACGGCTCAGGCCCTGGCCGCCTTGACGACCTGGCTTCAGGCGCTTCAGGGCGGCGGCGCCTCCACCCTGGGGGCGCTGCTGGGCGGCATGATGGCCGTGGATATGGGCGGTCCCGTCAACAAGGCGGCCTACGCCTTCTCTACGGGCCTGCTGACCAACGGCGTCTATGGACCTATGGCGGCGGTGATGGCGGGGGGCATGACCCCGCCCCTGGGCCTGTTCCTGGCCACACGCCTGTTCCCCGCACGGTTTACCGCCGCCGAGCGGGAATCCGGCCCGGCGACAGCCTTGCTGGGACTGGCCTTCATCACCGAGGGCGCCCTTCCTTTTGCGGCGCGCGACCCCTTGCGCGTCATTCCGGCCCTGGTCGCCGGATCGGCCACGGCGGGCGCCATCTCCATGGCCATGGGCGCCCAGCTGCGGGCGCCGCACGGAGGGATCTTCGTGGCGCTCATCCCGAACGCCGTCAGCCATGTCTTCGCCTATGGGCTGGCCATCGCCGCCGGTTCGGTGGTCTCCGCCTTCGCCCTGCGCGGCCTGCTGCGGCGCCTTGCCTAGCTCGAACTCCCTCAAAATCTACGCGAACAGAAAGCTCCAAGATGCGCCACGTTCTGAAAACGATTTCTGCGGTGCTGGTCGCCGCCGTCTCGCCGACCCTCGCCCATGCCCAAAGCCAAGCCCAGACTCAGGCCCAGACTCAGGCCCAGACTCAGGCCCAGACCCGGACGCAGACCCAGACCCAGACCCAGACCCAGACCCAGACGTGGCCCGCCCGTGGCGTGACCTGGCAGGCCTCCTATACGGGCGAAGCCGCCGCCGTCGTCGATGGCGGCCTGGACAATAAAAGCGCCTATGCGGGCCAACTGATGCTCGGCGCCGATCTGGACCTGGAGACCTTGTCCGGCTGGAAGGGTGCAACGCTGCACGTCGCCGTCGTCAACCGCCACGGGGACAATCTGTCCGACCGAGGGATCGGCAACAGCACCTCCATCCAGGAAATCTACGGGGCCCAGAACAGCCGGTTGACGCTGTTCAGCCTGGAGCAAAGCCTGTTCGACGGACGGCTGGTGCTGGAAGGCGGCCGGACGGTCGCCAACATCAGCTTCCTCGGTTCGCCCCTTTGCCAGTATTTCCAGACCAACTCGGCCTGCGGAAATCCGACCTTCGTCTTCAAGACCAGCAACTTCACCTACTGGCCCGTGTCCAGCTGGGGCGCTCACGCCAAGGCGTGGCTGACGCCGAACATCTACGCCCATTTGGGCGTCTACGAGGTCAACCCCGAACGCGCCCGGAACAGCGACCATGGTCTGGATTGGGATACGCACGCCTCGACCGGTGTGATCGCGCCGTTCGCCTTGGGTTATCGCACCACGGCGGAAACCGACGCCTATCCGCGCGCCTATGAGGTCGGGGGGTGGTACGACCAGTCCGACTACGCCGATCCGCTGGACGATGCGACGGGCGTTCCCGCCGCCGTCTCCGGCAGGCCCTACGCCGTTCGGAACGGTCGGTCCGGCGTCTTCGCCCGCTTCGAGCAGACGGCGTGGCATGCCGACGGCGACACGAAGCGCAATCTGACCGTTTTCGGCGCGGCCCTCGCCAAGACGTCGGGCGAGACGGTCGAGAGCGATTTCCAGCAGCTGGGCTTCGTCCTGAAAGGCCCCTTCGCCGCGCGTCCGGCCGATAGCCTGGCCTTCGTCGCCACGCGCCAGGCCTATTCTGACGAGGCCCTTGAAAACCTCCGCCTGACCCGCGCCGCCGCAGGTGGAACGGGAACGCCCGCCGACGACCAGATCATGATGGAGCTGAGCTACGGCTTCCAGGTCACGCCGGCCGTGCGTATTCAGCCCAATGTCCACTACATTGTCCGGCCGGATCAGTTGAACGCCCCGCAGCGGACCGAGAACCTGCCCAACGCCCTCGCCATTGGGGTGCGTCTGGACATGAACCTCGCCGACGCCTTCGGCCTGAACCGTTAGGCCCCGGACTCATAGCCAGAACAGGATGGGTGGGGCGAGGGCTGTGGCGGACGGGAAGTCGGTCGGGCATCGATCGTAGCGCGTGGGACCCGCCGCCAGTCCTTCAGGTCCGAACACGATTCAGCGCTTTGCATCGGCGCTTGTGGTAGCGGATGAATTCGGGGCGTGTTCAGCCAATAGTCGCCGGGGCGTCCGCCAGCTGAGCCCTTTGCGATTGACGAAGATCGTCCGGCTCAGCGACCGTTCTGGCGCGTTACCGACGCTGCGTCGAAGGAGGCGACGCCTTTTGCGTCATTGGCGACTATCGGGAGACCATGTCCCTGACATCCTGGCTGAACTGCAGACGGGGGGCGGGGTCGCGGTAGAACATATGGCCGCCTTCGTAGCAGCGATAGGTCAGGGCGGAGCGCAGCGTTGGCGGCAGGCGTTGCGCGACGGCGGCGTCGCGGGCGCAACTGGCCAGGGAATCGTAGCGACCGGAAGCGATCAGAACCTTCAGGGTCGGCGACAGGGCCAGAGCCTCTTCGGTCGCGGGCAACGGAGGGCCTATGCGGGGCGGGCCGCCGCCATGACGGACGGCTTCGTCGATCGCCGTCTTGACCGCCTCGGGGCTGGGGTTTTCCACGGTCGCGTAGTTCCATCGCGCGCCGACGGCGGCTGGGAAACGGTCGTAGGGCGCGTAGCCGACCTGCACGTCGTCCAGACCAACATAGGCCAAGTCCGTCACATAGTTCAGCGTGCGACGCAGGTAGCGGTCGATGGCGCCGTTGAAACCATTTTGCGGACTTTTGGTCAGCCGCATGTCGAAGATGTTCAGCGTCTTGCCCTGATCCTGCAACAGACCCTGCAGATATTGGCGCGGCGTTAAGGTCAGGGTGTTGCGGTCGATCCGGTCGATCGGCGCGCCGGTGAAGCGCGAGAGGTCGGCGATGACCGCGTCGCGCTCGGCGTCGGTCAACTGGCCGCGACGGACCAAGGCCGGCGCATAGGTCGTGCGAACCCAGGTCTCGGCGGCGGCGCGGGCGGCATCGGGCGTCAGCCCCAACTCGGGCGGCAGCTGGTGATGGAACAGGGCGATGGGCGCCAGATCGACGACATGCAGGGCCGTCGACGTCTCTGGCGCGAGGTAGGCGGTGTTGAGGCCGTCGCCGCCTGAAATCAGGATCAGACCGCTGATCGGCACGCCCTGGCTCAGCAGGCGGTAGCCGACGCTCGCCGCGCGACCGGCGCCCCAGCTTTCGCCGGCCAGGAAGACGGGCCGGTCCTGGGCGTCGTGCAGCAAGAGCCAGGAACGGACGAACTCGGCGACCGAGGCGACATCGCCGACCGTGCCGTAGAATTCGTCGGCGGCGGCTGCGCTGGTGGGTCGGCTGAACCCTGTGCCGATCGGATCGACGAAGACGAGGTCGGCCGCGGTCAGCCAGGTTTCGCCGTTGTCGATCAGATGGTCGCCCTCGCCGCGAAGGGGGCCCCGCCGCTTCGAAATGGAGCGTGGCGGAGTTGGCGCCGGGGCCGCCATTCCAGATGAAGATCAGCGGGCGTGGTTTCCGGCCGGGCGCGCGATAGGCGACATAGCCCATATGGCCGCGCGCCTCGGACGTCTCGACGTCGCGGATGGCGATGCGGCCGATCTCGGCCTGATAGTCGAGACGTCCGTGCGCCAGGCGAAGGCTGTGGCGGGTCACGGCCGGGGGCGGCGCCGCGTCTTGCCGAGAGGCGACCGAAGGCGTCTCGGCGGCGTGGGCGGGCGGCCCCGATATGAGGGCCAGGGCGAGCGCGCAAGCGAGGCCGCCCGGCCCCCTGCCGATCCGTGTGAGAAGGTTCATATCCGCGCTCCCCGTCATTCGGAACAGGTTACGCAGCTATGGACGCAAGCGTTATGCAAACTGGACGCTTTCCCGATGGGCCGGGGGCATGATCGTCGCGCGTGTCGGTTGCTCGGCGAATAAAGGGCTTCGCGGGGCGCGGTTATTCGCCGCAATATCTATGCGTGGCGGCCAGGATCGGCGTCGCCGCGTTCGGTCGCGCTGAAACGGCTACGCTCATGCGGGAATGCGAAGAAACGGCAGGCGGCTGCGGGGTGTCCGGGATGCCGCTGCGTTCGAGTGCTGAAAATGTGCGGAGATATTTCAGTCCTGTTTGTCCTCTCGCGCGCATGAAAGTTGTGTGACGATCTATGTCGAGCCTGAAATAGGAAAGAATGTGCCGGCCGGGCGGGGTTAGCCTTTCGGCAGAGGCGCGGCGAGGGGATGTCGTTCGCGCGGTCAGAACGCAGATCGAGGGGATACGATGACGCGCATGTCGATGAAGAAGCGCCTGATGGCCACCACCATGGCGGGGTCCGCCCTGCTGGTGTTCGGCGTTGCGGCCCCGGCCCTCGCCCAGACGGCGCCGACGGCCGCCCAGCAGGATGAAAGCCAAAGCGTTGACGATGTGGTCGTCACGGGTTCGCGCATTCGTCGCGTCCAGACGACGACGGCCGCGCCGGTTTCGGTCATCGACGCCGAGGTGCTGTCGGAGCGGGGCTTCGTCCAGGTGGGACAGGCGCTGAACCAGATCACCTCGGCGACGCCGTCCGCGCCGGTGGCCAATGGTTCCGGTTCGGAGGCCGGTTCGGGGCAGCAGTTCCCCAACCTGTTCGGCCTGGGCGCCGGCCGCACCCTGTCGCTGGTGAACGGGCGTCGTTTCGTGACCTCGTCGTCGGGCATGGGCGACCGGGTGGTCGATACCAATCTGATCCCGGTCGGACTGCTCAAGCGTGTGGACGTGGTCCAGGCGGGCGGCGCGGCCGTCTATGGCTCGGACGCCATCGCCGGCGTGGTCAACTATGTGCTGAAGGACGATTTCGAGGGGATGGAGGTCGACTCCCAGTACGGCGTCTCTTCGCGGGGAGATTATCCGCAGCGCAGTCTGCGTATGACGCTGGGCCGAAACTTCCTGGACGGTCGCGCCAATCTGGCGGCCGATGTGGAATGGTCGAAGACGGATGCGCTCTATGGCCAGGACCGGCCGCGTTCGAACCTTGCGCGGTTGACGGTGTCCAATGCGGCCAACACAGGGCCTTCCGACGGCATTCCGTCCGTGCGGGAACTGCTGGACGCGCACTTCTGGCCCTTCAACAACAATGGGGTGATCTTCTCGATCCCCGCGCCGGTCGGGCGTTTCCTGGTGCGCTCGGGCGGCGTGCCCCAACAGTTTTCGGCCGATGGAAACAGCCTGGTCGCCTACGATACCGGGGCGGTGGCGGGCGTGCCGTTCGCCAGTGGCGGCGACGGCTATGACTTCCGCGATCTGGCGGCGCTCTACACCGGCGTCGAACGGTTCAACGCCAATCTGATCGGCCATTACGACCTGACCGACCGGATCAAGCTGAAGGGCGAACTGCTCTATGCGAACACCGAAGGGCGCGATCCCTATGGCACGCAGGGCACGTCGCGCACGGTGCTGAACTCGGCCGCTTCCGGCGGCTGGCCCCATCGCCTTTTTCCGCACCAATCCCTTCCTGACCCCGACCGCCCTGGCCCAGCTCAGCGCCGCCAATGCAGGCTTCGCCGCCGGTGCGCCGCTGTGGCTGTCCAAGAATTTCGCCGATATCCTGCCGACCCGCGAGGTCGTGAGCGATACGGACGTGTGGCGCGGTCTGGTCGCGCTGGAAGGCGACTTCGACTGGGCGGATCGCAACTTCTACTGGAGCGTTTCGGCCAGCCGAGGCGTCACCCGTGGCGAACGATCCGGGTGGGACACCTGGACCTCGCGGCTGGAGAACGCCGTCAACGCCGTCAGCAGCGGAGGCCAGCCCGTCTGCGCGGTCAACGCCGACGCCTCGACGACCAACGACGCCCCCGGCTGCGTGCCGATCAACATCTTCGGCTCCGGCGTCATCACCAACGCGATGCGCGACTATGTGGCCGTGCCGGTCGGAGAGAAATTCGAAAATACCCAGGACGACCTTCTGGCCACCATCGGCGGCGAACTGTTCGCCCTGCCGGCCGGCCCCGCCAGCTTCAGCCTGGCCTATGAGTATCGGCGCGAGAAGGCGGAGTTCAATCCGTTCGACGCCAACCGACTGGGCCTCGTGGGATCGGGCACGCCCAGCTCCGCGACCCGCGGCGCCTATAATACGAACGAATTCTCTGCCGAGGTCCTGGCGCCGGTGTTCGGCGGCGACTTCACCCTGCCGTTCGTCAAGTCTCTGGAGTTGAGCGGCGCCTATCGCGTCGTCGACAACTCCATCGCCGGCAAAGAGAATGTCTGGGGCGCAGGTCTGCGGTGGGAGGTCGTGACGGGCCTGACCATGCGCGCGTCGCGCAGCCGCAACTTCCGCGCGCCCACCCTGGATCAGCTTTTCGCGCCGTCCAGCACGACCCTGGATTCCATCGCGCAGAACCCCTGCGATTCCGATCGGATCAACAGCGGACCCAATCCGGCCGTGCGTCTGGCCAACTGTCAGGCCCTGTTCGCCGCCAATCCGGGCTGGGGACCGCTGGTCGGCTTCCAGGATCCGGGCGAGAACTTCACCAACGTCCTCGTCACCACCGGCGGCAATCCGAACCTGAAGAACGAAATCTCGGACACCACCACCTTCGGCGTCGTCTTCCAGCCGACCTTCGCACCCGGCCTGACGGTCGTGGCCGACCGCGTCGAGGTGGAGCTGAACGACGGTCTGTCGGCCTTCACGCCGCAGAACTTCCTGGCGACCTGCTTCGATTCCTCGCCCAAGCCGGCCGATGTCTGCAGCCAGTTCACCTTCAACAGCCAGGGACAGGTGGCGACCGCCAGATCGACCACCTTCAATGCCGGCACGGTGCGTTACGAGGGTGAAATCTACACCGTCAACTACGCCTTCGACGTGGCGGACGCCTTCCGTCGCGCCGCCGATTGGGGCCGGTTGGAACTGGGGCTGGAAGTCACCCACAACGCCCTGCTGGAAACCTCTGTCACCGGCTTCGACTACAACCGCACGGACGACACCACCGTGACGCCGGACTGGGTGTCGCGGTTCGACGCCCGTTATTCGCGCGGACCGATCCGGCTCAGCTACACGATGAACTATCTGCCGGTCTCGAAGGTGAACCGTTTCGACACCACCGAGACCACGCCGACGCCGGTGATCGACGAGAACATCCGTCATAACCTGTCCGGCGAATACCGCTTCGGCGATTATGCGATCCGCGCCGGCGTGATCAATCTGACCGACGAAGAGCCTTCCTATCCGACGCGCAACTATGGCGACATTCTGGGGCGTCAGTATTTCATCGGCCTGAACGCCCACTTCTGATCTTGATCGTCATCGCTCTGGCGACGCCTGTGTCGCCGGTGCCGATTTTCCCAGGATGCGGTTGTCATGAGCCTTTCCGTCATTTCGCGCCGCAGCCTGGCCGCCCTGGTCGCGCTTTTGGCCTTCGGCGGCGCTTCGGCCTGGGCCGAGGCGCCGTCCCTGGCCGTGACCCTGCGTCCTGGAGGCGTCGATGTCGCACGCGGGCTGGGGTGGATGGATGTCCAATGGATCGCCTCCGATCTGAAGGCGAGGGCGGGCGAACCCTTGCTGACGCTGCCGGTGGTGATCGCCAACACCGACACCGTCGCCGACACCCTGACCGATCTGGTCGTGACGGACCGCCAGGGGATCGTGCCCTTGACGGTGCGGGACGATCCCGCAGCCCTGGTCTATTCCCGGCATTGGCTGGCGGCGCGCGACGTGGACGGCGAGGTGACGGTGCGATATCGCGCGCCGATCGACAATACGCCGCCCCGGCGCGGGTCGGGGCCGCCCTACAGCCTGAGGACCGAGGGCGGCGGCGTGTCCGGCGTCGGCAACACCTTCATCCTGTTGCCCGAAGTCGAAACGAACTATCGCGTCGCCCTGCGCTGGGATTTGGCCGGCCTGGGCGAGGGCGCGCGCGCGACGTCCAGCTATGGCGAGGGCGATGTGGACCTGGGGGAGGGCGCGGCAGATCGGCTGTCGTCCACCGCCTTCATGGCCGGGCCGATGCATCGTGAACCCGAAACGGTAAGCGAAGCCGGGTTCTCGGCCGCCTGGCTGGGCGAAACGCCGTTCGAGGCGCGACCGCTGATGGTCTGGACCCATCGGCTGCACGGTTGGATGAGCCGCTTCTTCGCCGAACCCGGCGATCCGCCCTATCGGGTCTTCATGCGCTTCAATCCGATCAACGCCGGGGGCGGCGTGGCGCTGACGCGGTCCTTCCTGGTCACATACAATGCGCAGACCGATCCCGAGGATCTGAAGACCACCCTGTCGCACGAGATGATCCACACCTGGACCCAGTGGGACGGGCGAGGCCAGTGGTATGGCGAGGGCGTGGCCGTCTATTATCAGGCGCTGCTGCCGTTCCGGGCGGGGCTGATGTCGGCGGACGCCTATCTGGCGGACATCAACGACACGGCGCGGCGCTACTATTCCAATCCGCTGAACGATACGCCCGACGACCAGATCGCGGCGCGGTTCTGGGACGACAGCCGCATCCGCGTTCTGCCCTATGATCGCGGCGCCCTGTATTTCGCGACGGTCAACGGCATGATCCGCCGCGCCTCCGGCGGCGCCCGGTCGGTGGACGACCTGATCGCGGAAATGAACCGTCGGCGTCGCGCGGGTGAGACGGTGGACGAGGCCGCCTGGGTGGCGCTGCTGGTCGGCGAACTGGGCGAGGCGGGCCGCGACCTGCACAGAGCCATGAAGGCGGGCGCGCTGATGACGCCCGAACCGGGCGACTACGGCCCATGTTTCACGCGCGAGGTGGGCAAGGCCCGGCGTTTCGAACTGGGTTTCGATCCCCGCTCTCTGGTCGGGGACGTCAAGACGATACGGGGGCTGATCCCCGGTTCGGCGGCGGATCAGGCCGGTCTCCGCAACGGGGATGTCGTCACCTATGCGGTGGCGATGGACGCCGTTCAGGGCGACCAGACGCGCCGGCTGACGCTTCAGACGACGCGGGACGGCCGGACCTTCCCCGTGACCTATCTGCCGCGCGGAGAAGAAGTCGATGTCTATCAGTGGCGCCGGGTTCAGGGCGTCGCCGACGTCGCCTGCAAACCCTAGCCCAGCAGCAGACCTGCAGCGGTGATGTCCTGGGCCGCGTGGCCCAGGGATTTATAGATGGTGATTTCGGCGTCCGACCGACGGCCCGGTTCGGCGCCGGACAGGACCGTCCCGATCTCGGCAGCGATATGATCCGGCGTGATGCGGCCCGAGGCGAGGGCGCGCAGGTACTCGCCGCCGTGGGCGCGGACGTGTTCGGCGTGATCGACGATGAAGCGGCTGCGGGCCACCAGATCGGTGTCGATTTCGGCCGCCATCGGGCCGCTGGACCCCACCACATTGACATGGGCGCCGGGCGCGACCCAGTCGCCCTCAAGCACCGGATCGACCGACGTTGTGACGGTGCAAAGGATATCGGCGTCGTGGGCGGCGTCGCGCGGGGTTTCCTTCGCGGTCACGGCGACGCCGATCCGGGCGCTCATGTCGGCGGCGAAAGCCTGGGTGCGCTCAAGGTCGCGGCCCCAGACGCGGACGGCTTCCAGCGGACGGACCTGGGCGATGGCGGTGATGTGTTCGGCGGCCTGACGACCCGCGCCCAGAATCGCCAGGATGCTGGCGTCGGGTCGGGCCAGGGCCTGGGTCGCTACCGCGCTGGCGGCGGCCGTGCGCAGGGCGGTGATCTCGCCCGCGTCGGCTATGCAGACGGGAACGCCCGTTTGGCCGTCGAACAGCACCACCACGCCTTCGTGCGCCTTGCGTCCCGCGCCGTCGGCGAAGACGCTGACCAGCTTGGCGCCGAACAGGCCCTGGCCGTCGAAGGCCGCCGGCATCAGGGCGAAGGTGCGGCCCTCGCCCAGACCGATGAAGCTGCGGAGATTCTGGCGCACTCGGCCTTGGGACAGGGCGATCATGGCCTCGGCGATGGCTGGGCGCAGGGTGGCGATGTCCAGCCCGGCGCGGACGGCGGCGGCGTCATGGACGGTCAGGGAAAGGGCCGAGGACATGAAGGCGCCTGTCGGACGAGCGATGATCCGGCACGCTAACAGACGCCAGGGGACTATTCCTGCCTTTCGGTCCCGCCGTCGTCGCGGAAGACGAAAGGATTATTCGACGGCGCGCGCCTAATATGGCGTCGGTCGTTGCGAACAGCCTCGGAGTCCGCCGTGCATTTCACCCGCAGAGCTCTGATCGCCGCCGCCGCCGTCGGCCCGGCCACAGGTCTGGCCCAGCCGGTCGTGGCGCGCGAAGCCGGAGGGGAACCGCCGCTGACCCTGCCGGCGCGCGCCGCCTTCGCGACCATGCCGATGACCTATCTGGACAGCGGGGCGACCCACCCCATGCCGCTGGGCGCGCGCGCCGCGCTGGAGGACTATCTGCGCTACAAGACGCGCCAGATCGGGGCGCCCGATCTGGACCCCGGCGCAATGGAAGAGAATGCGATCCGGCAGTTCGCGACTTTGGTCGGGGCCGAAGCCGACGAACTGTGCTTCGTGCAGTCCACCTCGATGGGCGAAAATCTGGTGTTGCAGGCGCTGGACATTCCGGCGACCGGCGGGCGGATCGTCACGGACGCCCTGCATTTCTTCGGCTCGTTCTACACTTATGGCGAACTGGCCAAGGCCGGGATGGACGTCGTCACCCTGCCCATGACGCCCGAGGGACGGATCGACATGGCGGCGATGGAAGCGGCGGTGAACACGCGGACGCGGCTGGTGTCGATCAGCCATGTCTCGACCATCAATGGTTTCGAACATGACCTGAAACGGGTCTGCGACTTGGCCCACGCCCACGGCGCCTATGTCTATGTCGACATCGTGCATGGGGCAGGATCTACTCCCCTGGACCTGAAGGCGGCGGGCGTCGATTTCGCCGCCTGCGCCTCCTACAAATGGCTGATGGGGGATTTCGGCCTGGGCTTTCTCTATGTCCGCAAGACCGTGCAGGAGAAGATCCGGCGGCCGTGGTGGGGCTATCATCAGGTTCGCAGCTTTCAGAGCCACGCCTTTCCCCATGATCCGCCCGGTCCAATGCCGGCGGACTACGCGGCCAGAGATGATGCGACCGGCCGGTTCGCCATGGGCACGACCTCCTGGACGGGGGCGGTGCAGCTGGACCACTCGCTGACCTGGATCAACCGTCTGGGCGTCGACGCCATCCAGAGGGCGCGACGACCGCTGGTCGATGCGGTGCAGACGGAACTGCGACGACGCGGCTATGAGCCGCTGACGCCCCTGGACAGCCGAACCGCCCTGGTCGCCTTCGCCTTGAAGGACGCCCGGCCGAAACTGTCCGACAGGCTGGCGGCCGCCAATGTGCGGATCACGGTGTCTCAGCATCGGTTTCGCGTGTCGCTGGCCGTGTTCAACGACATGAACGACGTGGATCGTCTGTTGGAAACCTTGCCGGCGACGCCGCCAGCCTGATCACCGTCAGAAGGGAATATGCACGCCCTGTCCCAGGGCGACGGCGGTATCCACGAGATAGCGCGCGCTGGCCATATCCTGAACGACGTGGCCCAGCGACTTGTACAGGGTGACGTCCCGCTCTGAGGTGCGGCCGGGCGTCAGGCCCAGAAAGACCTCGCCGATTTCCGCCACGACATGGGCGTCGTCCACCCGCCCTGCACGCTTGGCCGACAGGAACTCGGCCCCCTGCGCCAGGACGCCCGGCCTGTAGTCCGCGACGAATCGGGCGCGGGCCACCAGATTGTCGTCGATCTCGACAGGGCCGTCATGGCTGGAACCCACCAGGTTCACGTGGCATCCGTCGGGCACGTCGCTGGAATGCAGAATGGGCTCGGCCGCGGCGGTGGTCGTGCAGATGATGTCGGCCTGTGCCGCAGCCTCGGGCACGGTCGGGGCCGCCGTGACCGGCAGCCCGGTTTCTCGCGCCAGTCTAGACGCCAGGGCGGCTGCGCGTTCGCTGGACCGCCCCCAGATCGTCACCGCCGACAGGTCGAAGGCGACGTGGAAGGCGCGGACATGGGCTGCGGCCTGCTCGCCCGCGCCCAGCACCGTCAGCCGCGAGGCGTCGGGGCGCGCCAGGGCCTGGGATGCGGCGGCGCTGGCGGCGGCCGTGCGGATGCCCGTGACCTCTCCGGCATGGACGAGGGCGGCGAGAGCGCCTGTCGCGGGATCAAACAGGGCGACCGCGCCTTGATGGGACTGAAGACCGAGCGCGTGGTTCTGGGGATAGACGCTGACCAGCTTGGCCCCGAACGGGCCGTCGGCCGCGAGCGCGCCGGGCATGACGCCGAACGCCCGTCCCTGGTCGAGGGGGATGATAGAACGCAGCGGCTGGCGCGTCTCGCCTCTGGACAAGGCGGACATGGCCTTGCGCATCAGGGGGATGCAGACCTCGTAACCGAGATGGGTGCGGACGAAATCGCGGTCCAGGACGAGCATGGAACGGGCCTGATCAGAAATCGACGAAGGCGGTTCCGGTCACGAAACTGCGGATGTCTCGGGTGAAGGCCGTCAGGGCGGGCCGGTTGGTGTAGGCCATGTGTCCGCCCTCGTAACGACGCTGTATGACGCGCTCGACCGGATAGTCGCTCTGGGCCGCCAGATAGAGGGCCGGGCCGACTGTGGTGGTCAGGTCGTAGATCCCCGTGCCGATCATCAGACGGAAACGCGGATTGGCGTTGAAGGCGGGGACCAGCCGGGCGGGATAATCGTATTCGTTAAACGGTCCGCCCGCGCCGCCGGTGGGGTCGTAGGTCCAGGCATCGGCGCCGGGGGCCAGCGGGCGATAGTCGGCGGCGTCGCGCTCCGGGGCCAGTTCGGTCCGCAGATACCGCTGCATCATCGGCAGGACGCCGGCCGACACCTTGGCCTCGAACGGGTCCTGGGGTCGTCGACCCTGTGTCGGCGCGGGTCCGACATAGCGTGCGTCATAGACGCCCAGCCTCTGGCCCCTGTCCGCGAGCAGCATGCCCGCGAAGGCGACTTTCGAAATCGTCAGATCGCCGTCGAAATAGAAGTCGGCGTCGATTCCCGTCAGACGTTCCAGCTCGGCGGCGACGGCGCGACGGCGGGGTTGCGCCAGGGACTGACCCTGGACGAGTGCGGCCAGATAGTCGGTCATGCCCCAAGCATAGACGTCGTCGATGAAGCGGTTCATCGCGCGGGGGCCCTTGTCGACCTTGCCATGATAGACGGCGATGGCGGCGAGGGCGGGCAGGTTGGTCGCATAGGCGATCATGTTGTCCACGCGCTGGGACGTCTCGATCATGTTGATCGCCTGACCGAACAGGAAGACGCCGTCCAACGGCATGTCCTGGGCCAACTGACCGGCCATGACGGCGGCGCGGATCGTGCCGTAGCTTTCTCCCAGAACATACTTCGGCGAGGTCTCGCGGCCGTTGGCCTTGATCCAGGCCCGGATGAAGTCCGACACCGCGCGCGCGTCGCCTTCGACCGAATAGGCGTCCTTGCGGCCGGATTCGGACAAAACCCGCGTGAAGCCGGTTTCAGGCGGGTCGATCAGGACGATGTCGGCGACGTCCAGCACGGTCTCGGGATTCTCGACCAAGCGAGCAGGCGACAGGGCGGGGGCCTTCGGGTCCTGTTCCAGTTCGATCCGCTTCGGACCCAGGGCCAGCATGTGCAGGGTGGCCGAGGAGGAACTGGGGCCGCCGTTGAAGGCGAAAAGCACCGGACGGTCGCGGCGCTCGATGTCGTCGCGGACATAGCTTGTGCAGACGAAGCGGGCGAAGGGCGCGCCCTGGGCATCGACGACGACGATTTCGTCCAGACCCGCCGTATAGGCGATCGACCGACCGTTGAAGACGCCGACCCGTCTCTGACGTCCGGACGGCGTTCGGGCCAGGGCAGGGAGGGGGGCGATGCCGGATAGAACGACGGCGCCGCCGGCGGCGCCGAAAAGGTGTCGTCTGGAGAACCCGGTCATCTTCAACTCCGCTTGCGGCCTCCACTGTAGAAAATGTCCCGACCACATTTCTTGCTTTGTGGACGTCAAGTCGCGCGTCGCCGACATCGCCGGAACGGCAACCTTGGTTCACATGAATAATCAATGCGCGAGCAGTCCTGCGACGGGCGGCAGACGCGCCCTGTTTGGCTATGCGTTCGGCAAGGTATGGACAATGCAGTCCCGCTCGAGAACGCGACTAAAGCATTCGCCTTCAAGGAAAGGCGCGCATGGGTTTGAATAGTTCTGTCGGGCGCCGCAGGGTAGGATTGCGTGCGCTCCGAACGGGGGCGGATCGTTCGCCCGGATACGCTGCATGAGTTCGTCTTCCTCGGCTTCATCGACCGAGCTCAAGCACGGCGTCGGCCTGCTCGATCTGGTGATGCTGGGCGCCGGCACGGCGATCGGAGCGAGCATCTTCACCGTGTTGGGGCCGGCGGCGGCGGTCGGCGGGGCGGGCATACTGATCACGGTGGCGGTGGCCGCCCTGCCCATGATCCTGTTCGCCCTGGTCTATGCCTATATGGCCTCTGCGGCGCCCAGCACGGCGGCCTCCTACGAGTGGCAGCGCCGGTTCACCCACCCGCTGATCGCCTTCGCCATCGTCTGGCTGAGGGTGCTTAGCAATGCAGTGGTCATGATCGTTCTGGCGCGGGTTCTGGTCAATTATCTGTCGATGGTGATCCCCCTGCCGGCCAAGCCGGTGATGTTCGGCCTGTTCGTGCTGGTCTTCGGGCTGAACTATGTGGGCGTGGCGGTGGCGGCCAAGGCGCAGACGGTGCTGATGCTGGTTCTGCTGTCGATCTTCACCGTCTTCGTCGTCGTCGGCGCGCCCGATCTGAAGCCCGGTCTGCTGGCGCAGGCGGTTTCGGGCGGCTGGACGCCGATCGTCGCGGCCCTGCCGCTGATGATCCAGCTGTTTCTCGGCATCGAGACCGCCACCGAGGTCGGGGACGAGGTGCGCAATTCCAGGGTGGTCGTGCCCCTGGGGATCGCGCTGGGCCTGATGCTGACCGTGGCGGTCTATCTGGCGATCACCTTCACCGCCCTGAGCCTGGCGGGGCCGAAGGTGCTGGCGACCAGCGAAGCGCCCCTCCTGGCCGCCGCCGAGGTCGTGCTGGGCAAGTGGGCCGCACCCTTGATCGTCACCGCGGCCGTGATCGCCCTGGCCAAATCGATGAACGCCGTCTTTCTGGTCTATTCGCGGTTTCTATTCGCCATGGGACGGTCTGGCGTCCTGCCGTCGGCCCTAGCGCGCATCCATCCCCGATTCGGCACGCCGCACGTGGCGACCTTCGTGGCCTTCCTGGCTTCGTCTGCGGCTCTGTTCCTGCCTTCCAGCCTCCTGTTCCTGTTGCTGGCGGTGAACGTGCCGACGATGATGAAATATCTCGGCACCTGCATGGCCGCCTATAACGTCGCCCGCGCCCATCCCGAGGTGCATGGGCAGGCGAACCTCAGGTTCAGCCGCACCACGGTCAAGCTGCTTTCCGTGCTGGGCGTCATCGCCGCCGTCGTCATCGCCGCCCTCGGCTTCGGGACCGACTGGCGACCCTATGTGCTGCTGGGGGTCTGGCTGGCCCTGGGCCTGGCCTATTACGCCCGACCCCGTCGACGAGACGCGACGGCCGTTTGAATTCAGACGTCTGAAGACTTAGACGCCCTGGCGCACGGGCAGGGCGGTGGTGCGCTTCATCTCCGACAGGGCGACGGTCGAACTGATGTCGATGACGCCGGGCAGTTTCAGGATCTTTCGGAAGATGAAGTCCTGATACCATTTGATGTCGGGAGCGATGACCTTGATCATCGCGTCCCGTTCGCCCAGCACCGAATAGCATTCGACGATCTCGGGAATGGCGGCGATCTCGCGGATGAACCGCTCTCGGTCGTTCTCGGCGAGATTGTTCATCTTCAGTTGCGCGAAGATATGCATCTGAAAGCCCATTCGTTCCGGGTCCAGAATGGCGACCTGAGCCTTGATATAGCCTTCTTCCCGCAGGCGCTGAATGCGCCGCCAGCAAGGCGATTGGGACAGGCCGACGCGCTCGGCCAGTTCCGAGGTCGATATCGAGCAGTCGATCTGCAGTTGTTGCAGAATGCGAACGTCGATGGCGTCCAGGCCCGTGGACATCGTCTAGTCTCCATCTCCCCAGTATTCAGCATTAGCTATCCAATCTTCCGAAACGGCAAGCCTTCAAACGCAAAGAACCATCCCTGCCGCAGCGCTAACAATGCAGCCATCAGGGAAGGCGGCATGGGTCGCGACGGGACAGGCTTTGCGATTCATGAACATCCGATGCCCAGGTCCAGGCCCAGGCCCAGAGCGCCGGGAACCGAGACCTTGAGCCGCGAGAGCACAGCCAGGGCTGCGATTTACGACATTCAAGATTTCGCCGCCTTCGGACGATCCCTTTATCGCCACATGCCCCTGCCGCCGGGCGCGTCGATTCTGTTCGAAAGCACCGTGGCGGAACCAGAGGCCCTGCTGGCCCGCGTCATCTGCGATGCCTTCGCCAACGGCGTGACCGATCGGTTCGAAAGTGTGTTCGGTCGCGGAAATCCCCATCTGCTGGCGGCGCTGGCGGCGCGTTACGGCGTGGATGAACAATGCATCGTGCCGACGACCGGCGCCTGCAACGGCGTCGCCCAGGTGCTGGCCGCCCTGATCGCGCCCGGCGATCATGTACTGATCGAGACGCCCGGCTTCGACGTCCTGAGCGAAATGGCGCGACGGGCGGGGGCGGATGTCGAGGGGCTGCCGCGTCGAGGCGCGCTTTTCGACCTCGATCCCGAAGATCTGCGCGACAGACTTAGGCCCGACACGCGGCTGGTGATCGTCACCAATCTGCACAATCCGTCCGGGCGTCGCCTGGATGCGGAGGCGCTGAAGGCTCTGGCCGCCGTCGCGGCGACCGTCGGCGCCCATGTGCTGGTCGATGAGGTTTATGCCGACTTCGCCGCCGACAGGGGCGATCCGCCCGCCGCGCGGCTCGCGCCCAATCTGATCAGCGTGAACAGCCTCACGAAGGTGTTCGGCCTGTTCTCATTGCGATGCGGCTGGATCTTGACGACGCGGGCGATGGCGCCCCGCATCGCCGGCGTCAATGCGGGGCGCGAGTTCGGGGTGTCGAAGCTGACCCACGCCATCGGCGCCCTGGTGCTGGAAAAGCCGGAGCCGTTCGAGGCGCACTGGCGGCAGGTTCTGCAGGCCAGCCGGCCGGTGGTCGCGCGTCACATGGCGGCCATGCGGGCCGATGATCTGATCCAAGGCGAACTGCCCGATTACGGCTGTATCGCCTTTCCGCGCATCGTCGGTCATGCGGATACGCGCCGACTGGCGGAAACTCTGTGGCGCGACCATGAGATCGTCACGGCGCCGGGGGAGTTCTTCGGTCGGTCGGGGCATATGAGGCTGGGCTTCGGCGTCCCGCCTGCAATGATCGACAGAGGACTGTCCAGGCTGCATGAGGCTCTGTTCGCTCTGCGCCGCGACGGGGCGTCTTCGGTCTCCGCACTCGGCTCACCGCATTGAGAGAACGCACATGCGCCACTGGCTGATCTTGTCCGCCGTCGCCGCCTTCTTGCTCGGCGCTGCGCCGGTTCTGGCGGATGAGCCGGGCGCGGTCTGCGCACCCGTGACGACGCGACACGAGATCACCATCCGGGGACAACGGATCGCCTATACGGCTACGGCGGGGGCGACCCTGTTGCGTAACGACCGCGACGCGCCGATCGCCTCTCTCTACAGCTTCGCCTACGTCAAGACGGGCGGGGATCGCGACCGGCCGGTCCTGTTCGTCTTCAACGGCGGGCCGGGGGCGTCCTCGCTGTGGCTGCACATGGGCGTGGTGGGGCCGCGCCGGGTGCGGCTGGACCAAGAGGTGAACCCCAGCAGCGTCCCGCCCTTCGGTCTGGTCGACAATCCCGACAGCCTGTTGGATGTCGCCGATCTGGTCTTCATCGACCCCGTCGGCACCGGCTTCAGCCGCATCGTAGGCGAGGGCAGGCCCGAGAATTTTTACGGCGTGGACGAGGACGCCGAAAGCGTGGCTCAGTTCATCGAACTGTGGCTTACCCGGAACGGCCGGTGGAACGCGCCGAAGTACCTGATGGGCGAAAGCTATGGCAGCGCACGGGCGGCGCTTCTGCCCCGCGCTCTGATGGGCGGCCCGACCTATGGCGGGGTCATGCGGGGCGTCACTGTTAACGGGATCATCCTGTTGGGCGCTAGCCTGAACGGGCCGGGAACGGCGGGGCAGGGCCCCTCCCAGGAGGCTGCGCTGAACCTGCCCGCCATGGCGGCGACCGCCTGGGTTCATGACAAGATCGACCATCGGGGGCTGACGATTCAGGCCTTCGACGACGAGGTGACGCGCTTTGCGACGACCGACTATCTCCAGGCGCTGGACAAGGCGGCCGCCGGGACTATGGACGATGCCGCGCGTGCGGCGATGGCGGCGCGGCTGTCGGCCTACACCGGCCTGCCGGCCCAGGCATGGCTGCCGGGATTGGTCGTGTCGCCGAGGGCTTTTTCGCAGCAGCTTCTGGCGGATCAGGGCCTGACCGTCGGCCTTTACGACGGCCGCTATACCCTGCCGTCGGCGCACGACGGCGGCGAGCCGGTCGCCGACGATCCGGCCATGGGACGGTATGTCCCCGGCTTCATCGCCGCCTTCCACCAGATGCTGGGCGAGGATCTGAACGTTCATGAGGATCGGTCCTACGGCGCCATCGTCTGGCGCAATCTTCTGCCCGCCTGGAACTGGAAACGCACCGGCGTTCCAGAAGGCCAGTCCTTCGCCGGCGACTTGGCGACCGCCATGCGCCGCAACGGCGATCTGCGGGTTCTGGTGGCCAGCGGCTATTACGACATGGTGACGACGCCGGCTGCGGCGCATGACGCCCTGATCAAGGCGGGCGTGCCGATGGACCGGCTGACGCTGAAAACCTACGAATCCGGCCATATGCTCTACCTCGGCAATACGGCGGCGGCCTTTTCGGACGATGTCCGCGCCTTGATCCGGAGCGGTCGTCGATGAGGGCCGCAGCGGCCCTGATCCTCTGTGCATCCGTCCTGGCGGCGCCGGTCGTGGCGCAGGCGCCCGCGACGGATGCGGCGCCGTCGGCTTCCGCCGCGATCCCGGTTCGCCGCGCGACCACTCACCACGTCGGACGTTTCAACGGCCAGACCGTGGCCTATAGCGCCAACGTCGCTGACAACCTCGTGCCGGGGCCGGACGGGCGACCCGGCGCCTCGGTCGTCACCATCGCCTACACCCGCGACGATGTCGCGCACCCCGCGAGACGGCCTGTCATCTTCGCCTTCAACGGCGGGCCGGGCGCCTCGTCCTCGCCCCTGCATCTGTCGGCCCTGGGGCCGGTCCGCAAGGCGCAGTCGGGTCAGGGCGGACTGGTCGAAAACCCTTACAGTCCGCTGGATGCGGCGGACATCGTCTTCATCGATCCGGTCGGCACCGGCTTCAGCCGCGCCCTGACGGGCGTGGACGACAAATACTGGTATAGGGGCGAAACCGACGCCCGGGCGGTGCAGGCCGCCATCCTGAACTGGCTGAAGAGCAATGGACGTGAAGCCTCGCCACGTTATCTGATGGGCGAAAGCTACGGCACGATCCGCGCCGCTCTGATCGCCGCGGACACGCAGACCCTGACCTTCGACGGCGTCCTGTTGGTCGCCCTGGCCGCGCCGGTGACGGGGCTGGAAATGCCCTATGTGGTCAGTCTGCCGACCATGGCGGCGGGCGCTTGGCGTCACGGCCGGATCGACACGGCCGGACGCACCGTCGATCAGGTCTATCAGGAGGCGCTGACCTTCGCCCGCACCGACTATGTCGAGGCTCTGATCCAGGGCGCGAGCCTGGCCGAGGCCGATCGCCGCCGTATCGCCGAGCGGATGTCGGCCCTGATCGGCCTGCCGGTCGAGCTTATCCTGAGCGAGAATCTGCGGATTTCCAGCAATGTGTGGATGTTCAACCTGCTGAAGGATCAGGGGCTCCGTACCGGCATGCTGGACGTCCGCGTGACCGCGCCGCTTGAGCCCGGCGCCCTGGGCGCGCTGGACGATCCGTCGCTGGGCGTCGCGCCCAAGAGCAAGGCGGGCGAACCGGCGCCGACCCCCGCCAGCATCGGCCCGATCGTCAATCCGGTGTTGGGCGACTATATCCGCCATGACCTCGGGTTCCCGACGACGGACCCCTATTACAGTCTCAACTTCCTGGTGAACGCCGCCTGGAGCCACGGGGATTCGCCCCAGGCCATGGAGGGGCTGGCCAAGGCGATGAAGGCGCGACCCGCCATGAAACTGTTCTGGGCGGCTGGATACTTCGATCTGACCACTCCCGCCTATGCCGGGCGTTATGTTCTGGATCAGATCGGCGTTCCGGCCGACCAGTTGACCGCCGTCTATTTCGCCGGTCCGCACGGCGTCTATGACGGCGAGGACAACCTGCGACGCTTCGACGAGGCCGTCCGCGCCTTCACCACGGCGCCGTCGCCTTAAGGCGTCTTGGCTTCGATGGTTTTCGGGCCCGTCGCCGTTTGTCGAGATGCCACTGTGGAGAAGTGGCAGAGTCGGAGCTTCTTTAGCCGCCTGGCGATCTGCGGTCCGAACTTGATCGTCCAGCAGCGAATGGTTTCGGAACCGACCTCGATCCCCTGAGCGAACACCAGCTCTTCGACGTCATGAAGGCTGAGAATCGGAAGCCGCAAGCCCTGGCGAATCGCCGCCGTGGGGAGGCGACCGCGCTGTGCGGATCCGCGATCCGCCATCAACGCTCAACGGAATTATGCCGACGCCGCAGGTCATTGATCACCTTCACCACAAACATCAACCCCCAAGCCAATAAGAATTGCAATCGATTGTATTTTGTGCCATCGATTGCATTAAGGCCCTCGAGAGGCCCCCTACGGAGGAATGAGATTCATGAAAGTCGCAGGTTCTATCTGCATGGCCGCCCTGTTCGCCGCCCTGGGCACGACCGCCTGGGCGCAAGAGGCCGCAACCCCGTCCCAGGCGCCCGCCGCCGAACCGTCGACCGTCGACGAGGTGGTGGTGACGGCGGTCGCCGGCCGCACCTCGACCTTGCGGTCTTCAGTGTCCGTCACGACCCTGAACGCCGAGGCCGTTCAGGACCTGGCGCCGCGTTCGACGGCCGAAATCTTCCGCAGCATTCCGGGCGTCCGCGCTGAATCGTCGGGCGGCGAAGGCAACGCCAACATCGCCGTGCGCGGCATTCCCATCTCGACGGGCGGGGCGAAATTCCTTCAGATTCAAGAAGACGGCCTGCCGGTCATGGAGTTCGGCGACATCTCCTTCGGCAACGCCGACATCTTCACCCGCTATGATTCTACCATCGCGCGGGTTCAGGCGGTTCGCGGCGGTTCGGCCTCGACCTTCGCCTCCAACTCGCCTGGCGGGATCATCAACATGATCACCCAGACCGGCCAGACCGAAGGCGGCAGCGTCACCCTGACGCGCGGCCTGGACTTCGACACCAGCCGGGCGGAATTCCAGTACGGCGGCCCCATCGCCGACAAGCTGTACGGTTCGATCGGCGGCTTCTATCGCTCCGGCGAAGGCGCGCGCGAAGCGGGCTTCACCGGCGAGCAGGGCGGCCAGATTCGCGCCTCGGTGACGCGCGAGTTCGATAACGGCTATGTCCGCCTGACCGGCAAATATCTGAACGACCGGGCCATCGCCTATATGCCGTCGCCGATCCAGGTGACGGGAACCAACAGCGATCCCAAGTGGGGCGCTCTGCCGGGCTACGACGCCTCCACCCAGACGCTGCATTCGGCCCTGTTCCAACTGAGCCCCGGCCTGGGCGGCGACAACCAGCCGCGCGTCGGCAAGATCTCGGACGGCATGCACCCCGAGGTCCTGTCCGGCGGCCTGGAAGCCAGCTTCGACCTGGGTTCGGGCTGGACCCTGACGGACAAGTTCCGCATCGCCTCGAACAAGGGCGGCTTCATCTCGCCCTTCACGGCCGGCGTCGGAACGCCTTCGGCCATCGCGGCGGGCATCGGCGGGACGGGCGCGGTCGCCCGTTACGCCAACGGCGCCAACGCCGGGCAGGTGGTCCCGTCCAACGCCAACGGCAACGGCCTGCTGGCTCAGATCGTGCTGTTCGACGTCGATATCAACGACCTCGGCAACATGGCCAATGACCTGAAGCTGGAGCGCGAGTTCGCGGCGGGCGGCGGCACGCTGAAGACCACCTTCGGCTATTACCGCGCCAGCCAGTCGATCGACGTGGATTGGCTGTGGAACAGCTTCCTGACCGAGGTGAAGGGCGACAACGCCGCGCTGGTGGATGTCTTTGACAGCACGGGAACCAAGCTGACGCAGAACGGCCTGGTCGGCTACGGCGCGACCTTCTTCGGCAACTGCTGCCGCCGGTCCTACGACGCCGACTATCAGATCAACGCCCCCTATGTGGCCCTGAACTGGGAAAGCGGTCCGCTAATCGTCGACGGTTCGGTGCGCTACGACGCCGGCAAGGCGTCCGGCAGCTATGCCGACGGCATCGTCACTACGCGCGACATCTCGGGCGACGGCGTGATCCAGCGCCCCGAGACCCAGGTCAGCCAGATCGACTACGCCAACGCCAAGCCCATCGACTACGACTGGAGCTACTGGTCCTATTCGCTGGGGGCGAACTATTCGATCAATGACGACGTCGCTGTGTTCGGCCGCGCCAGCCGCGGCGGACGCGCCAACGCCGACCGTCTGCTGTTCGGCCCAGCCATCGCCGCCGACGGCCGCCTGGTCGACAAGGGCGCGGCGGTCGACATGGTCGAGCAGTACGAGGCGGGGGCGCGCTATCGCCATGGCGCCACCCAGCTGTTCGCCACCGCCTTCCTGGCCAAGACCGAAGAGACCAACTTCGAGGCCACCAGCCAGACTTTCACCGACGCCCGTTACGAGGCCAAGGGGATCGAACTGGAAGGCCACGTCCGGGCGGGCGCTTTCGATCTGAACGGCGGCCTGACCTGGACGGACGCCAAGATCACGGCGGATCGCCTGAACCCCGCCAACGTCGGAAACCGTCCGCGCCGTCAGGCCGAATGGGTCTATCAGGCGACGGCCGCCTATAACCGCGGCCCCATCCGCGCCGGCGTGAATCTGGTCGGAACGTCGGATTCCTACGCCCAGTTCGACAATCAGCTGGTCATGCCGGGCTATGTCATCGTCAATCCGTTCGCCAGCTATGACCTGACGGACGACCTGGCGCTGACGCTGAACGTGAACAATGTCTTCGACACCTTCGCGGTGACGGAGTCGGAAGAAGGCGCGATCACCAATAACGCCACCAACATCGTCCGGGCCCGCGCCCTGAACGGTCGAACGGCGACGATCAGCCTGCGCTACACGTTCTGACGGCGGCGACACCGCTACCTGAGCCGCTGAACTTCGGGCGCGATCTTCCGGGATCGCGCCTTTTTCTTTGACCCCGTGCGGGGTTCACGCCATTCGATCAATATGCCGGATAAATCCGCCCCAACGCTCGCAGACTTGGCTCGCCTCAGCGGTCTTTCGACGTCGACCGTGTCGCGGGCCCTGGCCGACAATCCGGCGATCCGCGAAGAGACGCGCGAAAAGATCAAGGCCCTTGCGCGCGAGCACGGCTATCGCCCCAATATCGTCGGCCGCAGCCTGCGCACCGGCCGCACCCAGGCGATCGGCGTCGTTCTGCCGCTGGGCCACGAAGTCGGCCAGCCGGTGTCGGATCCCTTCTTCATCACCCTTCTGGGCCATCTCGCCGACGCTCTGACGGCGCGCGGCTACGATCTTCTGCTGTCGCGCATCATACCCAGCAATGCCGACTGGCTGCGCGACATGACCGAAACCGGCCGGGTCGACGGCGTCCTGGTCATCGGCCAGTCCGATCAGGTCGAGGCGATCGAGGCCATGGCGAAGCGCTATGCGCCGCTGGTGGTGTGGGGCGCGCTGATGGACGGTCTGTCCCAGTGCGTGGTCGGCACCGACAACCGCCTGGGCGGCCGGCTGGCGACCGAACACCTGCTGAAGTCCGGCCGGCGTCGGCTGGTCTTCTTCGGCAATCCGGACTTCCCGGAGTTAGGCGAACGCTATCAGGGCTTCCTGCAGGCCCACGCCGAACTAGGGGTGGCCGCGCCCGCCCACCCGCTGGCGGTGCATCTGACGCCGCAGACCGCCTATGAGACGATCCGTAGTTTCCTGGATGAGACGGATGCGGTGGACGGCGTCGTCGCCGCCACCGACATCATCGCCCTGTCGACGATCCGCGCCCTGTCGGAGCGGGGGCTGCGCGTGCCCGACGATGTGGCCGTGGTCGGCTATGACGACCTGGAGATCGCCATTCACGCCAGTCCCGCCCTGACCACGGTGCGCCAGGACATCGGGCGGGGCGCCCAGGCGATGGTCGATCTTCTGCTGCGCCGTCTGGAAGGCGAACCGGCGCCGTCCCTGGTGATGGCGCCGAAACTGGTCGTGCGCGCCTCGGCCCCCTGAAGGGCGCGCGGCGACGCGCCCTACAGGCTGTCGTCGTGCTGGATCAGCCGGCGTTCTGCGGGTTTGACGACCGCATTGACCGCCAGGGCCGCCGCCAGGACGGCCGCCAGAACCGTAGCCAGGATAAAGCCGTACTGCGGGCCGCCGAACCTGTCGCTGACCACGCCCATCGCCAGAGGGGCGAGAACGGCGCTGATGCAGGTGAAGAACAGGATGACGCCGGCCACCGCGCCATGCTGCGGTTTGGGGAAACAGCTGATGCCCTTGGAGTTCAGCGTCGGATAGATCACCGACATGAACAGGCCCGACAGCGGCAACAGCCAGACCGCCGCGGACCGACCCAGCACGGCGGCGCCGAGGAAGCAGCCGAAGATCAGCAGGCTGGCCCACATCAGAACCCGCGTCCAATCCATGCGCCGCAGGAGCCAGGCGCCCAGGAACCGTCCCACGACCCTCAGGACGAAGAAGATCGACAGGGCGTAGGCCGCCAGCATCACCGCCGGACCGGCGTAATCCTTCAGCAGGGTCGGCATCCAGACGTAGATGGCCGTCTCTACGCCGACGTAGAGCATGGCCCCCGCGCTGAAGGCCAGGGCGTAGGGATCGCGGCACATCGCCAGGCTGGCGCGCAGCGACGCCGGCTGTTCGGCGGTCTGGGAGGGCGGATAACGCACGGCCAGGGCCGCCACGATCAGGCCCACGGCCAGCAGGCCGGCGATGACATAAAGCCATTTCCACGAGGCGCCGGCGGCCAGCAGGCCCGTGACAACCGCCGGCCCGATGATGGCGCCCACGCCGAAGAAGCCTTCGACGGTGTTCATCGTCGCCGTGTGATCCCTCGTCGACGTCGTGATGTCGCCGATCAGGGCCAGGGCCGCAGTCTTGAACACCCCGATCGCAAGGCCCGAGACAAAGAGCAGCAGAACGAAAAAGCCGAAGCCCGTGCCGAAGGCGAACAGGAAGGAGGCCGAGGCGAAGGCCCCCAGGCCCAGCAGGATAGCCGCCTTGCGCCCCAGCCGATCCGCCAGGAAGCCCAGCCCCAGGCCGGCCAGGGCGATGCCGCCCATGGAGGCGTAATGGAAGGCGCCGGCGGCCGTCAGTCCCAGACCGTATTCCTCGATGACCTTGGGAATGATGACGCCGACCGCATCGGTGGTCATGGCGAACATCATGAACATCATGAAGGTCAGGGCCTTGATCAGGCCGATATTGCGTTCGGGCGCCGCTGTCAGGGTGTTGGCGGTCATGGTGTTTCTTCCCTTGCACGGGCGGGGATACAGAGTCCCCGCCGTCTTTAATGTTGGTTCAGAAAGGCAGACTCGGCGACGGCGATGGATCCAAGGACGCCGGCCCTGTCGCCCAGTTCCGGCGCGACCAGATAGGCGGCCATGGCGTCTTCCCAGTCCAGGTCCGGCAGATAGCCGCCCAGCAGGATCGGCAAACGTCGTCGGGCCCGATCCAGCAGATGCGCCTGGCCGCCGACGCCGCCGCCGATGACGATGCGGCGGGGCGAAACCATATAGGTCAGGCTGGCGGCCATCTGGGCCAGATAGTCGGCGACCAGGTCCCAGACCGGATCGTCCGGCGTCAGCGTATCGCCCGGCCGGCCGATGCGCTGGGCCAGGGCGGGCCCCGAGATCAGACCTTCCAGGCAGTCGCCGTGGAACGGGCAGGCGCCGGGGAAGGGATCGCGGTCGGGATCGCGGCGGACCAGCAGATGGCCCGCTTCGGTGTGCAGGGCGCCGTGGACGGCGCGGCCGCCCGAGATGATTCCCATCCCGACGCCGGTTCCGACCGTGACATAGACATGATCGTCCAGACCCCGCGCCGCGCCCCAGCGGCCTTCGCCGAAGGCCGCCCCGACGACATCGGTCGCCAGACCCAGCGGCCGTTGCAGCCGCCGCAGAGGCGCCAGCACGTCCGCCCCCGACCAACCCGGCTTCGGCGTCTTCAGAATACGGCCGTAGTCCTCGGCCGCCGCATCGACCCGCACCGGGCCGAAGCTGGCGACCCCGATCCCGGCCAGGTCATGGTCGGCGGCCCAGGCCGTGATCGTCTCCACGACCGCGCCCATTGTCTCTTGCGGGGTGGTGGTGGGAATTCGCACGACACCGTTCAGATCGTCCGGCCCCGTTCCGAAGCCGACCACGACCTTGGTTCCCCCGATTTCGACGCCGGCGAAGCCCCTCATGGCCGCCCCGCCAGCCACAGGATCTGATACGGCTGCAGCGTCAGCGGCCCAGAGGCGACGGCCTGGTGGGTCAGGATGTCCCAGGGTGTCTCCGCCCCGTCCATCGGTTCGTTCAAGGCGACGGTCTCCGGCGACAGATTGGCCAGACAGACGAATGGCTGTCCCGCCGTTCGGGCGAAGGCCAGGAGGCGGCGGTCGCCGACATCCAGCGGAACCGCGCGTCCCGTAACGCCCAGTTCGTTCAATTCGCGCGCCGCCTCGCCGAACCGTCGCAGGCTGCGAAAGACTGCGCCAACCGGTCCCTGGCCTCGGGCCGCTTCCGATGCGCGCGCCCAATCCATCGCGGGGCGATGCAGCCAGCGCCCTTCGGCGGCGCGTTCGGGGTCGAGGGTGTAGGACTCGTCGTTGCCCAGTCCGATCTCGTCGCCCATGTAGATCAAGGGCCAGCCGTCCAGGGCGTGGATCACGCCGTACAGCAGCCGCAGACGCGCCAGGGCCAGATCCTGATCGACGCCCGACTTGCCGACCCCTACCAGGGCCGAGGCCATGCCGTTCGTGGACGGCACCCCGCCCGGCGCGGTCTGGAACCGGCGCCCGTCCGAAAAGCCGGCGCCGTCGTAGAAGGTCGACCAGCGCTCCAGGTCGGCGAAGTCCGCATAGGCCGAAAGCGCGTTCCAGATCAGGTCGTCATGGCAGCGGACGTAGTTCAGCCAGGCGGCGTGATCGGGACGGGCCGCCGCGGCCGTCAGGACCCGGTTCACGGGCTCTGCGTCCTGATCCGCCAGGGCGCCCCACAGGGCGGTCATCACCCCGTTGTTGTAGGCCAGTCCGCAGGCGGGCGCCTCGCGTCCGAAGAAGGGCAGCACGTCGTCCAGGCTCTCGATCGCCTCGGCCAACAGGACGACGCTGGGCGCCGCCAGATCCAGGGCGGCGCGAAACGCCTCGATGATCTGATAGGTCTCGGGCTGGTTGCGGCAGCTCGTTCCCTCGCGCTTCCAGAGGAAGGGCGCGCTGTCCAGGCGGAAGCCCTGCACCCCCCGATTGGCCAGGAACAACAAGACCTCCAGCATCTCCAGGAAGACATCGGGATTGGCGTAGTTCAGGTCCCACTGGAACGGGTAGAAGGTGGTCCAGACCCACCCGCCCATGTCCGGGTCGTGGGTGAAGCTGCCCGGCGCCGTGTCGGGGAAGACGTCGATCAGCGTCTCTTCCCAGGCCGCGACGGCCTCGGCGGATTCGACGACATGGTAATAGGCCCGATAGCGCGGATCGCCTTCGCGCGCCCGACGAGCCCAGTCGTGCTCGCGCGCCGTGTGATTGCAGACGACATCCAGCAGCAGCCCCATGTCGCGCGAGTGCAGTTCCTGCGCCAGCCGCTCCAGATCGACCATCGTACCCAGGGAAGGCTCCACCTCGCGATAGTCCTGAACCGCGAAGCCGCCGTCGCTGTCGCCTTCACGCGCCTTCAGCAGCGGCAGGGGATGCAGCCAGCGCACGCCCAGCGCCTGAAGATAATCCAGCCGGTCGATCAGGGCCGAAAGGTCGCCCGCCATCCGATCGACGTAGAAGGTGTAGACGCTCTCGCCCGAGCGCGCCGTCCAGCCGGGCGAGGCGGCGCGGAGGCGGTCCAGGGCCCTGAGCCGATCGGGCCGGGCCGCCTGCGCAGCCTCGATCGCCCCTCGCACGCCGTTTTTCAGCGTTTCGGCTTGATCCGGATACAGATTTTCCAGTCGATCCGACAGCCGACGCCATGGGGACCCATCCACGCCATCGATCGGTAGAGACTGTGTGCGCAAGACTATGCCCAAAATCGAACTCGACTAATGCAATCGTTTGCAATTAACTAGCACGCAGTTTTGGGGGTTTGCAAGGGAACTGACAGGTTAAGTCCGTCCGACCCCAGAAAGGCCATCTGCACCGTAGAAGGCTGCCGGGACAAGCCGGTCAGAGGCCGCATGTGGTGTCGATCCTGATTGTACCGCAGACTTTGGATGATGCTGGCGGGAGGGTCGCAGCGCTCCCACTGGTTGCCCTTGGCCTTCCGATAAAAGTCGATCTTCGACGCAAGGAAGGCGCTGAGGGTCTGATCGTTGACGAGTTCGGTCGAAATGTCATTCGGTGAGGTCTTCATGATGCGGACGATCGGGCCTCGCGCGTTGAAGTATCATAAGCACAATCAACGACGCAGCCTAAAGCCACACTGAGCGCAGACCTCGGTATCTTATATGATGTGCAAATAATGGCGCATCTCACATGGCTACATGAGGACAGAGGAAGCATTGCGAGGGTGCGGTCTTGGAGCGCGGCGGCCTTGCTGGCGGACTGAACCGGAAAACACAGGTTCTTGTTGTCGGTGCCTACGCGACCGAGTTATGGAAACGCTCATCATTCGGCAACAAGATACTGCAGGCATCGGCTTGGCGCGATGAAGGTAGCCCGATTTCCATTGTGTCCGAAGCGCATTGGACGGCGCATCTGTAGCACGCCCAGACAGCTAGTTGTCCTAAGGCAAAACTAGATGCGCTAGTCATCAGAAATGGCCGAAGAGCTCAGGTTTGCATGTCGTGAAAAAACTAGCGGCCCAAAGCCCTTCCCACCGCATACCCACAGAACTCCCAAGCGGAAGCGCCTTCCGACTTATCCCGGCCGGGCGTCAAGGCTAGCGCTGCTCTGGAAAAGTGGTGCCGCTTAGGTGACTCGAACACCTGACCCCATCATTACGAATGATGTGCTCTACCGGCTGAGCTAAAGCGGCTCCGGTCGGCGGGCGTGCCCGCGCGAGAGGGGCTCTTTATACGGGCCGTTCGCGCTTGCCAAGCGCCTCTTGCAAGGTTGCGAGCAGAGCGGGGTCGTTCGGCGCATCGGCGACGGCCGGTTTGAGGTCCAGGGCGTCCAGCGGAGCGGCGGCCTGGGGCGAGATGCAGGCGACCAAGCAGGCGTCCAGGGCGGCGCGCCCATAGGCGGCCAGCAGGCGGGCGGCGCGGGGGGAGTGGACCAGAACGGCCTCGGCCGGGGGCGGCGCGGAAAGCTGGGTGGGGACGGTGCGATAGATCGGCAGGGCGTCGATCACGACGTCCGAGTTTCGCGCACAGGTCAAGGCGGCCAGGTCGGCGACCGGGCTTTCGGCGAGGGCGGCCAGGATCGGTCCCGCGGGCGGCTGGTCGGCGATAAGGCGGGCCAAGGCGTGGATATCGCCTTCGGCCGATCGCGCCTGGAGGAAGCCCGCGTCGCGGGCGGCGGCGACAGTGGCGTCGCCCACGGCGATGACGGGGTGGTCGCGGCGCGGCGTCAGGGCGGCGTAGGCGGCGACGCCGTTGGGACTGGTGAAGACCAGGGCGGCGTAGAGGTCGAGGTCGGGCAGGGCGGGCTTGAGCGGTTGAACGGCCAGCAGGGGCGTGACGACTGGCGTCAGGCCCAGGACGCGCAGACGCTCGGCCGTGCGGTCGGCGCCGGGCCGGGTGCGGGTGATCCAGACCCGGGCGCTCATCCGTCCAGGGTCGCGGGATCGACCTCCTGATCGCCCGCGGCGTCGCGCACCTCTCCGCCCAGGCGCAGGCCCAGGGCGCGGGCGGCGTCAGGCGTGGGGGCGGCCAGGTCGCCCGTCCGCCGCCAGCGGGCCGAGCCGTCCGGGCTGAGCATTTCAGTGGTCAGGCGCAGCACGCCGTTGGCGATGACGGCATGGGCGCCCACGGCGGTGCGGCACGACCCTTCCAGCGTCAGCATGGCGCCGCGTTCGGCCTCGACGGCCATGGCTGTTTCTGGGTGGTTCATGGCCGCGACCCAGGCGGCGTCCAGATCGGCCTCGCGCGTCTGCAGCGCCAGGGCGCCTTGACCCGGCGCAGGCAGAAAGGCGTCCAGCGACAGCGTCTCGCGGATGGCGTCGATCACGCCCAGGCGCGTCATTCCGGACACGGCCAGAAGAATGGCGTCGAACTCGCCCTCGGCCGCGCGGCGCAGGCGGGTGTCGATATTGCCGCGCAACATCTCGATCTTCAGGTCGGGGCGCAGGGCCAGGGCCTGGGCCTGGCGGCGCAGGCTGGCGGTGCCCAGGCGCGCGCCGGTCGGCAGGGCGTCGAAGGCGGCGTAGTCGCGGCTGATGAAGGCGTCGCGGGCGTCCTCGCGTTCGGGCGTGGCGGCGATGCACAGGCCGGGCGGCTGCTCGGCGGGCACGTCCTTCATCGAATGGACGGCGATGTCGATGCGGCCGTCCAGGAGGGCCTCTTCGATCTCCTTGGTGAACAGGGCCTTGCCCCCCAGCTCCAGCAGGCGGCGGTCCTGAATACGGTCGCCGGTGGTGACGATCTCAACCAGGGGCACGGCCGTTTCGATCTCGCTTTCCGGCACGTTCAGGGCGCGGCCGATGGCGCGCTGCATCATGCCGGACTGGGCCAGTGCCAGCCTGGAACGCCGAGTGCCGATGCGAAGAGGAAAGGTCATGAACGTTGCGTACCGGTCGTCGGGTCGCTACCTCGGCCCGATGGAGAGTTCCGCCGACTATAGCAGCGGCGCCGCAGCGGCAACTGGACGGGATGTCCCCCCCCTTCCTGGTGAGGCGCTGACGGTGCTGGGCCTTGAAACCAGCTGCGACGAGACGGCGGCCTCGGTGGTGCGGCTGCATCCATCGACCCGCGGCGGACGGGCCGAGGTCCTGTCCTCGGTCGTGCACAGCCAGATCGACGACCACGCCGCCTATGGCGGGGTGGTGCCGGAAATCGCCGCCCGCAGCCATGTGGAGATGATCGACGGCGTCACGCGCCGCGCCATGGTCGAGGCCGGTCTGGACTGGAGCGACCTGGACGGGATCGCGGCGACGGCCGGGCCGGGCCTGGTCGGCGGGGTCATGGTGGGCCTGAGCTACGGCAAGGCGGTCAGCCTGGCGCGCGACCTGCCGCTGGTGGCGGTCAATCATCTGGAAGGGCACGCGGTCTCGGCGCGGCTGGGGGCGGAGGTAGCCTATCCCTTCCTGCTGCTGCTGGTGTCGGGGGGGCATTGTCAGCTGCTGGAGGTGCGTGGGGTCGGCGACATGAGCCGGATCGGCGCCACCATCGATGATGCGGCCGGCGAGGCCTTCGACAAGATCGCCAAAGCCCTGGGGCTGGGCTATCCGGGCGGGCCGGCGCTGGAGCGACTGGCGGCTCAGGGCGACGGGTCGGGCATCGACCTGCCGCGCGCGCTGTTGGGTCGCAAGGATTGCGACTTTTCCTTTTCCGGGCTGAAGACGGCGGCCTTCCGCATCGCCCAGACCTGCGAGACGGCGCAGGACAAGGCGAACTTGGCCGATGCGGTCCAGACCGCCATCGCGCGCCAACTGTCGGATCGGTCGGAACGCGCCCTGGCGGCCTATGCGGAGAGGCATGAGGCCCTCATGCAGGCAGGCTCCGCGAGCCGGCCGATAGGGCAAAAAAGATTATTCGTCGTGGCCGGCGGGGTGGCGGCGAACAAGACGATACGCGCCGTGCTGGAGGCGACGGCGGCCAAACAGGGTTTCGACTTTCTGGCGCCGCCCCTGGCCTATTGCACCGACAATGCGGCGATGATCGCCCTGGCGGGGGCGGAACGGCTGGCGCTCGGCCTGACCAGCGACATAGACGTGATCGCCCGGCCGCGATGGCCGCTGGACGAAGCGCGCGCGCTGTCTGATCCTTCGCATCGGCCGGGGCGCAAGGGCGCCAAGGCCTGAATCGCGACAAGAGCTTGGGAGGGCGTATGGAATTTCGCACGGCGGGAGTGATCGGCGCAGGCGCCTGGGGCACAGCCCTGGCGCAGGTCTGCGTCCGGGCGGGTCTGGACACCCTCCTGCAGGCGCGCGAGCCGCGGTTGGTCGAGACGTTGCGGGCGACGCGGGCCAACGATCTCTATTTGCCGGGCGTGTCCCTGGCCGAGGGGCTGCGGTTCACGGCCGATCTGGCGGACCTGGGGGACTGCGACGTCATCCTGGCGGTGCCGCCGGCCCAGCATATGCGCGCCACCCTGACGGCCTTCGCGCCTCATCACCGCGCCGGCGTGCCGGTGGTCCTGTGCTCCAAGGGGGTGGAGCGGGGTTCGATGAAGCTGATGACCGAGGTGCTGGCCGAGACTCTGCCGTCTGCGCCGGCCGCCGTCCTGTCGGGCCCCAGTTTCGCGGCCGAGGTGTCGCGCGGCCTGCCCACGGCCGTGACCCTGGCCTGCGCGGATGAAGGTTTGGGTCAGGCCCTGCTGAACACCCTATCGGCGCCGGGCTTCCGTCCCTATCTGGCGACCGATCTGATTGGGGCCGAGGCGGGCGGGGCGTTGAAGAACGTGCTGGCCATCGCCTGCGGCATTTCCGAAGGGCGTCAACTGGGCCGCAGCGCTCACGCGGCTCTGATCACGCGCGGCTTCGCCGAAATGACGCGGCTGGCCGTGGCCATGGGCGCCGAGGCCGAGACGGTGGCGGGCCTGTGCGGTCTGGGGGATCTGGTCCTGACCTGCTCCAGCCCGCAGTCGCGCAACATGAGCCTGGGTCTGGCCCTGGGGCAGGGGCAGACGGTCGAACAGGCCCTGGCCGGCAAGCGGTCGGTGGCGGAAGGCTATGAGAGCGCGCCGGCCGTGCGCGAACTGGCGGCGCGCCTGGGCGTGGAGATTCCGATCACCGCAGGGGTCGCGGCGCTGCTGGCCGGAGAGATCGACGTGGACGGCCTGATCGACGGCCTTCTGTCGCGGCCGCTGAAGGCCGAGCGTGTCTGAAGGCGAAACCGAACGTAAGCGGGTCTGGAAAACGCCGCCCGGCGTGGCCCTGTGCGCCGAGACCGACATCGCCGATCCGGGCTCACGGGGGTTCGTCCTTCAGATCGGGGAAGCCTTCTTCCACGGCTTCGTCGTGCGAAAGGGCGGCCAGGTCGTCGGTTGGGTCGATCGCTGCCCCCACGCCGGATTTCCGCTGGCGATCGAGTTGGATCGCTATCTGACGCCGGACGCCTCGCTGATCCTGTGCGGCTGGCACGGCGCGGTGTTCGAGCCCCTCTCGGGCGAGTGCCGGGGTGGGCCGTGCGCCGGGGGGCGGCTGACGCCCTGGCCCGTTCAGGCGGCGGGCGGAATCATCCGCACCGCCTGATCCGAACCTCAATCCAGCGGCTGAGGCCGCGTCACGACGGGTGCATTGGGGTCCGTCGCGGTCTGGTGCGCCGGCGTCGGGGTTGCAGCGGGCGGCGTCACCACCACCACCACTGGCGGCGCAGCGGTGGGCGTGATCGGCGTTGCGGACGCTGTGGGGCTGGATACGGTCGCGGTCGAGGCTTGCGGGCGCGCCGTTGTAGGCGCGGTGATTGGTCGAGCGCTGGTCGAAGGCGCGCGGCTGGACGCCGTCGGCGCGGTCGCCGTCGGGGGCGACGCTGTCGTGACAGCGGAGGGCTGGGTTTCGGCGGGCGCCTGGACGGCGGGCTGAGCGGGGCGCTGGGCGACCGGCTGGACCAGGGCGGGCGTTCCGACCGTCGGGGGCGCCGCTGCGGGCGTTGGAACCGGGGTAGGCGACGGACGCAGGGCGAACCACAACCCGCCGCCGACGACCAGCAGCGCCGCCACGCCGCCGCCGATCAACAGCGGCGCGCGCGACGATCTGGCGGTCCCGCGATCCAGCCGCGTCAAGGTCGGGGCGACGGGGGCGGCCTCCACCACGGGCGGAGCCTCGGCCACACGGACAGGTCGGACAGGTTCCGGCGTCGGGTCCGCCTTGGGGGGCGGGGCCTGGAGCTGCGCGCCGGGCAGGGGACGAACCGTCAGGTCGGCGGTTGCGGCAGACGCGGGCGCGGCAGGTCGGGGCGCTGCGGGCGGGGTCGCGGACCGCGCCAGCGGGATAAGGGAACCCGACAGGATGGCGGCCTGGCGCGCAGAAGGCGCCGGGGCGCGCCCTTCGGCCAGCGACCGGCCCTGGATCGAACCGAGTGCGGAAGCGGAATCTGGCGTAGGGGCGGCAGGGCGAGGCCGTGGGTTGGGAATGCGGTCCAGCGGATTGGGGGCGACCGGAACGGGTCCGACGTGGAAGGTGGTCGCCGGCATGCGGCCCCACTGCACGGCTTTGCGGGCGAAGGGCTGGGGTGCGGAGGGGGTCTTGGTTTCGTCGGACATGGTCTTCTAATCGCTGGCGATCTGGCCGGTTTCGTGACGTTCAGTTCTTGAGCCGATAGCCGGTCTTGAACATCCACATGACGATGGCCAGGCAGACGGCGAAGAAGGCCAAGGTTGCGGTCAGGCTGATCCCCACGGCCACGTCGCCCTGACCGTAGAAGGCCCACCGGAAGCCCGAGATCAGATAGACGACCGGGTTGAACAGGGTGACGGTCCGCCAGCCGGCCGGCAACATGTCGATGGAATAGAAGGCGCCGCCCAGGAAGGTCAGGGGCGTGACGATCAGCATCGGGATCATTTGAAGCTGCTCGAATCCGTCCGCCCAGACGCCGATGATGAAACCGAACAGGCTGAAGGTCACGGAGATCAGGATCAGGAAGGCCATCATCCAGACCGGATGCAGGATCTGCAACGGCACGAAGAAGGCCGCCGTCGCCAGGATGATCAGGCCCAGAACCGCCGACTTGGTCGCCGCCGCTCCGACATAGGCCAGCACGATCTCAAGCGACGATACGGGCGCCGACAGGATCTCGTAGATGGTGCCCGTGAACTTGGGAAAGTAGATGCCGAAGGAGGCGTTGAAGATCGACTGGGTGAACAGGCTGAGCATGATCAGGCCCGGCACGATGAAGGCGCCGTAGGGCACGCCGTCCACCTCCTGCATCCGGCTGCCGATGGCGCCGCCGAAGACGACGAAATAGAGGGCGGTGGTGAGGACCGGCGTGACCACGCTCTGCCACAAGGTGCGAAGCGCACGCGCCATCTCGAAGCGATAGATGGCCCAGACGCCGTATGCGTTGAAGGTCATGTGGCTGCTCCGTTCGTGTGAACCAGGCTGACGAAAATGTCTTCCAGCGAACTCTGGCGGGTGTTCAGGTCCTTGAAGCCGATGTTCAGCGTCTCCAGCCGACGGATCAGCGAGGGCACGCCTGTGTCCTCGGCGTTGGCGTCGAAACTGTATTCCAACTCGCCGCCGTCGGTCTTCAACGTCAGGTTCCAGTCGGCCAAATCGGGGGGCAGCGCGGTCAGCGGCTCGACCAGGTTCAGGGTCAGGGTCTTCTTGCCCAGCTTCTTCATCAGGGCGGTCTTTTCCTCGACCAGGATCAGTTCGCCCTTCAGGATCACCCCGATCCGGTCGGCCATCTCCTCGGCTTCCTCGATGTAATGGGTGGTCAGGATGATGGTGACGCCGCGCTCGCGCAGGCGTCGCACCATCGCCCACATGTCGCGGCGCAGTTCCACATCCACCCCGGCCGTCGGCTCGTCCAGAAACAGGATGTCCGGTTCGTGGCTGAGGGCCTTGGCGATCATGACGCGCCGTTTCATGCCGCCCGACAGGGTCCGCAGCTTGGCGTCGCGCTTGTCCCACAGCGACAGGTCGCGCAGCAGCCGTTCGATGAAGGCGGGGTTCGGCGCCTTGCCGAACAGGCCCCGGCTGAAGGTGACGGTGGCCATCACCGTCTCGAAGGCGTCGGTGGTCAGCTCCTGCGGCACCAGGCCGATCTTGGTGCGGGCGGCGCGGAAGTCGGTCTGGATGTCATGGCCATCGGCGATCACCGTGCCGGTCGTCGGCGTGACGATGCCGCAGACGATGGAGATAAGGGTCGTCTTGCCGGCCCCGTTCGGCCCCAGAAGGGCGAATATCTCGCCCCTTTCGATCGCCAGGTCCACGCGCTTCAACGCCTGCAAGCCGGACTTGTAGGTCTTGGTCAGACCTTGGATGTCGATGACGGGCATAGGGGGTCCTGCGCTGCGGCGGCGGACGCGCCGAGGTCGTGGCGGGAATATGGCGCTTCCATTGGCGCGCTCAAGGGGAAGCCGCTTGTTAACGGCTTGACCGCATACTGGACCCGACGTCGCCTTTTTGACGGGGTTTGTGTTGTCCTTGCTGTCCGTGGAGCATCGGGTTGCGCTCGAGGCTGTCGTCCAGGCGTGCGCCGACGGTCAGCTTACGCAATTGGCCTCTGCCGTGCGGACGCTGGCGGGCGAAAGGGCGGCCGAAGTCGCCGCTCTGATTAGCGAGGAGCGGCGTGACCGCGCGCGGCGGGACCTGGCGTTTGGCCCTTTGGCGCCGCTGTTTCAGCCGCGTTCCGACGGCGTCGCCGCCCTGACCTTTCCACCGTCGCTTTACGTCCATCTCTGGCGCGAGGCGCGCAAGGGGGAAGAGGAGTTCCTTGGGCTTCTGGACGCCGTGACGACGATCGAGGGGGAATGGACCTTGGTGGCGGATCGTCTGTGCGCTCGCGCCGCCGCCGTTCTGCGCAACCGGGCCGCCGAGGTCTGGCCCGACCATCGACGCCCGGCCGAGGGAGAGCCCCCTGCCACGCCGTTGGAACTGGCGGCCTGTTTCGACCTGACCCCTCTGGCGCGCGGGGGCCTTGCCCGTCTGCCTGTATGGCTGGAGCGCCCGGACGACACCCAGTTGGCGGGTCTGCGCCTGTTGATTCAGGACGCCCTTTCCATCTCGCCGGAAGGCGATCGACGGATGGTCGATATCCTGTTCGCCCATGTGACGGAAGCGGATCGGATGCTGCGTGTCGTCACACGCACGAGCCGTCTGGCGGACCGTGAGGCGGTTCTCAGCCATACGGACATGGGCGTTTTCGTCGAACGTCTGCTGGCCTCGGTGCAGGATCGGGTGCGACGCATCGGCCTGGTGCGCCCACAGCAGTGCGAAGCCTTGCAAGAGGTGGTGCTTGACGTGAACTGGTGCGCCTCTGTCCTGTCGGAACTGGACATGACCCTTCAGGTCCGGCCCGATTCCCCCTGGGGCAGATCGACGCGGCTGGCGCGGGTTCAACTGTCCGGCCAACTCTCGGGCCTGATAAAGTCTACCCAGGCCGCCGTCCACGCGGCCCTGCCCATGCGCCGCCAGACCCTGGCCGGGCGAATGACGCGCATGTCCCCCTGGCTGGAGGCTCCCTGGCAAGGCGAGCCGATCGAGACGGCGGCCGCCCTGGTGAATGTCATGGTCGCGGTTCGCTGGGCCGCGGTCGTGTTTGGCTGCGAATCCGACAACCACGCCACAAAGACCGAGATCATCGACTATCTGACCGTTTGGGCCAACGAGGCGCTGGACAGCGTCGGGGACGGCGAGGCGCCAGATCCCGATCTGGCCCTTCGGCTGGTCGGCGTGGCGGCGAGACTGCTGACAGGGCTGGAGGCTTTGGAGGACGCGCGGGCGATCCGACGGCGTGCGGCGGCGGCCGAGACGCTGGACGCCAAACGTCCCATCGTCGCGGGGGCCTCGCCCGCACGCGCCTGATGCGATAGACGGCGAAGATGATCGCCTTCTGGATGATGACGGGGCTGGCGGCGGCGTTGGCCGCTCTTCTGGTGATGGCCGGCGCACGACGCGGCGCCGATCCGGCGACGAGCGCTGAAAGCGCGGCGGCCGTGCGCGAGATCGAGGAACTGGACCGGCTGAAGGCGCGCGGTCTGCTGGACGAGGCGGCCTATGTCGCCGCCCGGGCCGAGGCGGGACGACGGCTCCTGGCGCAGGAGGCCGCCGCCGCGCCGGTCGTCGGTGCACGGGATCGGCTTTGGGTTATGGGCGGCCTCGGCCTGGTTGTCGCCGGTGCGCTGGGCCTCTATGTCGTGACGGGAACGCCGGGCCTGCCCGATCAGGGCTATGAGCATCGGGTCGACGACTGGTCCACCCGTCTGGAGACGCTGTCGCCGCCCCAGTTGGCCGCGGTCGCCGCGCGCGTGGTCCGTGACCGGCCCGACGACAAACAGGCCCTGGCCATGCTGGGGGCCGCGCGGTTCGCGGCCGACGATCCCCTGGGCGCGGCCTCGGCCTTCCGTCGTCTGATCGACCGCGATCCGAAAGACGCCCAGGCCTGGGCGCGGCTGGGCGAAAGCTTGGTGCGGGCCAATGACGGCCAGATCGGCGGCGACGCCGAGGCGGCCTTCGCTCAGGCCGTGCGTCTTGACCCCGATCAACTCGGCGCCCGCTTCTTTCTGGGCGAGGCGGCGTTGGCGCGCGGCGACGCCCAGACGACCCGCCTGATGTGGACGCCGTTGATCGGCGCCCTCGATCCCGCCGATCCACGGCGCCTGGACCTGGAGCGGCGGATGCCGTCCGACGGGGCAGCAGGCGGGGCGCGATGACACGTTGGAGCCCTTTCCCGCCCCGGCTATATGCGGCCCCTATCTTCTGCGTCTGCGGAGCGTTCGTCGCATGAGCTGGCTGCCCAAATCGCCCAAGGCGCGTCGTCGCCTGTGGGTCGTCGCCGCCGCGACGCCGGTTCTGGCCTTGGCCGTCGGTCTGTCCTTGTGGGCCATGCAGGACAGCGTGACCTTCTTCTACTCGCCGTCCGAGGCGACCGCCGACAAGGCGCCCGAAGGCCGCAACATCCGCCTGGGCGGGCTGGTCGAGACGGGCAGTGTGCAAAAGACCGGCGACGGGGTCGTGGCGTTTTCCGTCACCGACAAAGCCGCCACGACCCGGGTGGTCTATCATGGCGACCTGCCCGACCTGTTCCGCGAGGGGCAGGGCATCGTGGCGCAGGGATCGTTTGGCGCCGATCGCACCTTCCACGCGCGCCAGGTCCTGGCCAAACACGACGAGAACTATATGCCGCGCGAGGTCGCGGATCGGCTGAAGGCCAAGGGCGAGTGGCGGCCCGAGGGGGCGGCGGCGCCGGCCCCGACGCGCGGATCGACCGCCTTATGATCGCGGAATTCGGGGCCTTCGCCCTGGCCCTGGCCCTGGCCCTGTCAATGCTGCAGACGGGGATGTCGGCGGCCGGGCGGGTGCGGCGCAGCCCCGTGCTTGCCGGAGCGGCCCAGGGTGCGGCCCTGGCGGCGGCGGCAGCTGTGGCCCTCAGTTTCGCGGCCCTGATCCACGCCTTCGTGGTGTCGGATTTTTCCGTCTCCAATGTCGCGGCCAACAGCCACACCGACAAGCCGATGCTGTACAAGGTCGCCGGCGCCTGGGGCAGCCACGAGGGGTCGTTGCTGCTGTGGTGCCTGGTCCTGACCGTGTTCGGCGGGGCGCTGGCGCGGGCGCGCGGCCTGCCGTTCGGGCTGAAAGCCTCGGCCGTGGCGGCGCAGGGCGCGCTGGGCTCGTTGTTCCTGGCCTTCGCCGTCTTCACCTCCAGCCCCTTCACCCGCCTCGACCCCGCGCCGTTCCAGGGCGCGTCGCTGAATCCGCTGTTGCAGGACCCGGCCCTGGCCGTGCACCCGCCGCTGCTCTACGCCGGCTATGTCGGATTTTCGGTCTGCTTCTCCTTGGCGGTCGCGGCCCTGATCGAGGGGCGGGCGCAGACGACCTTCTGGCCTGCTTGGGGGCGTTGGGTCCGGCCTTGGGCCCTCGCCAGCTGGGCCTTCCTGACCGTCGGCATCACCCTGGGGTCGTTCTGGGCCTATTATGAGCTGGGCTGGGGCGGCTGGTGGTTCTGGGACCCGGTCGAGAATGCGTCATTCATGCCCTGGCTGGCCGGCGCGGCCCTGCTGCACAGCGCCATCGTGACCGAGCGGCGCGGGGCGCTGGCGGGGTGGACGGTCTTTCTGGCTCTGTTGGCCTTCACCTTCTCCATGCTGGGCGCCTTCCTGGTGCGGTCGGGCGTGCTGACATCGGTTCACGCCTTCGCCGTCGATCCCCAGCGCGGGCTGATGCTGTTGACCATTCTGGGCGTCACGGCGGGCGCCGCCTTCGCCCTGTTCGCCTGGCGCGCGCCCCAGCTCAAGGGCGGGGGACTGTTCGCGCCGATCAGCCGCGAGGGCGCGCTGGTGCTGAACAATCTGTTCCTGACAGCGGCGGCGGCGACGGTGCTGCTGGGCACCCTCTATCCGCTGATCCTGGAGGCGGCGTCCGGGGCGACCATTTCGGTGGGGCCGCCCTATTTCGCCGCGACCTTCGTTCCGCTGATGACGGTCGCCTTCCTGATCCTGCCCGCCGGGCCGCTGCTGGCCTGGAAGCGCGGCGACTTGATCGGCGCCTTGCAGAGGCTGATTGTCGCGGCGGGCCTGGCCGTTCTTGTCGCTCTGGCCGCCTACGCCCTGTGGGAGCCGAAAAAGGCCCTGGCCGCCGCCGGGATCGGCCTGGGCGGCTGGTTGATCCTGGGCAGCTTGTCCGAAGTTGCCGAGCGGGTGCGCCTGTTCCGCGCGCCGGGCGCCGAGACCTTGCGCCGTCTGAAGGGGCTGCCGTTGGGCGCGTGGGGGATGACCCTGGCGCATCTGGGCCTGGGCGTCTTCATCCTGGGCGCTGTGGTCGAGACGGGCTTCAAGGCCGAGGCCGCGCGCGCGCTGTCTTTGGGCCAGAGCGTGTCGGCCGGGCCGTGGACCGTGACCCTGGATCAGGTCCGTGTAGTCGAGGGGCCGAACTATCTGGCCGAACAAGGCCAACTGACCGTGCGTCGCGCCGACGGCCGGGGCGACGCAGAGACCGTGACGGCCGAGCGACGCTTCTTCCCCGCGGGCGGGCAGACGACGACCGAGGTGGGGCTGAATTTCCGCGGGCTGGACGACGTCTATGTGGTGATCGGGGAACGCGCCGGCGGCGTGGAGCAACCGGCTTGGCTGGTGCGGCTCTATTGGAATCCCTGGGCGCGGCTGATCTTCCTGGGACCGGCGATCATGGCGCTGGGGGGACTTCTGTCGCTGATGGACCGGCGGCTCCGGCTGGGCGTCGCGCGGCGGAGGAAGACGACGTGAGGCGGTGGCTGATCATCGCCGCCGCGCCGGTTCTGGCGCTGATGCTGAGCGCGGCGGAACCGCCGGCCGCGCCGGATCGCCCCTTGCCCGACGCAGCCCAGGAGGCGCGCGCCCAGGCCCTGTTCAAGAACGTCCGCTGCGTCGTCTGCCAGCACGAGGCCATCGCCGACAGCCCGGCCGGCGTGGCGGGCGACATGCGACGACTGATTCGGGAGGAGATCGCCTCGGGCGCCACGGATCGAGAAGTGCGCGACGATCTTGTCCGTCGGTTCGGCGACTATGTGCTGTTCACCCCGCCGATGCGGATCGGGACATGGCTGTTGTGGTTCGGACCGTTCGCCCTGGTGCTGCTGGCCGGCGCGGTCCTGGCCGTGGCGGCGCGGCGGCGGCCGGTGGAGCCGGCGCCCCTGTCGGACGAAGAAGAACGGCGGCTGGAAAACATTCTCGAAAATGAGAAGCTTCGCCGCGATCCTGACGCAACCTCGCCTCACGACGGGCGCTAGTCGGGAACAACGATCGACGGCTGGGATTTGGCGTCGCGCCGCCCTGGCCTATATCAAACGCGAACCCGGCCTTTCGTCGCCGGACAGAGGATCGCAAGGACCACGATGCTGAAGCGCAAGGAGTTCATTCTGGGGGCCGCAGCCGGCCTGACCCTGGCGGCGGCCGCGACCGCCGGAGGCGTCATCACCTGGCCCGGCGCCCATGCCGAGCCGCAGGCGGTGAACCGCATCACGCCGGTCCCAGCCAACGGCGACGCCTTCACCCCGCCGCCGGGCGCGCCCAGCAGCTTCGCCACCATCTTCGAACAGGTGGCCCCCGCCGTCGTCCAGATCGACGTGACGGTGAAGGTCGATCAACCCCAGGGCGGCGCCTTCCAGATCCCCGGCCTGCCGTTCCAGTTTGTGCCCCCGCAAGGACAGGGCGGTCAGAACGACGAACCCCGGACGGCTCAGGGCGCCGGTTCGGGCTTCTTCATCTCGCAGGACGGCTATATCGTCACCAACAACCACGTCGTCGCCGACGCGACCGAGATCAAGGTCAAGATGTCGGACGGCCGCGAACTGCCGGCTCGCCTGATCGGCCGCGATCCGGCGACCGACCTGGCTGTGATCAAGGTCGACGGCGACAATTTCAAATACGTCAGCTTCGAAGAGACGGCCCAACCGCGCGTTGGCGACTGGGTCATCGCCATCGGCAACCCGTTCGGCCTGGGCGGAACGGCGACGGCTGGCATCGTTTCGGCCAAGGCCCGAGACATCGGAGGCAACGAAAACCCTTACACCGACTTCCTTCAGATCGACGCCGCCATCAACCGGGGCAACTCGGGCGGGCCCACCTTCGACATCTACGGACGGGTCATCGGCGTGAACTCGGCGATTCTGTCGCCTTCAGGTGGGTCTGTCGGCATTGGCTTCGCTATCCCGGCGGAAACGGCCAAGTCGATTACTGAGCGTTTGATGCGCGGCGAGACAATTGAACGCGGCTATCTCGGTGTTCAGATCGGCAACCTGACCAGCGAGTATCGTGAAAGCTTGGGTCTGCCCGTGTCCACCAAGGGCGCCTATGTCGTGGAGGTTACACCGGATGGTCCCGCCGCCCGCGGCGGACTTCAAGTCGGGGACGTCGTGGTGTCTCTGAATGGGCGGGCGATAGAAAGCTCGTCAGAACTGACGCGCGCCGTTGGTTCGGCCAAGCCCGGCGACAATCTGCGTCTTGAGTTGCTACGAGAAGGCCGTCGGCAGACGGTCAACGTGCGTTCGGGTGCACGACCCGCCAATCTTGAGACAGCCAGCACAGGGTCCGACGACGAATCCGGCTCTTCGACCAATCCCGGCGCCGCCGCTGGCGAAGTGGTCGAAGGCCTGACCGTCGCGCCGGCAAGTACGGCGCTTCGGAACCGCTTCGGCCTGCCCGCCGAGGTTCAAGGTTTGGTCGTTACAGCCGTCGGACAGCAATCGCGCGCTGCCCGCCTTGGCTTCCAGCCGGGCATGGTTATCCTTCAGGCAAACGGCCGCAGCGTGGGTTCGGCTGCGGACCTTAAGGGTGCGGTCGAGGCGGTCAAAACGGCTGGCCGGCCGGGGATTCTTCTGCTGATGCGGACGCCTCGCGGCAACTCGCCGGTCGTTTTGCCGCTGCAAGACAAGAACTGATCGGCATTCTGACCAAGCCTTAACTCGTCAATCGCCGCCGATGCGCTACCATCGGCGGCGATTTTGATTCCGGGAGGGGTTCGATGCGGATTCTGGTGGTTGAGGATGACGCCGAGGCGGCGACCGCCATGGTGCGGGGCCTGTCCGAAGCGGGGCATGACGTCACCCACGCCGTGGACGGCGCCTTCGGCCTGCTGGAGACGCAAAAGGGCGGCTACGACGTCTATGTGGTGGACCGGATGATGCCGCGACTGGACGGGGTCGGCATGGTCGAGACGGTTCGCAAGGGGGGCGATCAGACGCCGGTCCTGTTCCTGTCGGCTCTGGGCGAGGTCGAGGACCGGGTCACGGGCCTGAAGGCCGGCGCCGACGACTATCTGGTCAAGCCCTACGCCTTCGCCGAACTGATCGCGCGGGTCGAGGCCCTGGCCCGGCGGCGTGAGACCGGCGGGGTGCAGACCGTGCTGAAGGTCGGCGACCTGGAGATGAACCTGATCGGCCGCACCGTGCATCGCGGCGCGACCGAGATCGATCTTCAACCGCGCGAGTTCCAGTTGCTGGAATTCCTGATGCGCCACGCCGGCCAGTCGGTGACGCGCACCATGCTGCTGGAAAAGGTCTGGGAATACCATTTCGACCCCCAGACCAACGTCATCGACGTTCATATCAGCCGCCTGCGTTCCAAGATCGACAAGGGCTTCGACCGCGCCATGCTGCAGACCGTGCGCGGGGCGGGGTATCGGTTGGAGGCTTGAGTCTAGTGGCGAGTAGTGAATGGCGAGTGGCGAGGGGGTGAGACAAGCGGGGCGAGCTTGGCTGCATACGGCGCTGCGCAAGGTTTTGCGGCGGCTTGCTCGCCACTCGCCACTCGCCACTCGTCACTAAAAACCCATGCGCCTTCCCTCTCTCCTTCGCCGCACGCCGTTTCGGCTGACGCTGCTGTTCCTGGCGCTGTTCGTGGCGGCGGCGGGGGCGATCCTGGCCTATGTCTATTTCGCCTCGGCGTCCGAGGCCCAGGCGCGGGCGCGTGCGGACGTGGAGGGCGAACTGGGCGCCTTGACCGCCATCCACCGCACGCGCGGCGTCGACGCCCTGAACCAGGCCCTGGTCGAACGCACCATTCGCGGCGGACCCTATCTGTATCTGCTGACCGGGCCGGACGGCAGGATCGTCACCGGCAACCTGTCGGTCATGCCTTTCGACCTGAAGGAGGCCCGCCGCGAAGGCGTTGGCGAATGGAGCACCTTTCGCCTGACCAGCACCGACGCCGACGGCCGGGTGGAGGCCCGACGATCCATCGGCGTCATCATGCCCCTGTCCGGCGGCGACACCCTGTTCGTCGGCGAGGACATCGGCGGGATCGAGGAATATCTGTCGCGCCTGACCCAGGCCCTGTGGGGCGCGATGGGTCTGGTCATGCTGCTGGGGCTGGCCGGCGGCCTCTACATCAGCCGGCGGGTGGAGCGGTCGATGGCGGGGCTGAACCAGGTGGTCCAGGCGGTGCAGGAAGGGGACCTGAAGGTGCGGGCGCCCGTGCGTCAGGCCGGCGACGAACTGGATGAACTGGGCCAAGGGCTGAACACCATGCTGGATCGGCTGGAGTCCTCAATGGCCTCGATCCGCCATGCGGGCGACGCCATCGCCCACGACCTGCGTTCGCCCCTGACGCGGATGAGGGCGAAGCTGGAGGTGGCGCTGATCGACGCCGAGGCAGGCAAGATCGACGGCGTCGACGCCCTGGGCATCGCCCTGGACGAGGCGGATCACCTCTTGAAGACCTTCAACACCGTCCTGGCCATCGCCCGGCTGCAGGCGGGGGGCGCGCCCGATCCCCAGGTCATGGACGCCGCCCAACTGGCCGCCGACATGGCCGAACTGTACGAACCCGCCGCCGAGGACAAGGACATCGACTTCTCGTCCGAGATCGAAACCGGATTGATGATCGAGGGCAACCAGCCGTTCCTGGCCCAGGCCCTGGCCAATCTGATCGACAACGCCATAAAATACACCCCGGCCGGCGGGGCGGTGAAGCTGCGGGCGCGCAGGCGGTCCTCGGGCGAGATCGAATATTCGGTGACGGACACCGGCCCCGGCGTGCCGGAGGAGGACCGTGAACGGGTCGTCCAGCGGTTCGTGCGTCTGGACAGCAGCCGCACCGAGCCCGGCTCGGGCCTGGGCCTGTCTCTGGTGACGGCGGTGGCCGAGGCGCACGGCGGGCGCGTGGTGCTGGACGAAGGCCCCGGCGCCTATGGCGGCTTCGGCCCCGGCCTGCGGGTGGCGCTGGTGCTGCCGCCAGCCGGGCAGACTTAGAGATTGCCGCTCATCCCGGCGAAAGCCGGTACCCGTTTCTTTGGGCGCGCCGCCTTGTGGCGCGTGTCAGGATTGTGGTCCAACGCTGTGCCGAGCGAAAGCGCTGGGGCCCGGCTTTCGTCGGGATGAGCGGATGATTTTATGGCCGACACCAATACCTGCGTGACGATCCCGCTGGGTCAGACGATCAAGCCCGCCGGTCCGGTCATAAACCCTGCTGCCGCCGACCGCCTGCTGGAGACTCTGATCGAGGCCGCCGACGCCGAAGGCTGGCGCGACATGCTGAACGCCGCGTGGCCCGCCCTTGCGCCCGTGGCCGGCGCCGCTCCCTATCTGGCGGGCTTGATGCGTCGCCGCCCGGCCCATCTACGACGTCTGCTGGAGGCCGAACCGGGAGAGAGTCTGGAGCGGACGCTGCGCGCGACGGATGCGCTGGTGGGGGAACCCGACGATGTGCGCGCGCCCTTGCGGGTGCTGAAGGCCGATCTGCACCTGCTGACGGCCTTGGCCGATCTGGGCGGAGTCTGGGGGCTGGATCAGGTCACGGGCGCCCTGTCCCGGTTCGCCGACGCCGCCTGCCGGGCCGCCCTGCGCGCTGTCGCCGCCGAGCAGCGGGCGAGGGGTCGGCTGATCGCCCCGCCTGACGAGACGCGCGGCCCGATCCCAGGTCTGTTCGGCCTGGCCATGGGCAAGCACGGCGCAAACGAACTGAACTACTCCTCCGACATCGACATCTCCCTCTTCTTCGAGCCGCGTTTGATGGGGCTGGCCCTGCGCGAGGGCGAAGAGATGCAGGACTTCGCCAACCGGGTCGGGAAGGGTCTGGCGACCCTGCTCAGCGAACGGACGGCCGACGGCTATGTCTTCCGCGTCGATCTGCGTCTGCGGCCCGATCCGTCCTCGACCCCGCCGGTGGTCGCCGCCCCCATGGCCCTGGCCTATTACGAGAGCGTGGGCCAGAACTGGGAAAGGGCGGCCTTCATCAAGGCCCGGCCCGTGCTGGGCGACGCGCGGGCGGCCGCGCGGTTCCAGAAGGCCCTGATCCCCTTCGTCTGGCGCCGCAGCCTGGATTACGCCGCCGTTCTGGACATCCAGTCGATCAAGAAACAGATTCACGTCCACAAGACCGGCGAGGGGCTTGAAGCCGCCGGCGCCAATCTGAAACTCGGGCGCGGCGGCATCCGCGAGATCGAATTCTACGCCCAGACCCAGCAACTGATCCTGGCCGGGCGCGATCAGGGCCTTCGAGCAAGCCGGACGCTGGAGGCGCTCCAAGCGCTCGCCGATGCGGGGCATGTGTCACAAGCCGTCGTCGAAGCGCTGTCGGCGGCCTATGTCGAACTGCGCGGCCTGGAACACCGGGTCCAGATGCTGGAGGACGAACAGACCCACCGCCTGCCCGAGGACGATGCACGGCGCGCGTCGGTCGCGGCCCTGGCGGGCTGGGCGAACCTGGGCGCGTTCGACGCCCATGTCGAGGCCCTGCTGGCCCGTGTCAACGCCCGCTATGGCGAGTTGTTCGAGGGTGGGGAGGACCTGGACTCCAGCTATGGCAGCCTCGTCTTCACCGGGGTCGAGAACGATCCCGAGACCCTGGCCACCCTGACCCGCATGGGCTTCACAGAGGCCGCCTCGGTGGCCGACACCATCCGCAGCTGGCACCATGGGCGCATTCCCGCGACCCGGACCGAACGCGGGCGCGAGTTGTTCACCCGGCTGGCCCCGCGCCTGTTGGAGGCCCTGGCGCGGACGGGGGCGCCCGACGACGCCTTTCGCCGGTTCGCCGTCTTCTTTTCGGGCCTGGCGGCGGGGGTTCAGGTCCAGGCCCTGTTTTTGAACCAGCCTAAGCTGTTCGAGATGGTTCTGGGCGTCATGGCCTTTGCGCCGCGCCTGGCCCGCACCCTGGGCCGTCAGCCGGCGACCCTGGACGGGGTGCTGGACGCGCGCTTCCTGACCGATCTCTCGGACGAGAGCGGCCTGACCGAACAGATGATGCAGGAGGCCGGCGAGAGCGAGGATTTCGAGGGGGCGATGAACGCCGTGCGCCGTCTGCACCGCGAACAGATGTTCCGCATCGGCATCCACGCCCTGACCGGGCGCGCCGGGCCGGAAGCGGCGGGGCGCGCCTACGCCGCTCTGGCCGACGCCGTCATGCGGACCCTGTCGCCGGCGGCCTTGGCCGAGACGGAGCGGCTGGGCGGAGGCTTTCCCGGCGCGGTCGCCGTGGTGGCCCTGGGCAAGGCCGGTTCACGGGAGATGACGGCCGGGTCCGATCTTGACCTGATGACCCTGTACGAGGCGCCGCGCGAGGCTCAGTCCAAGATCAAGGGCTGGGGCGCGGAGGTCTTCTACGCCCGTTTCACCCAGCGGCTGATCGCGGCCCTGTCGGCCCATACCGCAGAGGGCGGGTTGTACGAAGTGGACATGCGGCTGCGGCCGACCGGATCAAAGGGGCCGGTGTCGGTGCGGTTGAGCGCCTTTGACGACTATTACGCCTCTGAGGCCGAAACCTGGGAGTTCATGGTTCTGACCCGCGCGCGCGTGGTCTGGGCCAGCGATCCGGCCTTTGGGGCGAAGGTGGCCGAGGTCATCGAGGCGGCGCTGCGTCGGCCGCGTCCCGACGTCGATGTGGCCGACGACGTGCGTCGGATGCGGGCCCTGATGGACCGGGAGCGTCGGCCGCACGGCTTCTGGGACCTGAAGCTGTCGCCAGGCGGTCAGGTGGACGCCGAGTTCACGGCCCAGTTCCGTCAGCTTCAGGCCGCCGCCGCGGGCCGGCCCTTGACCCTGTCGACCCTGGACGCCTTGTCCGGCGATCCAGTCCTGGCCGAGGCCTGGCGGGTGCAGCAGCGGCTGGCGCATCTGCTGGCGGCAGCGTTCGAAGGGCGGGTCGATCCCGAGGCGGAGCCCGCCGTCTTCCAGCTTCGCCTGGCCGAGGCCGCCGGCGCGCGCGATTTCGAGACGCTGAAGGTGGAACTGGCCGATCTGCGGGCGCGGGCTCGATGGGCTTTCGAACGCGCGACTTCGATCCCCCGCGACGGAGAGTCGGAGCCGCCGCGTTCAATCTCCTGACAGGGCGTCACGGGATGCGACTTCGCCCCAAGGAGATCGAGATGAGACTGACCTTCATCACAGGCTTGGGCGTCGTCGCCCTGGTCGCCGCAGGAGCCGCCGCCGCAGGGGCCGCAACGGCCCTGACCCCGCCTGCGCCGTCGGCCTCTGCGCCCGCGTCACATCACGCGCGCCAAGTACAAGCTGGACCCTTGACGCGGGCCGCCTATGTCGATGACCGGGTGGCGCGACTGACCGCGCTGGATACGAACGGCGACGGCGTCGTCAGCCCCGAGGAGCGCCAAGCCGGACGCGCGGCCCATCGCGCAGGTCGGGCAGACGCCCGCTTCGCCCGGATGGACGCCAACGGCGACGGCATGATCAGCCGGGCGGAGTTCGACGCCGCCGCCGCCAAACCCGACCACGGCCCGCGTGGCGTGCGAATGGGGCGGCGGGGGGGGCACGACCGTCCGGGCGGGGAGCGTCAGGCGAAGCCGATCACGATTTCGGACGTGGCGGTCAAGCTGGGCCAACGGTTCGACGCGATGGATTCCAATCATGACGGCGTGATCTCGCCCGAGGAACGCAGTGCGGCCCGCGCGGCGCATCGTGCCGAACGCCCGACGCGCCGCGCGCCGCGTCCGGCGATGGCGCCACAAGCCGCTTCCCCGGCTCCGACTTCGGAGTAAGAACGGTGTCGGGGTCGGCCGTCATGAACGCATCGGTCCCTTTCGTCAGTTGCGGAAGAGGCGGATTTGGTCGCGACGGTCGACTCCGACGAGGATCTGGTGCAGCGCGTGGGTCAGGGCGACCCTGCGGCGGCCCAGACCTTTGTCGCGCGCAAGCTGCCGCGCGTCCTGGCCCTGGCCCAGCGGATGTTGGGCGATTCCGCAGAGGCCGAGGATGTGGCGCAGGAGGCGATGCTGAAGGCTTGGCGTCAGGCGCCGAAATGGACGCCTGGTCAGGCGCGTTTCGACACTTGGCTGCATCGGGTGGCGCTGAACCTGTGTTACGACCGGCTGAGACGACGGCGTGAAATTCCCACGGACAGGCCGCCGGATCGACCCGATGATGGGCCGTCGCCGGATCGCGGGCTGCTGGCGGCCGAGACGGGCGCGCGGGTGGACGCCGCCCTGCGACGCCTGCCCGAGCGACAGCGCGAAGCCATCGTGCTGTGCCACTATCAGGACCTGTCCAATATCGAGGCGGCGTTACTGATGGAGATCAGCGTCGAGGCGCTGGAGAGTTTGTTGTCGCGGGGGCGGCGCGCGCTGCGCCAGAGCCTGGCGGACCTGTCGCCCCGTTCCGACGGGCGGCCTGAAGGAGACGGACGATGAGGATCGAGCAGCTGCAAGTCCTGGCCGAGGCCTATGGCGGCGATCTGCGGCGCTGGCCGGCGGACCAGCGCGCCTTCGCCGAAGGCCTGATCGCGGCCGATCCGGCGGCGCGGGTCGTGTTGGAAGAGGCCGCGGCGCTGGATGCCCTGCTGGACGCCTCGCTCGCCGTTTCGCCCTCGGCCGATCTGACGGCGCGGGTGCTGAGGGCTGCGCCGCGGGCGCGGGTGAAGAGCCGGCCGCGCCGCGCCGCCTGGTTCATGGGCGCCGGATGGGCGGCGGCAGCCTGCGCGGGCGTGGTCGCGGGCGTGGGCCTGACCAGCCGGATGACTGCGGACGCGCGGGCCGATGCGGTTCTCTATCAGGCGACGCTGGGCGGTGTGGACGACACCGAGGTTCTGGGATGAATTCGAGGACGCTGAAGATCGCCCTGGCGGTTTCGGTCGGGCTGAACCTGTTCGCCCTGGGCGGCGGCGCGGCCTATCTGATTGGCCGGGACCGGATCGAACGCCGCTTGGACGACCAACGCCAGCCGGGGCGCGACAAGCCCTTGCGCGAGGTGCTGGAGAAGCTGGAGCCGGAAACGCGCGACCGTGTCCATATGGCTCTGCGCGCCTCGGCCCTGTCGGCGCGACCCGACTTCGAGGCGGCGCGAGCCGCGCGGCGTGAGGCCATGGCCGCCGCCGGCGCGCCCACGCTGGACACGGCCCGTATCGACGTCCTGCTGGCGCAGTCCCGCGCCGCCGAGATGCGCGGGCGGGCGCGGCTGGAGGCGGGCGCCGTCGCGATTCTGGCGACCCTCGATCCAGAGGAGCGAAAGGCCCTGGCGCCCCTGCTGCAACGTCGCAGCGACGCCCGGCGCGGTCAGGCCCGGCAAGCGGGCGAAGGCCGCCCGACCGCAGAGGGCGCCCGGCCCTGAGGGTTCAGGCCTTGGCGCGGAAGTCGGCCACGGCCTGAACCGCTGCGCGAACCGAAGCCTCGATGGCGGCCCAGTCGCCGGCCTTGACCGCCGCGTCCGTCACCAGTTTCGAGCCCATGCCCGCCGCCACGATGCCTGCGCCGAACCATTTGGCGATGGAGGCTTCGTCTGGATCGACCCCGCCCGTCGGCATGATCTTGACCCAGGGCATCGGGCCCTTGACCGCCTTGACGAAGTCAGGGCCGCCGACCGACGAACCGGGGAACAGTTTGACGATGTCGCAGCCCAGTTCGTGCGCCTCGCCGATGTCGGTCACGGAGCCGCAGCCGGGAAAATAGGCGACCATGCGGCGGTTGCAGACCTTGGCCACATCGGGAACCAGGCAGGGGCTGACCACGAAGCGTGCGCCCCGGTTCAGATAAAGCGCCGCCGTGCCGCTATCGACCACCGAACCGATGCCCAAGACCACATCCGGATCCGTCTTGATCAGTTCGCGATTGATCTCACCGAACAGGTCGCAGGCGAAGTCGCCGCGATTGGTGAACTCCACCACCGGGGCCCCGCCGCGCGCGCAGGCGCGGATGACGTTCAGGCTGACCTCGGGGTCGGGGTGATAGAAGACTGGGCAGACGCCCTGGGTCTGAAGCGCTTGAAGCACGCTGACGCGGTCGTGGGCCATGATCTGTCTCCTGGCCCGAGGGTGGGCCGTTTTCGCGTTCTGCTTATCGCAGCGAAGGTCGGATGCCAAAGCCCGGCATCGCCGCCGTGTGGAACGGCGGGAGCAAACATTGTTTCATTCCGGGGGACAGGGTCCGGACTTGATCAGGGTCAATGCGCGGCCGAAGCTGCCCGCGCGATACCCCGGCCAAGGAGATCGCCATGACCATTCCCGAACGCGAAAGGCTCGTCACCCGCACGGGAAAGGCGCTGGAGCTTCGACCGGCGCGGCCCGACGATGAACGGGCTTTGGCCGCCTTCTTCGCCAAGGTGACGCCCGAGGACATGCGCTTTCGCTTCCTATCGACGCGACGCACCCCGGGGCACGATCAACTGCAGGCGCTGATCCAGGCGCCGAACGCCCACGGGGCCAGCCTGATCGCCTGGAATGCGGACGGGACTGTGGCGGCCACGGCCGTGCTGGCCGGGGACGACGCCGGCGAACGCGCCGAGGCGGCCATTCTCCTGCGCGGCGATCTAAAGGGGCAGGGCATCGGCTGGACCCTGCTGGAGCGACTGGTCGCGGAGGCCCGCAGTCAGGGTTACGCCGTGGTGGAATCGCTGGAAGACCGGGCCAACCACGGCGCGCTTCAGGTCGAGAACGACATGGGATTCGACACGGCTCCGATCGAGGAAGATCCGACTCTGGTCTGGGTCAGCAAGCGGCTGCGCTGACCATTCTCAGACAAATCCGGCTCGGCTTGTGGGCCGCCATCGGCTAGAAGCCCGGCTGATCGCCAGGGAGTTTTGGCCATGATGACCGCCATCTTCGTCTTCATCAAAACCGAGCCGGGTTACGCCAACGACGTGGCCGCCGACATCGTGGACAATGTGGAGAACGTGTCCGAGGTCTATTCCACCTCGGGCCAGCACGACCTTCTGGCCAAGTTCAACCTGCCGCGCGACGCCGACATCGGGACCTTCGTGACCAAGCAGGTGCAGACCCGGCCGCATATCCGCGACACCTTCACCGTCATCACCTTTTCGCCCTTCCTGCCAAAGAAGGTCTAGGATTTGGCGGCGGGACGGGCGCGTCGCTTGATCTCGTCCTTGCGCTCTTGCGCCTCGTCGTCGTCCCCGACTCTTTCCTCGACCGAGGCGGAGAACCTCTGGAAGGCGCCCAGGCCCACCAGGACCAGAACGGCGGCGATCAGCAGGGCGGTCGGATAGATCAACTGCGCCACCTCCTCCCGCGCGGTCTTGAAGACCACGACCAGGGCCTCCAGGAACAGGGCGATGACGATGGTGGACAGGAACTTCGTCAGGCTGCGTCGGGCCTCTGCGGCGCTGCGGCGTTCGGACCCGCGCCGGACCTCGTCCTCGAAGATGTATTTGGCCACGTCGAAGACGGCGATGGCGACGATGACATAGCCCAGGACGTCCAGAACCGCGTCCGCGCCCGATTGGTCGGGGCGGCCGATGCCTTCTAGCCCATCCTTGACCCCGAAGACGACAAGGGCGGCGGCCGCCAGAAGCAGCACCAGGCTGGCGACGCCGAAGACGGCGCGGGTTAGATAGGTCATTGTCGAAGCCCCTCCGGTTCCGCACACCAACGCACGAACGGCGAAGCTGTTGCGGCGCGCACATGACCGTAGCCAATCGAAACCCATCTGCTAACGTGTCCGCCAGAGGAAACGCGGGGAACACGCGACATGACCGATCTAGACGCCTTCCGCGCCGAGACGCGCGCCTGGCTGGAGGCCAACTGCCCGCCCGAGGTGCGCGGGCCGATGCGATCCGAAGCCGACATGATCTGGGGCGGGCGCGACGCCGTCTTCGCCACGCCGGGCCACAAGCTTTGGCTGGAGCGGATGGGCGCGCGCGGTTGGACGGCGCCGGAATGGCCAGCCGAATACGGCGGCGGGGGCCTGAGCCGGGAAGAGGCCAAGGTTCTGGCCTCCGAACTGCGCCGCCTTAAGGCTCAGCCGGCGTTGAACAGTTTCGGCGTCTGGATGCTGGGGCCGGCGCTTCTGGCCTTCGGGACCGAGGAACAGAAGAAGCGGTTCCTGCCCGAGATCGTGCGCGGTGAAATCCGCTGGTGCCAGGGCTATTCGGAACCCGGCGCCGGGTCGGACCTGGCTGCGATCCAGACCAGGGCCGAGGATCGCGGCGACCACTGGATCGTCAACGGTCAGAAGATCTGGACCTCCTACGCCGACAAGGCCGACTGGATCTTCTGTCTGGTGCGGACCGACCCGGACGCGCCCAAACATCTGGGCATCAGCTTCGTGCTGTTCGACATGAGGACGCCGGGCGTGACGACGCGGCCGATCACCTTGATCAGCGGCAAGTCGCCCTTCTGCGAGACCTTCTTCGACGACGTGCGTGTGGAGAAGGAAAACCTGGTCGGCACGCTGAACCGGGGCTGGGACGTCGCCAAACACCTTTTGGCCCACGAACGGACCATGATCGGGGCGATGGGCGAGGTCGCGGGCGGCCGACCCGTGGGTCAGGTGGCCCTGGATGCAGTGGGCGCGACCGAGGACGGACGCCTGGACGAACCCATGCTGCGCGCCCGGATCGCCGAACTGGAGGTTGATCAGGCCGCCTTCCGTCTGGCGATGGAGCGGGTCGGCGATCAGGTGAAGGCCAAACAGGCGCACCCAGCCATCGCTTCCATGCTGAAATACTATGGGTCGGAACTGAACAAGCGCCGCCACGAACTGCTGATGGCGTCGGGCGGCGCCGACGCTCTGGAGTGGGAAAGCGAACGGTCGCACGGCGGCGCGTCCGCCCGTGACTGGCTGCGCACCAAGGCTAACTCCATCGAGGGCGGGACCAGCGAGATTCAGCTGAACATCATCGCCAAACACCTGCTGCAACTGCCGGGAGCCTGAGCCATGCCCCTGATCCTGACCGAAGAGCAGGCGATGCTGCAGGAGGCGGCCGACGGCTTCCTGGCCGACAACGCCCCCATCGCCCATCTGCGGAGCCTGCGCGACAGCCGCGATCCGGACGGCGTTTCGCGCGATCTGTGGCGGGCCTTCGGAGAGATGGGCTTCGCCGGCGTCATCATACCCGAGGCGATGGGCGGACTGGGCCTGGGCGCGGTCGAGGCCGGCGTCATCGCCGAAAGTCTGGGCCGCACCCTGACGCCGTCGCCCTTCATGGGTTCGTCCATCCTGTCGGCCAAGCTGTTGACCGATGCGGGGTCGCAGGCTCAGCAGGCCTGGCTGCCCCGGATCGCGGCGGGCGAGGCGATCCTGGCCCTGGCCGTGGATGAAGGCGCCAAGCACGCGCCGTCGCGCATCGCCACGCGAGCCGAGCGTTCTGGCAACGGCTTCCGACTGAACGGCGCCAAGGGCTTCGTTCTGGACGGTCACATCGCCGACGCTCTGATCGTGGTCGCGCGCGCGGAGGAGGGCTTCACCCTGTTTCTGGTCGATCCCAAGGCGGCGGGCGTGCAAGTCGAACGCACCGTCATGGTCGACAGCCACAACGCCGCCCGCGTCACCTTGACGGATGTAGCGGTGGATGCGGACGCGGTGATCGGCGAAGTCGGCGGCGGCGAGCCCGTGCTGGGCGCGACCCTGAGCCTGGGCCGCGCCTGCGCCGCCTCGACCCTGACCGGGGCGGGCGATCAGGCGTTCAAGATCACGTTGGAGTATCTGCGGACCCGCAAGCAGTTCGGCAAACTGATCGGAGAGTTCCAGGCCCTTCAGCACCGGGCGGCGCATCTGTTCACCGAGCTTGAACTGACGCGGGCGGCCACGCTGGGGGCGCTTCAGGCCATCGACGCGGGCGGCGACGAAGCGGACCTGGCTGCTTCGGTCGCCAAGGCCAAGGCCGGGCGCGTCGCCGAGCTGGCGGTACAGGAGGCGGTGCAGATGCACGGCGGCGTCGGCATGACGGACGAGTTCGACGTCGGCCTGTTCATGAAGCGGGTGCGGGTGCTGAACGAACTGTTGGGCGACGCCGGCTTCCACGCCGAACAGGTGGCGCGCCGTCAAGGCTTCTAAGGTCGGTGTCGGCCCGGGATGACGTTTGCGTCCGAACCGCCTAAACCTCCCGCCAAGGGAGACGCATGCACATGACGACGCGAACCAACGCGCCCGCCTATCTCGCCGGCTTCGGCAATCATTTCTCGACCGAGGCCGCGCCCGGCGCCCTGCCGGTGGGCCAGAACTCGCCGCAGAAGACGCCGATGGGCCTCTATGCCGAGCAATTGTCGGGCACGGCCTTCACCGCCCCGCGCGCCGAGAACCGGCGCAGCTGGCTGTACCGCCTGCGGCCGTCGGCCCAGCACGGCCCCTATCGGCCGTTCGACCAGGGCCGGGTCCGTTCAGGGCCGTTCGACGAGACGCCGCCCAATCCGAACCGGATGCGTTGGGACCCCTTGCCCTTGCCGGATGCGCCGACCGACTGGGTCGAGGGGCTTGTCACCTATGGCGGCAATGGAGAGCCGGACGCCGGCGTCGGCGCGGGTGTTCACCTGTATGTCGCCAACCGCTCCATGACCGACCGCGTCTTCTACAACGCCGACGGCGAACTGCTGATCGTGCCGCAGGAAGGCGCGCACCGCTTTGTCACCGAAATGGGCCTGATCGAGGCCCAGCCAGGACATATCGTCCTGATCCCGCGCGGTGTGCGGTTCCGCGTCGAGGTGGACGGACCCGTGCGCGGCTATGTCTGCGAGAATTACGGCAGCCCGTTCCGTCTGCCGGACCTTGGCCCCATCGGCGCCAACGGCCTGGCCAACCCGCGCGATTTCGAAACCCCGCTCGCCTGGTTCGAGGATGTGGACCGGCCGACCCAGTGCATTCAGAAATATGGCGGTCGTCTATGGGCAGCGCCCTTCGATCACAGCCCGCTGGACGTGGTCGCCTGGCATGGCAACCTGGCGCCCTGCCGCTATGACACGGCGCGGTTCAACACGATCAACACCGTCAGCTACGACCACCCCGATCCGTCGATCTTCACCGTCCTGACCAGCCCGTCCGAGACGCCGGGCACGGCCAATATCGACTTCGTCATCTTCCCGCCCCGCTGGATGGTGGCCGAACACACCTTCCGCCCGCCCTGGTTCCACCGCAACGTGATGAGCGAGTTCATGGGTCTGGTCACGGGCGCCTATGACGCGAAGGCGGGCGGTTTCGCGCCCGGCGGCGCCTCCCTGCACAATCGGATGAGCGGTCATGGACCGGACCAGGCCAGCTATGACGGCGCGATCAAGGCCGAGCTGAAGCCGCACAAGATCGAAAACACCCTGGCCTTCATGTTCGAGACGCGGATGCCGATTCGGGTGACGCAGTGGGCGGCCGGAACGCCGCAGATGCAGCTGGACTATGACGACGTCTGGTCCGGCTTCGAGAAGGGAAGGCCGGCCTGATGCGCGGGTTGATCCTTGGCGCTTTGGCCTTGGGCTTCGGCGGGGCGCTGGCGGCCTGTTCGCCCGCCGCCGTGACCGGCGATGCGCCGATGCAGAGCGCGGACGCCTCGGCCTGCGCGGCGCGGGGCGGGGAAATGAAGCAGGTCGGTCGGCTTCAGTCCTGGCAGTGCGTCGTGCGCTATGCCGATGCGGGCAAGCGTTGCACCGACGGGGATCAATGCCAGGGCGACTGCCGGCTTGAAGGCGACACGGGCGTCGCTGCGGGCGCGGCTGTCACCGGCGTCTGTCAGGCGACCAGCGACCGCTTCGGCTGCCATACGCCGGTCGAGGACGGCAAGGCGGGCGCGGCCCTCTGCATCGACTGACGCCCGGAGACGAAAAAGCCCCCGTCGCGGGCGACGGGGGCTGATCCGGCCCTGCGGATCAGGCTCTAGTGGGTCGAAGGCGTGTTCGAGGTCGTCATGCCGCCGTCGGCGTTGCCGGCCTGTTGCTCGACCCTGTCGGCCTTGCGGTCGGCGTTCTTTTCGACCTGATCGGCCTGGGCGTTCAGGGCGTCGCGTTGCGCCTCGGTCTGGGCGGTCGCGGCCTGGGCTTCCAGTTGATCGGCGCGGGCCTCGCCCGTCGCTTCGATGGCGTCGGCCTGCTTTTCGGCGGCCTTGTCGGCGGCGCTTTCACCGCAGGCGGCGACGCCCGACAGCACGAACAGCGAAGCGGCGGCGATGGCGAACTTTTTCATCTTGTTTCCTCTCCTAAGTGGAGACGAGGAAACGTCACGGCGGCGGATCGGTTCACGCCGTCGTGAGATTTGCGTGATGGCCTTAGCGCCCGATTCCAAGGATAGCCTGCTTCACGCTTCGGCCGGAACCGCGGCGCGGTTCCGGCTAAAACGATCCGGCTTTAGTTTTCGGCCTCAGCGAAGGCGACGCGCGCTGCGCCCAGCAGGGCGGCATGCTTGTGCATGATCACCTTGGTCGGGATTTCGGACATATAATCCTTGAACCGGCCCTTGCGCTCGAACCGCTGGCGGAAGGGGCTGGCCTTGATGAAGGGCAGGATGCGCGGAACGATGCCGCCCGCGATATAGACGCCGCCGCGCGCGCCGGTGGTCAGGGCGATGTCGCCGGCCACGGCGCCCAGGATGGCGCAGAAGCGGGCCAGGGTCGCGCCGCACGGGCTGTTCGGATCTGCCATCGCCGTCTGGGTGATCTGGGCCGGATCGTCGATGTGGGTCTCGCGCCCGTCGATCTCGGCCAGCGCCCGGTGCATGTTCAAAAGACCGGGGCCGCAGATCAGACGCTCGATGGACACCCGGTCATAGCGGCGACGGAGAATACGCAGAATTTCGTCCTCGATCGGATCACCGGGCGGGAAGCAGGCGTGGCCGCCCTCTGACGGCATGGCCATCTCTTTGCCGTGGGCGTCGCGCACCAGGGCCGAGACGCCGAAGCCGGTTCCGGGGCCCAGCACCGCCACGGTCGCATGGGGATCGCCGTCCACCGGGCCGCCCAGGCTTTCCAGCTGGTCTTCGGGCACGATGGGGGCGCCCCAGGCCAGGGCTTCGAAATCGTTGATCAGCTTGACCGGCTTCAGCCCCAGGGTCTGAAGCTCGCTTTCGGACACTTGCCAGGGCGAGTTGGTCAGGTCGATGGCGCCGTCGGTGACGGGGCCTGCCACGGCGATGACCCCGCCCGTCGGCTTCACGTCGCAGCCGTCGATGAAGGCGGCGACGCCTTCCAGAAAGGTCGGATAGGTCTCGGCCGGGAAGCTGTCGTGGTGCTCCAGCACGGGCTTGCCGTCGACCATGCGGGTCAGGGCGAAGCGGGCGTTGGTGCCGCCGACGTCGCCGACGAGGAGAGTCTTGTCATTCATTGTAGGGCGTTTCCTGCGGTCGGTTCGGCGGATTAGGCGTCCACGGTCCGGTCGACGAAGTTCGGGTTGGGCGGCGTGTCGTCGTGACCGCCCGATCCTGGCGGAATGGCGAAACAGACGGTCGCCCCCTGTTCGGCGGTGGTGACGACGTGGCGGAAGGCGCCGAACAGTTCACGGCCATAGCCCCAGGACGAACCCTCGGCATGGACGCTGGATCGGGTCGCGGCGGGGCGGGCGGTCAAATCGCCGACGCCCACCGTGGTCAGAACCCCGGCCTCGGCGTCCAGGCGGATGATGTCGCCGTCCTTCACATGGGCCAGGGGGCCGCCGGCCAGGGCCTCCGGGCTGACGTGGATGGCGGCCGGGGTCTTGCCGCTGGCGCCCGACATGCGGCCGTCGGTGACGAAGGCGACCTTGAATCCCTTGTCCTGGATGACCGACAGGGCGGGCGACAGGCTGTGCAGTTCGGGCATGCCGTTGGCTTTCGGCCCCTGGAAGCGCAGGACCACGACCACGTCGCGGAACAGCTTGCCGTCCTTGAACGCCTGAAGCGCGTCTTCCTGGGTTTCGAAGACGGCGGCGGGCGCCTCGACGATGCGGTTCTCGGGCTTGACCGCCGAGATCTTGATGACGGCGCGGCCCAGGTCGCCCTTGACCAGGCGCAGGCCGCCCTCGCGGTCGAACGGGTCGGAGGCGGGGCGCAGGATGTCGCGGTCCAGACTCTCGCTCACCCCGTCGCGCCAGACCAGTTCGCCGTCCACAATCGACGGTTCCTGGAAATAGGCCTCTATGCCGCGACCCATGATGGTCGTCACGTCGGTGTGGATGTGGCCGTTCTCGGCCAGTTCTCGGGCCACGAAGGCGACGCCGCCGGCGGCCTGGAAGGCGTTCACGTCGGCCGAACCGTTGGGATAGACGCGGGCCAGCAGCGGCGTGACCGAAGACAGTTCGTCCATGTCGGTCCAGTCGATCAGCACGCCCGCCGCCCGCGCCATGGCGACCAGATGGATCGCGTGGTTGGTCGATCCGCCGGTGGCCAGCAGGGCCACGATCATGTTGACGATGGACTTCTCGTCGATGACGTCGGCCATACGGCTCTCGCCGCTGCGGGCCAGTTCGATCGCCCGCTTGGCCGCCGCCGCCGTCAGGGCGTCGCGCAGGCCGGTGTCGGGGTGGACGAAGGCGGTGGAGGGCATATGCAGCCCGCCCAGCTCCATCATCATCTGGTTGGAATTGGCCGTGCCGTAGAAAGTGCAGGTGCCGGGCGAGTGATAGCTGCCGATCTCGCTTTCCAGCAGGGTCTGACGATCCACCTTGTTCTGGGCGTACTCGGCGCGGACGCGGGCCTTTTCGGCGTTCGGAATACCCGAGGGCATGGGACCGGCGGGGGCGAAGACGACGGGCAGGTGGCCGAAGGCCAGGGCCCCCATAAACAGGCCCGGCACGATCTTGTCGCAGACGCCCAGCATCAGGGCGGCGTCGAATGCGTCGTGGGTCAGGCCCACGCCGGCCGACATGGCGATGACGTCGCGGCTGAACAGCGACAGCTCCATGCCCGGACGGCCTTGCGTGACGCCGTCGCACATGGCGGGCGTGCCGCCGGCGACTTGGGCCGTGGCGCCGACCTCGCGCACCGCCGCGCGCACTACGCCAGGGAAGCGTTCGAACGGCTGGTGGGCCGACAGCATGTCGTTATAGGCGGTGACAATGCCCAGATTGGGCTTGGACCCGTCCATCGCGGTGAGTTTGTCGGCGATGGTCTGGCCGGCGAAGGCGTGGGCCCAGTTGGCGCAGGACAGCTTGGCCCGGCCGGCGCCCGAATCCCGCGCGGCGTTCATGCGGCGCAGGTAGTCGGCGCGGGTCGCGCGGCTCTTTTCGACGATGCGGGCCGTGACCGCGGCTACGGTGGGATGAAGCGCCATGTCAGCCTTCCTCCGTCCACAAGACTTCAAGGGGAACGCCGGCGGCGATCAGGGCGGCGATGGGCTGGGTCTTCGGATCGCCTTGGGTCTGTTCCTCGAAGACGCGGCGTTTGGCTGCGCCCTTCAGGCCCAGGATCACCCGGCCGGCGGACATCAGATAGGGCAGGTTGATCGACAGGCGTTCGAGGGTCGGCGCCGCGCCGTCGCGGCCGTGCGGCACGCCGAGAACCGTCGGCTTCAGGGTGGGCGTCAGCAGGGTCTTCAGCGTCGGGCTTTCGGGGAACATGGAACAGATATGGCCATCCTCTCCCATGCCGAGAAGGACGGCGTCGAAACGCCCGCCCGCCTGGGCCAGCGCATGGGCGGCCACAATGGCGGCGCGGTCCACCGTGACCTCGGGCGTGTAGAGGGGAATGAAGCGGGCGGCGGCCGCCTTGTCTTGCAACAGGACGTCTCGGATCAGCCGGGCGTTGGATTCCGGCGCGCTTTCGGGGACGTAGCGTTCGTCCACCAGAGTGACGGCGACCTTCGCCCAGTCCAGATCGGTCGCGGCGAGGCGGCGATAGACGGGGGCGGGGGTCGAACCGCCAGGACCGGCGAAGACGGCGCAGCCCTTGTCGGCCAGCGCGGCGCCCAGGGTCTCGGCCAGGCGCGCGGCGATGGCCTCGGCCCAGGCGTCGACGGTGGGGAAGGTTTCGATCACGGCTTCAGACATCCGTCGTGTTCCACTCGCGGCCCGTGCGCATCATCAGCATGTCGGCGCTGTCGGGGCCCCAGGTGCCGGCGACATATTCGTCGGGCTTGTGACCGGACTCGGCCCAGGCATCGGCGACTTCGTCCACCCATTTCCACGCCTGTTCGGCTTCGTCTCGGCGGACGAACAAGGTGGAGTCGCCATGCATGGCGTCCAGCAGCAGGCGCTCATAGGCGATGCGACGACGCGGCGGGGCGGCGGATTTGCCGTCGACCCCCCAGGACAGGCTCATGGTGATGGGCTGCAACTGCATCCGCTTGTCCAGGCCGGGGCGCTTGTTCATCACCGTAAGGGAGATGTCCTCCTCGGGCTGAAGCTCGATGATCATGCGGTTGGCCGGGGCCTCGCCATCTTCATTGTCGAAGATGGAGTGGGGCACGGGCTTGAACTGGATGACGATCTCGGTGCGCTTCTCGGGCAGACGCTTGCCGGTCCGCATGAAGAAGGGCACGCCCGCCCAGCGCCAGTTGTCGATGTCGGCGCGGATGGCGACGAAGGTTTCGGTGTCGGACGGCTGGCCGCGTTCCTCGTCATAGCCCTTGACCGGCTTGCCTTCGCTGACGCCCGCCACATACTGGCCGCGCACGGTGACACGTTCGGCGTCCTCCGGCGTGATCGGGCGCAGGGACCGCAGCACCTTGACCTTTTCGTTGCGCAGGGACTCGGGGTCCAGGTCGCTGGGCGGCTCCATGGCCACGAGGCACAGTAGCTGGAGCATGTGATTCTGCAGCATGTCGCGCAGGGCGCCGTACTCGTCGTAATAGGGCCAGCGGTCGCCGACCCCCACGGTCTCGCCGATGGTGATCTGGACGTGGTCGATCGTCAGATTGTTCCACAGCGGCTCGAAGATGGTGTTGCCGAAACGCAGGGCCGTCAGGTTCTGGACCGTCTCCTTGCCCAGATAGTGGTCGATGCGGAACACCTGGTCCTCGCGGAAGGCGTGGGCCACGGCGTCGTCGATCTCTCGGAAGGACTTCAGATCGCGGCCGACCGGCTTCTCCAGCACGATGCGGCAGTTGCGCTCGGCCAAGCCCGCGGCCTTCATCGCCGTGACGATGCGGCCGTAAAGAGACGGCGAGACTGCCAGGAAGGAGGTGACTTCGCCGTCGCCCACCTTGTCCTTGAGCGGCCTCAGACTGTCGGCCGAGGTGGCGTCCACCGCCAGATAGTCGAGTCGGGCCTTCATCTTGGCCCAGGAATGATCGTCCCACGCCTTGTCCGCCTCGGCTCGGGCCTTCACCGCCTCATGCACCTTGGCGATGTATTCCTCGGCCGTCTCCTCGGACCGGGCTGCGCCGATGATCTTCAGCCCGTCGGGCAGCAGGCCGTCGTGTTCGAGAAAATAGAGCGAAGGCAGCAGCATCCGCATCGCCAGATCGCCGCCGCCGCCGAACAGAATGAGAGCCGCCATGAATTTCCCTCGATCATCCCATTGGCTGGGACGTACGCCTTTACGGTCTAGCCGCCGCCTTTGCCCGCTTCCGCGCGCGAGGCCAACACGTCCAGCACGTCTTGAAACACCATGTTACGGGCATGGAGAAGGACGAGCAGGTGATAGATCAAATCCGCGGCCTCGCTGGCGAGTTCCTCGTCAGGGCCGGCGACCCCGGCCAACGCGGTCTCCACCCCTTCTTCGCCCACCTTTTGGGCGATGCGTTTGGGCCCCTGGGCGATCAGCCTGGCGGTCCAGCTTTCGGACGGATCGGCGGCAGCGCGTTCGGCTATGGTGCGTTCCAGCCGGGCGATCCGGCCAAGACCCGGCGCGTCGGCCTCGCCGAAACAGCTGGTGCGATGCAGATGGCAGGCGTCGCCGACCGGATTGACCGCCAGAACCAGGGCGTCGGCGTCGCAGTCGGGCGTAATGGAGACGACATGCAGCCGGTCGCCCGAGGTCTCGCCCTTCCTCCACCGCCCGCCGCGCGAGCGCGAGAAGAAGGTGGCCTCGCCCGACTGGATCGTCTCCTCCAGGGCCGCGCGATCCATATAGGCCAAGGTCAGAACCTGAAGCGTGGCTGCGTCCTGGACCACGACGGGGACCAGGCCGTTCCCTTTCGCGAAATCGATGGTGGCGGGGTCGATCATTTGTTTCCGTTCGTCCCCGCGAAAGCGGAGACCCAGTTCTGTGGTGTGACGGGTCTTGAATAGGGCTCTGTGCACGAAGCGCGACGATTATCGCCCAAAGCGCCGGCTCCCGGCTTTCGGGGGGACGAGCGGGTGAAAAACGTCACAGTCTCATCTCCAGGCCCTGATCGGCCAGGTATCGCTTCAGGTCGGGAATGGCGATGGCGCCGGTATGAAAGACGCTGGCGGCCAGGGCCCCCGATACGTCGGCCTGGTCGAAGACGTCGCGGAAATGCTCGGGCGCGCCGGCGCCGCCCGAGGCGATGAGGGGGATGGTCAGGCGCGCGCGGGCCGCTGACAGCTGTTCCAGATCATAGCCGCGCCGCACCCCGTCCTGGTCGATGCAGTTCAGCACGATCTCGCCGGCGCCCAGCCCTTGCGCCTGATCCAGCCAGTCCAGGGTGCGTTTGCCGGCGCGGCGGCGGGCTTCAGGGTCGCCGGTGTATTTGTGGACGACCCAGTCGCCGTCTTCGAACCGACTGTCGACGCCGACGACGACGCACTGGCTGCCCAGCCGTTCGGCCATCTCCGCGATCAGTTCGGGTCGTTCCAGGGCGGGGGAGTTGATCGACACCTTGTCCGCCCCGTGATCCAGGCAGCGCGCGGCCTGCTCCACGCTGCGGATGCCGCCGGCGACGCAGAAGGGGATGTCCAGCAGGCGGGCGATGTCCCGGATCCAGCCATAGTCCAGGGTCCGGCCCTCGGGGCTGGCGGCGATGTCGTAGAAGACCAGTTCGTCGGCGCCCGCGTCCCGGTAACGGGCCGCCAGATCGGCGGCGTCGCCCATGTCTGTGTGGCCGATGAACTTCACGCCCTTAACCACCCGGCCGTCCTTGACGTCCAGGCAGGGGATTATCCGCCGGGCGGTCATTGGAACACCCCCCTGTCTGAAGAACGGGCGGTCATGCCGCCGCCGCTATGGCTTGCGGCAAGGTGAATTGGTTTTCGTAGAGCGCCCGGCCGACGATGGCGCCATGGCAGCCCAGGGCCTTGATCGCCGCAAGATCGTCCAGGGACGACACCCCCCCCGAAGCCTGAAGCACCAGATCGGGGCGGCGCTGGCGGATCTCGGCCAGCAGGTCCAGGTTCGGGCCGGTCAGGGCGCCGTCGCGGCCCACGTCCGTGACCAGCAGGTGTTTGGCTGTCCCCTTGGGATAGCGATCCAGCGCCTCCCACAGTGTAATGCCCGACGACTGGGTCCAGCCCTTCAGGGCCGGAACGGGGACGCCGTTCTCGATCTTGACGTCCAGGGCCAGGGTGATGCGTTCAGGGCCAAAACCTTTCAGCCAAGCGGAGACATCGTTCGGCTGGGTCACGGCCAGGGAGCCGATCACGACGCGAGACACGCCCGCCTCCAATAGCTTGGCCACGTCGTTGGCGCTGCGGACGCCGCCGCCGGACTGAATCTTGACCTCGATGGCCTGCGTCAGTTCGCTGATCAGGGCGTGTTGCATGGCCTCGCCCGCCTCCGCCCCGTCCAGGTCGACAATGTGAATCCACTCGGCGCCCTCGGCCACGAAGGCGCTGAGGCGGGCGGCCGGCTGGTCGTCGTATCGCGTGACCTGGTCGAAATCGCCGTGCATCAGGCGCACGCAGACGCCGTCCTTCAGGTCGATGGCGGGGTAAATCAGCATGGCAGGCTCAGAAAGTTCTTGAGGATGGTCGCCCCGGCCTCGGCCGAGCGCTCGGGGTGGAACTGGCAGCCCCAACGGTTGGCGGACCGGACCACGGCCGGGACGACGCCGCCATAGTCGGCGCGGGCCAGGGTGGCGGGCCCGTCGGGGCAGACATAGCCGTGGACGAAATAGGCGTAGGCGCCGTCGGCCACGCCCTCCAGAAGCGGATCGTCGCGGTCGCGGGCCAGGCGGCTCCAACCCATGTGCGGCACGGGCAGGGGGTCGGACGGCTCCAGCCGGGCTACGGCGCCGGGAATGAAGCCCAGCAGATCGACGCCCTCACCTTCCTGGCTGGTTTCGAACAGCAGTTGCTGGCCCAGGCAGACGCCAAGAAGCGGGCGCGGGAAGGCGCGGATCGGCTCGCCCAGCCCCAGTTCGGACAGCCGCGACATGGCGTAGCCGGCGGCGCCGACACCGGGCAGGATGACCCGTTCGGCCTCCGCGATCACGGCCGGATCGTCGGTCAGGCGCACGGTCGCGCCCAGACGCTCCAGCGCGAACTGGACCGAGGCGACGTTGCCGGCGCCGTAGGCGATGACGACGACCTCGGTCATTTGGGGCTGGCGGGGGGTGAGGCGTGCTAGCGAGCGAAAAGGTGAGCGAGACCGTGCGTGCGTCGCTGATTCTGCGCTCACTTCTTGCTCACTCGCACTCTTCACTGAACCGCCTCCGACGGCGAAAGCCACGCCCATCACAGCACCCCCTTCGTCGAAGGCACGGCGTCGCCCTCGATGCGGATGGCCTGGCGCAGGGCGCGGCCGAAGGCCTTGTAGACGGCCTCGGTCTTGTGGTGGTCGTCCTGGCCGGTAACTTTGATGTGGACGGCGGCGCCCATGGCCTCGGCCAGCGAACGGAAGACGTGGGCCGTCAGATCCGTGCGGTAGTCGCCGATATAGGGCGTCTCGAACGTCCCATCGAACAGCGGATAGGGCCGGCCGGAAAGATCGATGGAGACGGCCGCATTCGCCTCGTCCATCGGCAGGACGAAGCCGTAGCGGGCGATGCCCTTCCGTTCGCCCAGAGCCTGTTTCAGCGCCTGTCCCAGGGCGATGGCGCTGTCCTCGATGGTGTGGTGCGGGTCGGTGTGCAGGTCGCCTTCGCACTGAAGCCGCAGGGAGAAGCCGCCATGGGCCGCGATCTGCTCCAGCATGTGATCGAAGAAGCCGACGCCGGTTTCGATCTTCACCGGGCCGGGCGCGTCCAGATCGACCGCGCAGACGATGCGGGTCTCTTTCGTATCGCGCACGGCCTGGCCGACGCGGGCCGCGCGTCGCTTGGGAGGCGTCAGGCCGAAGGCGGCCAGCATCCGGTCGTTGACCTCCGGCCTGATCGAGACGGGCAGCCGCAGCCGATCGCCGGACAGGTCGCCTTCGACGCCATAGGCTTTCAGACCGGCCAGGGCGGCGGCGGGCTCTTCGGGGCGGGCCATGATGATGGGGCCGACGCCCGGTTCGACCGACATCTGGCGACCCAGTTCGCGGGCGATCCGGTCGCGCTCGCGCCGGACCGAAGCGATTCGCTCGGCCGTCTCGATCATCCGTGACGGATCGAGCGCCTGCTGCGCCAGCCGCACCAGAGGCTCGGGCAGGGCGTAGGGTTCCAACACCGAGACCAACCGGGCCAGCGTCTGAGGCTGGGCGATCGCGGCGCCGACCCGTGCGCCGGCGAGGCCATAGGCCAGCGACAGGCTCCGCAGCACGACCAGATTCGGCTGGTCGCCCACGACCGTCGCGGCCGAGACGCTGTCGGAAAACTCGATCAGCCCTTCGTCCACGATCAGGAGGGCGGGGGCGACGCGCGCGGCCATTTCCGCGACCGCCTCGGGCGAGCCGAGCGCGCGGATGACCACGACGGCCGGTTCGCCCTTGGCCGGATAGATGGCGCTCAGGCTGTCATAGGGTTCGGCCTTGGGCGCCTGGACCGAACCGCCGTCGCGGGCGGCGAGGCGCCAGGCCAGCTCCAGCCCGTGCGTCAGGCCGCGCACGGGCAGAACCGTCTCGGCCGGAGTGGCGTAGATGGCGGCCATGCGGGCGGCCAGCGCCGGGGCGTCACCGGGATAGCGGTCCAAGCCTTCGCCGCCGGAGACCAGCGGGGAATAGGGCGCGGGCAGGGTCATCGGTCGGCTCCGTCCGGGAGGGCCGGGGTGAGGTTTGTCGGGGTGAGCAGCGCCAGTGAGCAAGAGGTGAGCTTTGGGACAGCGAAGGCGGGGCGATCTCGCTCGCTTCTTCGCTCATTAGCACTTCTCACTACTATCGCCGGTCCCGCCCTCATCCCTCGCTCCTCAGATCGGCCGCGCGGGCGTGGGCTTCGAGACCCTCCATCCGCGCCAGGCGGGCGGCGATGGGCGCCAGCAGGCGGGCGCCGGCCGCATCGACCAACTGGACCGACATGGTGGTCATGAAGCTGGCGGTGGTGACGCCTCCCAGCGTCCGCGCGCCGCCATCGGTCGGCAGGACGTGGCTGGGGCCGGCGGCATAGTCGCCCAGGGTCTCGGCGGCGAACCGGCCGACGAAGACGGCCCCGGCGGCCTGGATCGAATCGACCAGCGGTTCTGGATCGTCGATCTGGATCGCCAGGTGTTCGGGGCCATAGAGGTTGGCGACCTCTATGGCGGCGTCGAGGTCGCGCACCAGGATGGCGCGGGCTTCGTTCAGGGAGGCGCGGGCGATGGCTTCGCGCGGCAGGGTCGCGACCTGAACCTCAACCTCGCTCAGGATATAGTCGATGGTGGCCCGGCTGGTGGAGACCAGCAGAACCTGCGCATCCGCATCGTGCTCAGCCTGGCTGAGCAGGTCGGCTGCGGCGATCTCGGGCGCGGCGTCGCGGTCCACGATAACCATCAGCTCGGACGGGCCGGCGGGCATGTCGACGGCGGGACCGCCGGGCAGGGCGGCCGCCTGCTTCTTGGCCTCGGCCACATAGGCGTTTCCGGGGCCGAACAGCTTGTCGCAGGCGGGGATGATCCCGTCCTCCAATTCGACGCCGAAGGTCAGGGCGGCGATGGCCTGAGCCCCGCCCATCAACCAGATGGCGTCCAACTCCGCCTCTGCGGCGGCCAGGATCATGGCGGGGTGGATCCCGCCATCCTTGTTCGGCGGCGTCACGGCGACGCGCTGGCCCACGCCCGCGACGCCGGCGGGTATGGCCAGCATCAGCAGCGACGAAAACAGCGGCGCGGTGCCGCCCGGAATATAAAGGCCGGCCGAGGCGATGGGACGCCAGGCCAGTTTGGAGCGCACGCCAGGCGTGGTCTCGACAAAGGGGGTGTCCTCGGGCCGGGTCGCCTGATGGAAGACGCGCACATTGTCGGCCGCCATCCGCAGGGCGCGAACGTCGGCAGGGGGCAGGGCCGCGCGCGCCTCGGCCACCGTTTCCGGCGTAATGGCGATGCGCCGCGGCGGGGCCTTGTCCAGCTTGACGCACCAGTCCGTAACGGCCGCGCCGCCACGCGCGCGCACGTCGTCCAGAATGGTGCGAACCACGTCTGTCACGTCGCCGGCGGTGCGCTGGGCCGGACGAGCAAGCGCGGCCTTCTTTCCGGCAGCGTCGAGGGAGGACCAGTCGATGCGTTTGAACAGGTCGCCCATCACATCATCTTCTCGATGGGCAGGACCAGGATGGCCGAGGCGCCGGCTGCCTTCAGCTTCTCCAGCGTCTCCCAAAAGACGGCTTCCTGGCAGACGGCGTGGACGGCGACCGCGTCATCGCGGCCCATCAGCGGCATGACGGTTGGCGAACCGGCGCCGGGCAGGATGGCGGTGATTTCGTCGAGGGCCGAACGCGGGGCGTTCAGCATGACGTATTTGGCGCCCTGCGAGGACACCACGCCCGACATCCGTTCGATGATGCTGTCCAGCAGGTGTTGCAGGCCGGGCTCGGGCGCGACGGGCGACTGGATCAGGACGGCCTGGCTTTCCAGCACCGTGTCCTTGGCGCCCAGGCCATTGGCCTCCAGCGTCGCGCCGGTCGAGACCAGATCACAGATGGCGGCGGCCAGCTTCAACCGGGGCGCGACCTCGACGGCGCCGCGCATGACGACGATGTCGGCCTTGACCCCGCGCTCGTCCAGGAAGCGGCGCAGGATTTTCGGATAAGACGTGGCGATCCGCAGGCCCTCCAGCGACGCCGGTCCGTCATAGGCCAGGGTCGGCGGCGTGGCGATCTTCAGCGTGCAGCGGCCGAAGCCCAGCGGCATGACGATGGAGGCGTTCGGTCCGCCGTTGCGGCCCTCTTCCAGCACGTTCTCGCCGACGATGCCCAGATCGCAGACGCCGTCCGCCACGAAGGTGGGGATGTCGTCGTCGCGGACGCGCAACAGGTCGATCGGATAGTTCTCGACCCGGTACAGCAGGTCGTTGTGACCCTTGACCCATTTCAGGCCCGCGTCCCGGATCAGGTCGAGGCTTCGGTCGGCCAGACGGCCGGATTTCTGGACGGCGATGCGAAGCCGGCCCTGGACGGTGCTCATGTTCGGATACTCAGTTCTTTTTCTTCAGGCGATCCAGGGCGAGGCGATAGCCCTGGTGCGGCATGTCTTTCAGATAACGGGCGACGCGGACGACGGTGGTGGGGCTGGCATGGGCCTCGGCCGCGATCTCGCGATAGGATTTGCCGCCGGCGTCGAGCAGGCGCGCCACCTGCCAGCGCTCGGCGAAGGCGCGCAGTTCCGCCGGGGTGCAGAGGTCAGCCAAAAAGGCGTCGATCTCCGCGCGCGTCTGCATGGACAGCAGGGCGTCGTGGAGGGCGTCGCGGGCGGGCGGGATCGTCATGCGCGTTCCACTATGCTGTAACGTTGGAACGGTCAAGGGGTGTCTAGTGGTGAGTGGCGAGTGGCGAGTGGCGAGAAAATCTGGGCATCCGTCGCTTGCTCGCCACTCGCCACTCGCCACTCGCCACTCTAAATGCGTCCCATGATCAAGGTTCTCATCATCGGCGCTGGACATGCCGGCGGCTCCGTCGCGGCCTTTCTTCGACAGTACGGCCATGAAGGCCCCATCGTGTTGGCGGGCGAGGAGGATGCGCCGCCATATCAGCGGCCGCCCCTGTCCAAGGCCTGGCTGAAGGGCGAGGCGGATCTCGAGGCGCTTCTGCTGCGGCCGCTAAGCTTCTACGCCGAGCAGACCATCGACTTCCGGCCCTCGACGGTCGCCGTGGCGGTGGACCCCGCCGCGAAGACGGTCGCCTTTCATGACGGATCGTCCGAGACCTATGACGTTCTGGTGCTGGCGACGGGATCGACGGCGCGGAAACTGCCGGTTCCGGGCGGGGATCATCCCGATCTGCTGGAGTTGCGCACGCTGAAGGACGCCGAACGGCTGAAGGCGGTGCTGGGGCCGGGCAAGCGGCTGGCGGTGGTCGGCGGCGGCTATGTCGGATTGGAGGCGGCGGCCTCGGCCCGGGCCCTGGGCGCCGAGGCGGTGGTGATCGAACGGGCGCCCCGCGTGCTGGCGCGGGTGGCGTCGGAAACGCTGTCGACCTTTTTCACGTCTCAGCACCGGGCGCACGGGGTCGAAATCCTGACCGGGGCCGAGGTGGTCGCCGTGGCCCCCGACGGCGTGACCCTGACGGACGGAACGGAGGTTCAGGCTGATGCGGTGCTGGTCGGCGTGGGCGCCCTGGCCTGCGACGGCCTGGCGCGGTCGGCGGGTCTGCGCTGCGACGACGGGGTGGTGGTGGACGATCAGGCGCGGACCAGCGATCCGGCGATCTTCGCCATCGGCGACATGACGCGCCGCCCGATCCCAGTTCACGGCGGGGTGCATCACCGGCTGGAGAGCGTGCCCAATGCGCTGGAGCAGGCGAAGCAGGCGGCGGCCGCCATCGTCGGGCGGGCCGGGCCGACGCCGGAAGTGCCCTGGTTCTGGTCGGACCAGTATGACGTCAAGCTTCAGATCGCGGGCCTGCCGTTCGACGCCGACCGGCAGGTGGTGCGGGGCGATCCGACGGCGTCAGGCTTTGCGGTGTTCCATCTGAACGGCGACCGCATCGTCTGCGTCGAGGCCGTCAACGCCCCGCCCGAGTTCATGGCCGGCAAACAGCTGATCGCCAAGGCGACGCCGGTGGACGTGGACAAGCTGGCCGATACGGCGATGTCGATGAAGGCGGTGGCGGCCTGAGGCAGGTCGTCTCCCTCGCCCTTCCGACGAAGGAGAGGGGCGCGCGCCCATCGTCGCCGCAGTGCAATAAAACTGTTGCGCTTTCCGTTCCGAGGCCCTCACTCTGTGGTTTCTTCTCGGCGGGGGCGAATGACGATAGCGTTCGACGAAATGACCGGCGGCGGATCGGAGGCGATCCGCGACAGCTACAAGACCCTGGCGGCTTGGCTGGAAAACGCGCCGGCCGACCTTCTGCAGGCGCGCTCGCGCCAAGCGGAGCTGTTTTTCCGCCGCATGGGCGTCACCTTCGCCGTCTATGGCGACGAGGAATCAAACGAACGGCTGATACCCTTCGACGTCGTGCCCCGCATCATCGGGGCGGACGAATGGAGCGGGCTGGAAAAGGGGCTGAAGCAGCGCGTCACCGCCATCAACGCCTTCCTGAAGGACATCTACGGTCCGCAGGAATGCATCAAGGCGGGCATCGTCCCCGCCGACCTGATCCTGACCAACCCTCACTATCGACCCGAGATGCAAGGCCGCCGGCCGCCGGGCGATGTCTGGTGCCACATCTCGGGCGTCGATCTGGTCCGCACGGGCGAGGACGGCTTCTATGTGCTGGAGGACAACGTCCGCACGCCCTCTGGCGTCTCCTACATGCTGGAGAACCGCGAGATGATGATGCGGCTGTTCCCCGATCTGTTCGCGGAACACGCCGTGCGGCCGGTCGAGATTTACACCGACATGCTGCTGCGTTCGCTTCAGTCCTCGGCGCCGGCCGGGGCAGGGGCGGACCCGACGATCGTGGTCCTGACGCCAGGGCCGTTCAACTCGGCCTATTACGAGCACAGCTTTCTGGCCGACAAGCTGGGGGTCGAACTGGTCGAGGGGGGGGACCTCTTCGTCAATGACGACACCGTCTATATGCGCACGACAGAGGGGCCAAAGCAGGTCGATGTCATCTATCGCCGCATCGACGACGACTTCATCGACCCCCTGACCTTCATGCCTGACTCGGCGGTCGGGGTTCCGGGGCTGATGTCGGCCTATTTCGCGGGCCGCGTGACCCTGGCCAATGCGGTTGGAACGGGGGTGGCCGACGACAAAGCCGTCTATACCTACATGCCCGAGATCATCCGCTTCTTCACCGGAGAAGATGCGATCCTTCGGAACGTGCCGACCTGGCGCTGTCGGGAGCCCGACGCCCTGAAGGAGGTTCTGGACAGGCTGCCGGAACTGGTGGTCAAGGAGGTGGGCGGATCGGGCGGCTACGGCATGCTGGTGGGGCCGACCTCGACCAAGGCCGAGATTGAGGCTTTCCGCGCCAAGCTGGTCGCTGACCCCGACGACTTCATCGCCCAGCCGACGTTGAGCCTGTCGACCGCGCCGACCCTGGCGGGCGCAAGCCTGTCGCCGCGCCACGTCGATCTGCGGCCCTTCGTCCTGTCCAGTCCGGCGGGGGTGCGGGTCGCGCCCGGCGGTCTGACGCGGGTGGCGCTGAAGGAGGGGTCTCTGGTCGTCAACTCCAGCCAGGGCGGCGGAACCAAGGACACTTGGGTGCTGGACAACTGATGCTCTCTCGCACTGCAGACAGCCTTTACTGGACCGGCCGCTATATGGAGCGGGCGGACTTTCTTGCTCGCATTCTGGAGGCGGCGATCCGTCTTGCCGCCTTGCCGGCAAAGGATCAGGCCGCCGTCACGGCCTGGGCCGGCGCCATCGCTTCTTCCGGCGTGAAGACGGCCTTCGATGCTTCGGGTCGAACGATCTCTGAGAAGTCGGTACGGGAGTATCTGGCTTTCGGGGCCGACAATTCGACCTCCATTAAGGCCTGTATCACTAAGGCGCGCACCAATGCGCGTTCGGTCCGCACCGCCCTGACCATCGAGCTGTGGGAGGCGATCAACGGCGCCTGGAACGGCCTGAACGAGTTGGGCGAACCCACGCGCCGGGACGACTTCACCGGCTTTCTGGATTTCGTGAAGTCCACCTCCCTGGCGGTGGAGGGCGCCTCGTCGAGAACGATGCTCAGGAACGACGCCTACTGGTTCTTGCGCCTGGGCATGGCGATCGAGCGGGCCGACAACACCGCCCGCCTGCTGGACGTGAAATACCATCTGTTGCTGCCGCCCGGCGAACGGGTGGGCGGGCAGTTGGACTATTTCCAGTGGACCACCCTGTTGCGCGAGGTCTCGGCCCTGACCGCCTATCGCTGGGTCTATCGGGAATCGGTGCGGCCCTGGTTGGTCGCCGACCTTCTGGTCCTGAACCGGCAGATGCCGCGCTCTCTGGCGTCCTGTCAGGGGATGATCGTCAGCTATCTTGAGAAGCTGGCCGCCGACTATGGGGCGGCGCGGCCCGGCCCAGCGTCTGGCCTCCAACCGCCTGAGCCAGTTCAACGAGGCCAAGATCGAGGACATCTTCCAGTCCGGCCTGCACGAATACATCCAGGTATTCCTAAGCGAAAACAATACGCTGGCGGGTGCGATCCACGAGCAGTATCTGGTCTGACCATGCGGATAAGGATCGACCACTCCACCCGCTACACCTACGCCCGACCGGCGCGGTTCATCATCCAGACCCTGCGTCTGACGCCCAAGTCCAGCGAGAGCCAGCAAGTGCGCGACTGGCGCATCGAAACGGATGTGGACGCCCGCCTGCGTCGCAGCGAGGACGCCTTCGGCAACATCGTCCACAGCCTCTATACCGAACGACCGACGGACGCCCTGACCATTCGGGTGACGGGCGAGGTTTCGACCATGGACGCCGGCGGGGTGGTTCGCGGCGGATCAGAGCGGCTGTCGCCCTTGGTCTTTCTGCGCGAGACACCCCTGACCAAAGCCGACGCGGACATCGCCCATTTCGCCCGGTCGATCCGCGAAAGCACGTCGCTCAATCGGATGCACGCCTTGATGGGCGCCCTGAAGGCCGAGGTCGCCTTCGAGGTCGGGGCCACCTCGGCGGCCCACACCGCCGCCGACTCCTTCGCCCAGCGGCGGGGCGTCTGTCAGGATCATGCCCAGATCTTTATCGCTTCGGCCCGTCTTCTGGGGGTGCCGGCGCGCTATGTTTCGGGCCATCTCAGCCGCCAGGACGGTCAGCACGACCAGGAGGCTGCCCATGCCTGGGCCGAAGCCTGGATCGAGGGACTGGGCTGGGTCGGGTTCGATCCCGCCAACGGCATCTGTCCGACCGAACACTATGTCCGCGTCGCCGTGGGCCTGGACGCTCTGGGCGCCACCCCGATCCGGGGAACCAGCTACGGCGGCGGGCAGGAGAGCCTGACCGTCGCGCTTCATGTGCGGCCCGTGCAACAGACGCAGCAGCAACTGCAGTCGCGGGGCTGGTCCGCATAGGCATGACACGCGAATCTGTTAGCGTTGGACGGTTCGTGTCGCGGGGAGCGGATAGAACGAAGTGACCTATTGCGTAGGCATGTTGGTGGACGAGGGGTTGGCGATGATCGCCGACACGCGCACCAATGCGGGCGTGGACAACATCTCGTCCTATCGAAAGCTGCACATCTACAAGTCGCCGGGCGAACGCATTCTGGCCGTGGCGACGGCGGGCAATCTGTCCGTCACCCAGACCGCCTTGGCGATGACGGCGGCGGGCGTCAAATTGCCGGATTCGACCACGCCGGAGACCCTGCAGACGGCGCCTACGCTGTTTCGGGCGGCGCAGATTCTGGGCCATGCCATGGCGACGGTGCGGGCCACGATAAACACGCCGGCCTCCCCCAGCGCCGACGCCCTGAACGTCAACGCCTCCATGCTGCTGGGCGGCCAGATCGCGGGCGGCAAGATGGGGCTGTATCTGATCTATGGTCAGGGCAACTTCATCGAGTGCGGCCCGGACACGCCCTATCTGCAGATCGGGGAGCTGAAGTACGGCAAACCGATCCTGGACCGCGCCCTGCACAGTTCGACGCCCCTGTCCGAGGCGGTGAAGTTGGGCCTGATCTCGTTCGATTCCACCATCCGCTCGAACATAGCGGTCGGTCCGCCTCTGGACCTGATCGTCATGCCGCGAGACCGGATGAGCGGGACGGTGCGGCGGATCGAGGCGGACGACCCCTATTTCCGCGACTTGGGCCGGCGATGGTCCGAGGCCCTGGCGGCGGCGCACCGCGCCATGCCCGACCCCACCTGGTTGGACGAGGAGGAGAGCCAGCCGAGGCCGCTGACGGTGGTTTCCAGCTAGGACTGCGATTTATTATCAATTCTTCTTGTGCGACATATTGAAGCTGGTTATTGCGAGCGCATCGCAAAATCAGACCAAAAGGTCGCCAAACAAATGTCCGACTCTCGCGCCTCGTCCCTTCGTGCGCTCCTGTTCGCCTCCAGCGCCGCCGGCATGCTGGTCGCGGCGCCCGCCTTCGCCGCCGACGTGACCGCCGATGACGGCGTGATCGCCACGGCGGATCAGCAACAGCCCGCCAACCTCGGCACCATCGACGTCAATGGTCAGGTCAGGAAGCCCGCGCCCCATTCGCCGGAATATGTCGCGCCGCTTGTCGATACGCCGCGATCGGTCACGGTGATCCCGCAGGCCATCATCGAGCAGACGGGCGCCGATTCATTGCAGGACATCCTGCGTAACTCGCCTGGAATCACCTTCGGTGCGGGCGAGGGCGGCCAGCCCTTGGCCGATCGGCCGTTCATCCGGGGCCAGTCGTCGGGCAACAACATCTTCGTGGACGGCATCCGCGACACGGGCGGTCAGCAGCGCGAGGTCTTCAACCTGGAGCAGGTCGAGGTCATCAAGGGCGCCGACTCGGTCTATTCGGGACGCGGTTCAGGCGGCGGCAGCATCAATCTGGCCTCCAAGTCGCCCAAGCTGACGCCGTTCACCAGCGTTTCGGCGGGTATCGGAACGGATGATTACCTGCGCGGAACGATCGACGCCAACATGCCTCTGGGCGAGACGGCGGCGCTCCGCATCAATCTGATGGGAGCCTCTGGCGACGTCGCGGGTCGCAACGCCGTGGACTATGACAAATGGGGCGTCGCCGCCTCTTTCGCCGTCGGCTTGGGCACTGACAGCACCATCGTGGCCAGCTACTACCACCTCGACAGCAATCAGATGCCCGACTACGGCATACCGCTCTACACCAAGCTGGGCGGCGCCACGGCGCCCCGGCCCGATGCGTCTGGCGTGCTGAACGTCAGCCGCGACGCCTTCTACGGTCTGAAGGCGCGTGACTACCTGAACAATACGGTGGATTCCTTCACCTTCGATTGGACGCATCGGTTCAGCGAGGCCCTGACGGTCCGCAACGTCAGTCGCTTTTCGACGACGCTGAACGACTATATCGTCACCAATCCCGGCGACGGCGGATCGGCCCAGCAGATCGGCGGGGTCTGGTGGATGAAGCGCGGCACAAAGACCCGTTGGAACCCCGCGCAAACGCTGGCCAACGTCACCGATGTGTTCGGCAAAATTTCGACCGGAGGGATCAAGCACAGCTACGATCTGGGTCTGGAACTGACGCGCGAAGTCAATCGCAACGCCAGCTATTCGACCTTCTCGACATCCGGGTCGGCTTGCCCTGCGCCCTTGACGGGATTCGACTGCACGCCGGTCTTCGATCCGAACCCCGCCGACCCCTGGACCGGCGTGATCAACCGCAGCGCGCCCAGCCGTTCGATCACCGAAACCGTCGGTCTTTACGCCTTCGACAGCATCTCTCTTACCGACCGGTTCCTGCTTAACCTGGGTGTCCGTTGGGACAGCTATCAAACGCAGGGCGTGAGCATCAACTCCACCCAGACCAATGGCGTCTGGACCATCAACCCCCTGATCCCCGCCACGCCCACGGGAACGCCGGGTGTCGTCGCTCTGCCCAAGCGCGAATGGGATTTCGTCAACTATCAGGCCGGTCTGGTTTTCAAGCCCACGGATTATTCGAGCCTGTACGTTTCCTACGCCACGGCCTCGACGCCGCCCCTAATCGCGGGCGGCGACCAGAACACCGCCGGTACGGGCCAGGGATCCGGAAACCTGGCGAACGATATCCTGGAGCCTGAGGACACCGAGACCTATGAGGTCGGGGCCAAGGCCAACCTGTTCAACGAGCGTCTCTCTGTCGGCCTGTCCGCCTATCGTCTGACCCGCAAGAACGCGCAACTGCTGGTCGATGCCGGCCCGCCCGCCACCTATGCACAGGTCGGGGAGGTCGAGGTCAAGGGCGTCGAACTCAGCGTTTCGGGCAATATCACGCCTGCATGGCAGGTGTTCGGCGGCTACACCCACATGGACTCCGAACTGGTGCGCGGCGCCTCGAACAGTGTGAATGTCGGTGAATCGCTCGCCAATACGCCGAAGAACTCGGCCAGCCTGTTCACAACCTATCGCGTCCTGCCGCGTCTGACCCTGGGCGGGGGCGTCTATTATGTCTCCCGTTCGAACGGGGGCAACCAAGGCGGGGCCGGCGGCGGGACAAACCGCATCTACGCACCGGAGTACACCCGCGTGGACGCCTATGCCGCCTATGATCTGACCGATACCGCGTCATTGCGCCTCAACGTCAAGAACGCTGGCGACGAACGCTACATCATGCGGACCAATGGCGTTCACCACGCCGATCCCGCCCCAGGCCGCGCCGCCACCCTGACGCTGAACCTGCGCTTCTAAAGGCCTCTATCCCCGGCCTATAACTGGCGGCTCCGTCCTTCCGGGCGGGGTCGCCTTTCTTTTTCAGCGAGACCGCCGTGCTGCTGCAGATTCCGGAAGTCTTCTCCAAGGCGGAAGTGAGGGCCTTGCGCGAACGGCTGGACGCCGGCCCTTGGGCCGACGGCAACATGACCTCGGGTCATCAGTCCGCGACGGCCAAACGCAACCGGCAACTGCCCGAGGACAGCGCCGTCGCCCGCGAGGTTTCGGCCCTGATCGTTCAGGCCCTGAACGCCAATCCGATGTTCGTCGCCGCCGCCCTGCCGCACACGATCTTTCCGCCCCTGTTCAACCGTTACGAAGGCGGGGGCGAGTTCGGCCTGCATGTCGACAACGCTATCCGCCAGTCGCGCGACGGGGGCGGCCTGCGCATCCGCAGCGACCTGTCCGCCACCCTGTTCCTCTCAGAGCCCGAAGACTACGACGGCGGCGAACTGATCATCGAGGAGATGTACGGCGCACAGGCCATCAAGCTGCCGGCCGGAGATATGGTCCTCTATCCGTCCAAGAGCCTGCATCGCGTCACGCCGGTGACGCGCGGCGCGCGCATCTCATCCTTCATGTGGATGCAGAGCCTGGTGCGAGACGACGCCGACCGCGAGACCCTGTTCCGACTGGACGTGGCCACCCAGCGCGTCGCCACGGAGAAGGGACCGAAGGATCCAGCCGTGATCGAACTGACCGGCGTCTATCACAACCTGCTGCGCCGCTGGACCGAGGTGTGACGAAAGGGACGCGGCGCGGACTTATCGCCCCGCACCTTGAACCTTCGCCGTGCAGAGGCGCTTGAACCCCGATGCCGCAAGACTTTCCGCCCCCGAACCCGCCCCAGGCCCTGCCCGAGATCGTGGTGACGGCCGCGCGGCTGCCGCCGACGGCGGCCGACGCCGCCTTTTCCGTGGTGCGACTCGATCCGCAGGTGCTGGAACGCTCCATGCGGCTGGATGAGGCGTTGCGCACCGTGCCGGCGGTCTCCCTGTTTCGGCGCACCTCCAGCCTGGCGGCCAATCCGACGACGCAAGGGTTGTCGCTCAGGGCCATCGCGCCATCGGGGGCCGGGCGAGCGCTGATCACTCTGGACGGCGTGCCCTTGAACGATCCGTTCGGCGGCTGGGTGATCTGGTCACAGGCGGCGCCGGAAAGCCTGGCGCGCGTCGACATCGTGCGCGGGGCGGGGGCGGGCCCCTATGGCGCCGGCGCCCTGACGGGAGCCGTCGCCCTGACCGAGCGGGACCGGGGCGGCGTGCTGGACGGTTCGGCGGCTCAGGACGGCGGCGCGCGGTTGGCGGGGGCGGCCTCGACCCGGTTGGGATCGGTCGGCGTCACGGTCTCGGCCCTGCACGAGGTCAGCGACGGCTATATCCCCGTGCGCGGCCCTGCCGCCGGGGCGGCCGATACGCCCCTGGATCTGGACAGCCGGGCCGCCGCGCTGCGCGTCGATGCGCCGCTGGGCAGGATGGAAGGCGCGCGCCTGTCTGTGCGGGCCGCCGTCTGGGAGGAGGATCGCGGCGCGGGCCTGGCCGGCGCTCGCGCCAACGCCAGCGGTCATAGTCTCAGCGCCACGGCCGCCCGCACGCCTCAGGATGACGGTTATGGCTGGCGGCTTCAGGCCTGGCGGATCGACAGCGACCTGGCCAACGGTTCGGTCTCGGTCGCGGCGGATCGATCGACCACCACACCGGCCAACGATCAGTTCAAGACGCCCGCAACCGGCTCGGGCGTGAATCTGGCGCTGCGCCGCCAGAGCGCCGACTGGCGCGGCGGGCGTCTGGAATGGGAGGTAGGCGCCGATGCGCGCCTCAATCGCGGCGAGACACGCGAACGCTATTCCTATGTCGGCGGCGCCTTCACCCGCGAACGCCGCGCGGGCGGAGAGACTTCGGTCGCGGGGGCCTATGTCGACGGGTCGTGGACGGCTGGGGACTGGCTGGTGGCCGGCGGCGCCCGGCTGGATCGCTGGGCGAATGCAGATGGATTCCGGGTGGAGCGGCTGCTCGCCGGCGGCGCGCCCACCGCCGACGTGACCTTCGAAGACCGGTCGGGCCAGGTGTTCAGCGGCCGTCTCGCCGCCCGGCGACGGCTAGGCGAGACGATGTCGGCGCGCGCCGCCGCCTATTCGAGCTTCCGTCCCGCGACCCTGAACGAACTGTATCGCCCTTTCCGCGTCGGCAACGACCAGACCACCGCCAATGCCGATCTGAAGCCCGAGCGCTTGTCCGGCGTCGAGGTCGGCCTGGGGGCCGCGCGGGAGAGGGCGGCCTGGGGCGCGACCGTCTTCTGGAACCGCATCGACGACGCCATCGTCAATGTGACCCTTAGCGAAGGCGTGTCGGGCGTGATCCGCCAGCGCCAGAATGCGGGCGTGATCTCGGCCTTGGGTGTCGAGGTGAACGGCTCGGCGCATCTGACCTCGGCGCTGTCCCTGACCGGCGCTGTGGCCTGGACCGAGGCGGAGATCGACGGGGGGAACGCGGCGCCGCAACTGACGGGGCTGCGTCCGGCCCAGGCGCCGCGATGGACCGCGACGGCGGGCTTGGATTGGCGCACGACCGAACGTCTGACCCTGGCCGTGGCGGCCCGTTATGAGTCCGCCCGGTTCGACGACGATTTGAACAGTCGCGTGCTGGACGCCGCTCTGACGGCCGATGCGCGGGCCGAATGGACCCTGAACGATCGCGCTGTCCTGTGGGCGGCGGCCGACAACCTGTTCGACGCCGAGGTCCAGGCGGCGCGCACGGCCGACGACGTCGCCGGCTATGGGCCGCCGCGCCGGGTCAGCCTGGGTCTGCGTCTGACTTACTAGGGCGCGATATCCACGCTATTGAAAACCGTTCGCAATAGTGGCACAGCCACCTCCGTGACCGACCTCGCCGCACAACGACAGCCCGATCCGGCGACGCCTTCCACCGGCGCCGAACTGACGTCGCCCGCCCGCAAGCCCAAGGCGAAGCTGAACGGCGCGCGGTCTTTCTGGCTGAAGCAGTTGCACAGCTGGCACTGGATTTCGGCGGCGGTCAGCTTGGTCGGCATGATCCTGTTCGCCGTGACCGGCATCACCCTGAACCATGCGGCCTCCATTCCGGGAAAGCCGGTGACGGTCGAACAGACGGCCATCCTGCCGGCGCCGCTGGTCGAGCGGTTGAAGGCGTTTCCGGAGGAAACCACCCAGCCGGTGCCCGAGGCCGTCGCACGCTGGGGCGCCCAGGCGCTGAAGGTTCAGATGGCCGGAAAGGCGACCGAGACGACGCCTGACGAAATCTATGTCGGCCTGCCCACGCCAGGCGGCGACGGCTGGGTGACGATCGACCGCGCCAGCGGGAACGTCGTCCACGAAAAGACCACCCGTGGCTGGATCGCCTACCTCAACGACCTGCACAAGGGCCGCAACGCCGGCTCGGTCTGGTTCTGGTTCATCGACGTCTTCGCCGTCGCCTGCACCATCTTCGCCCTGACGGGGCTGGGCCTGATGTTCCTGCATGCCAAGGGTCGCCCCTCGACCTGGCCGCTGGCGGCGCTGGGCCTGCTGATCCCCGTCGTCATCGCCCTGATCTTCATTCACTGACGAGTTTTCCGATGCGCCTGCTCCCCGTCGTCATCACCACAGTCGGTCTCGCCGCCGCCGCCGCGCCCGCCATGGCCGCAGACCTGACGGTGTCGGTCGAGATTCCGCGCCTGAACACCGCCTCCTATCACCGCCCCTATGTTGCTGTTTGGATCGAAAAGCCCGATCAGTCTGCCGAGCGGACCTTGGCCGTCTGGTACCAACAGACCCGCAACAACGAAGGCGACGGCAAGGACTGGCTGAAGGATTTGCGCACCTGGTGGCGCAAGGGCGGCCGGGCCATGAGCCTGCCGGCCGACGGCGTGTCGGGCGCCACGCGCGCGCCGGGCCGCCAGACCATCACCGTGCCGGGCGCGCGCTTGGCCGGCCTGCAGCCGGGACAGTACAACCTTGTCGTCGAGGCGGCCCGCGAACTGGGCGGCCGCGAGGTCGTGCGCGTGCCCTTCCGCTGGGGCGCGGCCAACGCCGGCGCCGGCGCCGGCTCCACCGAACTGGGCGCCGTGCGCGTCTCCGTCACTCGCTAAGAGGATCACGACCCATGAAGAAGACCATCGCCCTCCTGACCCTGGCGGCGGCCCTGGCTGCGCCCATGGCGGCGCAGGCCCACCGCGCCTGGCTGGCGCCCACCGCCACCACCCTGTCGGGCAACGACGCCTGGGTCGGGTTCGACGCCGGCATGTCGAACCAGGTCTTCAACCCGGACCACGCGGCCATGCGGATGACCGGCCTGACCATCACCGCGCCCGACGGCTCGACTGTCCAGCCCGAGCATTTGATGCAGGGTCAGTATCGCACGACCTTCGACGCCCATCTGACGCAGAACGGCACCTACAAGATCGCCAATGTCATGAGCGGCGTCATGGCCAGCTACAAGCTGAACGGCGAGCAGAAGCGCTGGCGCGGCACGGCGGCGGAATACCCCTCGGGTCTGCCGCAGGGCGCGACGGATGTTCAGGCGACCCGCACGGCCAACCGCATCGAGACCTTCGTTACCCTGAACAACCCGACCGACACGGTGTTCAAGCCGACGGGCGAGGGGCTGGAACTGGTCCCGACCACCCATCCGAACGATCTGGTCGCGGGCGAGGCGGCCACGTTCAAGCTGCTGAACAACGGTCAGCCCGCCGCGAACCTGGACGTCACCGTTGCGCGCGGGGGCATCCGCTATCGCGACAACCCCGAGGAAATGACGGTCAAGACCGACGCCCAGGGCGCCTTCACCGTCACCTGGCCGGCAGCCGGCATGTACTGGCTGAACGCCGCTGTGCGCACCGAAGGACAGGGCGAAACCCTGGGCTCCAGCGCCAACTATGTGGCGGCGGTCGAGGTCCTGCCCTAAGCCGGGGACATGACCGACACGTCTTCCTCGCGCGGTTCGCGCGCCGCTCCGCCCGTGATCAATCTGGGCGATCGCCTGCCTTTGGCGGATCGCGCCGACAATCGGGTGCTGGTTCCCGCCCTTGAAGGCGCGCCCCCGCGCCCGCCCAGCGACGTGATCCGGTCGCTGGGCGGGCGGACCATGGGCACGACCTGGAGTGCGCGGGTCATCGCCCCGCTCGGCGTCGGCGAGGACGATATCCGCGCGGCGATCCAGGCCGAAATGGATGCGGTTGTCGCCCTGTTCAGTCCGTGGGAGCCGACCAGCGAGGTCAGCCGTTTCAATGCGGCGCCCGAAGGCGTCTGGTCGGTGTCGCAACGCTTCTGGGACTTGCTGGACGCGGCGATGGACCTGGGAGACGAGACCAATGGCGCGGTGGATCCGACCCTGGGCGCCCTGGTCGATCTGTGGGGGTTCGGGCCGCCCGGCCCGCGTTCGCCTCTGCTGCCCGTGCCCTCCGAGGACGAGATCGCGGCGGCCATGGCCGTGTCCGGCTGGCGAAAGCTGCGCCTGAACCGCGAGGCGCGCGCCGCCATGCAGTTGGGCGGGATGAAGCTGGATTTTTCCGGCATCGCCAAGGGCCATGCGGTGGATCGCGTCTCGGATAGGCTGACGGCTCTGGGCGCGACCTCGCACCTGATCGAGATCGGCGGCGAGTTGAAGGGGCGTGGGGTCAAGCCGGACGCCCAGCCTTGGTGGGTGGAGATCGAGCGGGTCGAGGGCGCGGCCTTCCCCCGCACGGTGGCGGCCCTGTTCGACCTGGCCGTGGCGACCAGCGGCGATTATCGAAGAAGTTTCGAATATGCCGGGCGCCGTTACGCCCATACGATCGACGGATCGACTGGACGGCCGGTGGCGAACGCCCTGGCCTCGGTCACGGTGCTGCACGCCTCGGCCATGAAGGCCGACGCCTACGCCACGGCCCTGATGGTGATGGGCGGGTTCGAAGGCCCGGACTACGCCGAGGCGCTGGGCCTTGCGGCCCATTTCGTCGAGCGCACGGATCGCGGCCCGGTCGAGCGGATGACTTCGGCCTTCGCCGCCCTGCTGGACGATTCAGAGAGCGCCGCCGGTTGAGCACGGATCCTGAACGCTGGCTATGGGCCGTCGTCGCGCTCGGGCTGTGGCTGGCCCTGATCGCGGCGATCGTCTGGCGCGAACGTCGCGCGCGCTCGGCCGCGAAAGCGCGTTCGGACGCTCTGGCCGGATCGGACGCGGCGCCCATTCTGGTCGCCTTTGCCAGCCAGACGGGTTTCGCCGAGGAACTGGCCTGGATGACGGCGCGCGCCTTGGGCGAAGGCGGCGTCGGGGCGCGGGTCCTGTCCTTCGCCGACCTGGACCTGGCGACCCTGAAGGCGGCCGACCGCGCCCTGTTGATCGTGTCCACGACGGGGGAGGGCGACCCGCCCGACGCCGCCGCCCGCTTCGTGCGTCGAACCCTGGCGCAGTCCGTCGATCTGACCGGCCTGCGCTTCGGCCTTCTGGCCCTGGGCGATCGCAGCTACGAGCATTTCTGCGGCTTCGGCCATGCGGTCGACGGCTGGCTGAGACGCTCGGGCGCCGATCCCCTGTTCGATCTGGTCGAGGTGGACAATGGCGAGGCCGGCGCCATCCGCCACTGGCAGCATCAGTTGAACCAGATCACCGGCCAGGCCGCGGCCCCCGACTGGACGCCCCCCGCCTATGAGCCCTGGCGTCTGGCGGAGCGCGCCCTGGTCAATCCGGGTAGCCCAGGGGGGGCGGCCTATCGTCTGGCGTTCCATCCGGTCGGCGCGGCGCCCGACTGGTCGGCAGGCGACATCGCCGAGATCGGCCTGCCCGAACGGGACGGTGTGCAGCCGGGCGCGCGCGAATATTCCATCGCCTCCCTGCCGGGGGATGGTCGGGTCGAGTTCCTGATCCGGCTGATGCAGACGCCGGACGGAACGCCGGGCCTGGCCTCGGGCTGGCTGACCCAGGAGCTGCCGGTCGGGGAGGTGATCGACATGCGGCTGCGCGCGAACCGCAGCTTCCACGGCCCGGCGGACGAGACGCCGATGATCCTGATCGGCAACGGCACGGGCATCGCGGGCCTGCGCGCCCATCTGAAGGCGCGCACGGCGGCGGGCGGCGGGGCGTGGCTGCTGTTCGGAGAGCGGACGCGGGCGCACGACGCCTTCTTCGACGTCGAGCTTCAGGGCTGGCTGGCGTCTGGGGTGTTGCGACGGCTGGATCGGTCCTTCTCGCGCGACGCCGGCGATGGTCGCTATGTGCAGGATCTGATCGCCGCAGCGGCCGATGAGTTGCGTGCGTGGGTCGGGCGAGGCGCGGCGATCTATGTCTGCGGCAGTCTCGAAGGCATGTCCCAGGGCGTTCAGGCGGCGCTGGAGCAGGCGCTGGGCGCGGACGTGGTGCTGACGATGCTGGAAGACGGCCGCTATAGACGGGACGTGTATTAACCCTTTCCGCTCATCCCGGCCTTCGTCGGGATGAGCGGTTAGTTCCGTAGCCGCGCCAGAAGTTCGGCTGCGAAGGTCGACAGGGTGTCGTCACGGGCGCCCATGACGATGATCCGGTCGCCGGGTTTCGCGATCTCCACGATCCGGTCGCCGCAGTCTGCGCGTGTGGGTAGGGCCTCGGCCTGTCGTCCGGCGGCGCGCACGCCGGAGGCGATATCCTCGGACCCGACGCTGCGGTCCGTTGTGCCGCCGTAATAGACCGGCTCGGGCATCAGCAACACGTCGCCCGCGCGCATCAGGCCGATGAAGCCGTCGATGAACTCGGTCTTCATCAGCTTCAGCGGGCCGAACCCGTGGGGCTGGAACAGGATCAGCAACCGCCCGTCGAAGGCGTGCAGCGTCTTCAGCGTGGCGGCGATCTTGTCGGGGTTATGGGCGAAGTCGTCGATGACGGTGATGTCGCCCGTGGTTCCGACCACCTCCATTCGGCGGCGGATGCCGGCGAAGGTCGACAGGGCCTTGACCGCCTCGGCCGTCGGCACGCCCACGGCCTTCACCGCGCCCAGCGCCGCGAGGGCGTTGGCGACATTGTGCGCGCCGGGCACGTTCAGAACCACGTCATGCTCGCTCCAGCCCTCGATCAGCCGGAACTTCATCCCCGTGGGCAGGGGCTGAAGATCATGGCCGGACAGGTCGGCCTTTTCCTCGCCCAGGCCGAATGTGATGGCCTTGCCGGCCGACAGAGTCTGGGCCAGCGCCGCCGTCTCGGGATTGTCCAGGTTCAACACGGCCGTCGTCGCTCGCGCGGTGAAGCCGCCGAACAGGTCGCGCAACTCCTCCATCGACTTGTGGTCCAGTGAGATGTTGGACACCACCGCCACCGTTGGATCATAGCGGGCGATGGAGCCGTCGCTTTCGTCCACTTCAGACACGAAAAGGTCGGGGCCACCGATCACGGCGCTGGCGAACGGATGGTCGGCGTCGGCGAAATTCTTCATCACCGCCCCGTTCATGACGGTGGGCGCGCGGCCCGTCTGATGCAGGATCCAGGCGATCATGCCGGTGATGGTGGACTTGCCGCTGGTGCCCGCCACGCCGACCGAGGTGGGGGCGGCGTTGAACAGTTCGCTCAGCAGTTCGGGTCGGGTTTTGATCGTGGCGCCCACGCGACGAGCCGCGCCGATGTCCGGCACCGTGTCCTCCACGGCGCCGGTCGCCACCACGATCTGATCGGCGCGGGTCACGCCCGATCCGTCCTGGGGGTGCAGGGTCACGCCGTGGGCGCGCAGCCAGTTGAACTTCTCGGGCGTGCGCCCTTGATCCAGCGCGCGATCCGAGCCCTCGATGGCCGCGCCGCGCGCCTGGACGATCAGGGCCAGGGGCAGCATGCCCGATCCGCCGATGCCGCAGAAGAAATAGGAGGCGTCTTGGTTCATGCCCCCTTAGAACAGGGGATCGGGGCGATCCGCCAGTGGGGATCGCAAAATCGGCGAAGAAGGCGGTCGTGGACGGCAATAGAGTGAAGATCGGCGTCGTCTGCGCCAGTTCGCGCTTCTCCAGGGAGCGCGCCGACGCCATCGAGGCATGGATCGCCCAGCACCACCCCGACCGAGATGTGGCTGTGGTCTTTCACCCCGCCTGCTTTCTGAAGCACGGCCATTTCGCCGGCGACGACCGCGCCCGCGCCGAAGCCTTCGTTGAGTTCGCCAACGACCCGCGCATCGACGCCGTCTGGTTCGGGCGCGGCGGCTATGGCTCCTGCCGCATCGCCGATGCGGTCCTGCCCCGGCTGAACGCCGTGGCGCGCAAGAAGCGGTATATGGGCTATTCCGACGCCGGCAGCCTGCTGGCGGGAATGTACAAGGCCGGGTTCGAACACCTGGCCCACGGGCCCATGGCCTCGGACGCCGTGCGGGACGACCAGACGGCGAAGGGCGCCCTGTCGTGGCTGTCGACGGGGCGCAGCGACTGGATAGAGCCCTCGCTGGCCGAAGACCCTCGACCCGCCGTCGCCTTCAACCTGACCATATTGAACGAACTGACAGGCACGGCCCTGGAACCCGATTTGGCCGGTCATGTCCTGATGCTGGAGGAGGTTTCAGAGGCCGCCTACCGCATCGACCGGATGATGTTTCACTTGACGGGGCAGGCTTCGATTCGGCGCGTGGCTGGAATTCGCCTGGGACGGGTATCGGACGTGACGCCAAACGATCCCGATTTTGGTCAGACTCCTGAGGAGATCGTTCGATACTGGTGCCTTAGGTCCGGCATAAAATTCCTTGGTATGGCTGACATCGGGCACGACGCTGCCAACAAGATCGTTCCCTTCGGTCGCCCCTGACGCGAAGCAGGCGCGGCGCAAAAGACACAGTCTCGCCTTGTTCTGAAAATCGTCGGTCGGCGCCCTCTCGACAGGATGCGGCGCCTTCCGTCAGATGAAGGTCCGCGAGGCGTTAGGACTTCGTTAGCCAAGGCGTTGGGGGACGCTGCGGTTTACGCCTTCTGCGATGCGGCGGTTCGTTCGGATATCGGGGGATGCCTGGACGAACCGCCTGATCGCCCCCGATATCGACGCCGAGGCCCGCAGGCCTTAAGGATCGCCGGGTGCGTTTCGACGAAAGATTCATCGATGAACTGAAGGCTCGCCTTCGGCCGTCCGACGTGATCGGGCGGACGGTGAAGCTGAAACGTCAGGGGCGCGAATACGTCGGCCTGTCGCCCTTCTCGAAGGAGAAGTCGCCGTCCTTCTTCGTCAATGACGACAAGGGGTTCTTTCACGACTTCTCGTCCGGCAAGCACGGCGACATCATCTCCTTCCTGCAGGAAACCGAGCGGCTCAGCTTCGTCGAGGCGGTGCAGCGCCTAGCCGGCGAGGCGGGGATGCAGCTTCCCGCCGAAGATCCCAAGGAGGCCGAGCGCGAGCAGAAGCGGGCGGGTCTGTCGGACTGGATGGACCTGGCCCAGAAATGGTTCGCCGCCAATCTGCGCCGCACGCCGGGCAAGGCGGCGCGCGATTACCTCGAAAAGCGCGGCCTGCCCGAGGATCAGTGGGAGCGGTTCGGGCTGGGCTATGCGCCCAACGACCGCGAGGGGCTGAAACAGGCCTTGGTCCAGCGCGGCGCCAAGCCCGCCGAACTGGTCGAGGCCGGGCTGCTGATCTCGCCCGAAAGCGGCGGCCAGCCCTATGATCGGTTCCGCGACCGGTTGATGTTCCCGATCCTGGATGCGCGCGGCCGGATCGTCAGCTTCGGCGGCCGGGCCATGAACCCCGACGACCGGGCCAAATATCTGAACGGTCCCGAAAGCCCGCTCTTCCACAAGGGCGCAACCCTCTACGGCCTGCCCGAGGCGCGGCGAATTCTTGGCGCGGAATCCAGGAACGACCAGGCCATCATCGTGGTCGAAGGCTATATGGACGTCATCGCCTGCCAGCGCGCGGGCCTGCCGGCCGTGGCGCCGATGGGTACGGCCCTGACCGAGGAGCAGATGGCGCTGTTGTGGCGGGTCAGCGCAGAACCCATCCTCTGCTTTGACGGCGATCCTGCAGGCCAGAGAGCCGCATTCCGTGCCGTCGAACGCGCCTTGCCGCTTTTGAAGCCAGAACGAAGCTTTCGTTTTGTGACCCTGACTGGCGGGCAGGACCCAGACGATATGTTGAGGGAGAAAGGCGCGCCGGCGCTACGTGAAGCGATGAGCGTGACCACGCCGTTTTCGCGAATGCTGCTCGACCGGGAGATGGCCGAGGTCGGGGCTCTCGATACACCCGAGAAGGAAGCAGGCCTTCTGGTTCGACTACGTAAAGCCGCCGCGACTATCGCTGATCCGGATTTGGCGAGGACGTACAAAGACTTTCTCGTAGGCGCCTTTTATCAGCGGGTTCGCCCCTCGCCTGAAGAAAAAAGAGCCGCGAATAGGGTCATTTACAGAGACCGAAAAGCACGGTCGATGGCTCCGATTATGGACGTGACGCCGGAGGCGCGCGCTGCCGCCATCACCTTGGCGCGTGCGCCGCGTCCGGTCTTGGCTGCTATTGTGGAAGGTCTGATTGCTCATCCTGACACGGTCAATGAACGTGGCGAGACATTAGCGACCCAAAGCTTCGGCGACGTCGGCCTTGATCGTTTGGTCAGTGATCTCGTGAGGCTTACCTATGAAGCGCAGGCGATGAGCAACGGCCTGCTGAGGTCGCGATTGCTGGCCATGGGACACGAGGAAACGCTCAGGCGGATAGACCGCACCGCTGCGATAGCCCATGCTCCGTTTTTGGACAGCGCCGCATCGCTTGAAGTTGCAGCAGCTGGATTGAGCCGCGCAGTGGATGTCCTGCTTCAGTCCATGGCGCTTAGTCGGGCGATGAATGAAATGAAGTCCGAGGAAAGCTTCGATAGCCAGGCGTTCATTGGTTTGAAGGGGCAACGTGACGCCTTGGACCGCTTCATATCCAGCGGCGAAATTTGGACAGATACGGCTACCCTGCACTGACAAGTCGTTGGGTGTTGGCGCTGTATAGGTATAGGATCAAACTATGGATGGTTCTCAACCTGTCAGGATCACGCGAGACGGAGACCATCAGGTCGTCCATCTGCCGAGCGGCGTGTCAGTCCCAACGGACGCGGTGGTTCGCCAGGAAGGCGAGCGTTTGATCATCGAACAGGCCGGGCCTGCCTTGGGATCGGTCGAGCGGTTGCTCTCCGTGCTGGCGACGATGGAGCCGATCGGCGAGCGTCTCGATCCGATCGATGATCCTCAGCCTGAGCCGGTCGATCTTTGAGCGGCTATATGCTGGACACCAATGCGGTGTCGGACCTGATGTACGATCCGCTAGGTTCAGTCGGGCAGCGTATGGCCATCGTCGGCACCGGCGAAATCTGCGTCAGCCTGATTGTCGTCGCCGAGTTGAGGTTTGGTGTCGCCAAGTCTGGCTCGGCGCGTTTGGCTGCTCAGTTGGACAGGGTGCTGTCCGGCTTGGCCGTCAAGCCATGGGATGCGCCGGCCGATCAGGCCTATGGCGACATTCGCGCCGATTTGCATAAACGTGGTCAGCCTATCGGCGCCAACGATCTGCTGATCGCCGCTCATGCCTTGGCGCTCGATTGCATCCTCGTCACCGACAATGATCGCGAGTTCTCGCGCGTGGCCGGTTTGCGGGTCGAAAACTGGTTGCGGAGCGATTGAGCCTCGCGCCGCTTGACTCCGCCGCCCTGCGACGCCATCTGGCGCAATCGGGTCATTATGCCTTAGTGCGCGAGGTCGAGAAGGCGGCGGCAAAGTCCGGCGCGCCATTCCTGGCCGCAAATGCGCCCCTCGCCGAGGCAAGGGTCCGATGGTCGCAGGCGTTCGACGCTTCAACTCGCGTAGCGGCGTTGGAGGACGCCTTGGCCCATGCACGTGATGTGCCTGGGCAGGATGAGGCGTTCCGCCGGCTGAAGGCCGAGCGGGATGCGCTTCGCCGTGCGATCAAAGCCGGGACGATTTGGGAAGACAGCGCGGGCGCGTAACCTTACGCCTCGCCAGGCATTGTATTTTTCGCCGGGGCGGACTGATCACCCCTCCGGCCGGAGACAGACTGACTATGAACGCACAGACCGAGACGCAGGACGCCGAGGTTTCGAGCGACGGGCCCCTGCTCGATCTGACCGACGCCGGCGTCAAGAAGTTCATCAAACAGGCCAAGGCGCGCGGCTATGTGACGATGGAGGAGCTGAACAAGGTTCTGCCGTCCGAAGAGGTCACGCCGGACGCTATCGAAGACACCCTGGCCATGTTGTCGGAAATGGGCGTCAACGTGGTGGAGGCCGAGGAGGACGCGCAGGAGCAGCAGTCCAGCGACGTGGCCGCCGCCGCCTCGACCGGCGTAGCCGAAACGCCCGCCAAGTCCGCCTATGACCGCACCGACGATCCGGTGCGGATGTATCTGCGCGAAATGGGTTCGGTCGAACTGCTGAGCCGCGAGGGCGAAATCGCCATCGCCAAGCGGATCGAGGCCGGGCGCGACGCCATGATCTCGGGGCTGTGCGAAAGCGCCCTGACGTTCGAGGCCATCATGGTCTGGCGCGACGAGCTGGAAAACAACCGCATCCTGCTGCGGGAGGTCATCGACCTGGACGCCACCTACGGCGTGCTGAACCCTTCGTCCCTGCCGGGCGCCGCCCAGGCTGAAGGCGAGGGGGAAGAGGAAGTCGAAGAAAAGCAATCGGCTGAAGACAAGCCGGAGTCCGACGACGAGGACGACGACGACTTCGACGATGGCGGCGGCATGTCCATCTCGGCCCTGGAGGCCGAACTGCGCGACGGGGTGATGGAGGTTCTGAACGCCATCGCCGCCGACTTCGGCGCCTTCCGCCAACTGCAGGACAAGCTGGTCCAGGCGCGGCTGAAGGGCGAGGCTCTGAGCGCCAAGGACGAGAAGGCCTATCAGACGCTGACGACGGCCATTTCCGACCGTCTGAAGACGATGAAGTTGAACAACAACCGCATCGAGGCGCTGGTCGAGCAGCTTTACGCCATCAACAAGCGGTTGATCGGCCTGGAAGGCCGGCTGCTGCGCCTGGCCGACAGCTACGGCATTTCGCGGCCCGAATTCCTGAAGGCCTATTTCGGTTCCGAACTGGACCCTACCTGGACGGATCGCATCAAGGACCAGGGCGTGCGCTGGACTAAGTTCAGCGAGAACGAAGCCAGCCAGATCGCCACGATCCGCAGCGACGTCGCCGCCGTGGCGCTGGAAGCCGGTCTGCCGATCGACGACTATCGCCGCATCGTCCAGACCGTCCAGAAGGGCGAGCGCGAGGCCCGTCAGGCCAAGAAGGAGATGGTCGAGGCCAACCTGCGCCTGGTGATCTCCATCGCCAAGAAATACACCAACCGCGGCCTGCAGTTCCTGGACCTGATCCAGGAGGGCAACATCGGCCTGATGAAGGCGGTGGACAAGTTCGAGTACCGCCGCGGTTACAAGTTCTCGACCTACGCCACCTGGTGGATCCGGCAGGCGATCACCCGCTCCATCGCCGACCAGGCGCGGACCATCCGCATCCCGGTGCACATGATCGAGACGATCAACAAGATCGTCCGCACCAGCCGCCAGATGCTGCACGAGATCGGCCGCGAGCCGACCCCGGAAGAACTGGCCGAGAAGCTGGCCATGCCGCTGGAGAAGGTCCGCAAGGTCCTGAAGATCGCCAAGGAGCCGATCTCTCTCGAAACCCCCATCGGGGACGAAGAGGATTCGCACCTGGGCGACTTCATCGAGGACAAGAACGCCGTTCTGCCCATCGACGCGGCCATCCAGTCGAACCTGCGCGAGACCACGACGCGGGTTCTGGCGTCGCTGACGCCGCGTGAGGAGCGGGTTTTGCGGATGCGCTTCGGCATCGGGATGAACACCGACCACACGTTGGAAGAAGTCGGTCAGCAGTTCTCGGTGACGCGCGAACGCATTCGTCAGATCGAGGCCAAGGCGCTGAGAAAACTGAAGCACCCCAGCCGGTCTCGCAAACTGCGGTCCTTCCTGGACAGCTGATATAATCAGGGGCGGCGCCGAAAGGGCCGCCCCTTCTTCGTTCAGCTAGCCGGTTCGACCAGGGCGTCGACGATGCGGCGGACCAGCGGCAGGATCAGCAGCAGTACCGGAAAGGCGATGACCCAGGACAATCCCCAAGCCTGCATCCAGGCGCGGGGAAAGGCGGGGACGAAGCCCAGGGTCCGGGCGGTCGCGATGGCCGAGACCACGAAGGTCATGATCAACGACAGGATCAGCGGCATGACGAGCCCGGCGTAGCGGGCACGCAGGCGTCGAAATCGGATGACAGCGGGATGAGGGTGCATGTTTTGCGTCTCTCTTGATCAGGTCTTCGGCACAGGCATCCACCGGACGAACCGGCCCCGGCCGAAGACCGGGATGGATGCGTTGCCTGACGTGAGACGCTTACGGCCGCCGAGACGACGTCGCTTTCTAGAGGGATCGAGATCTCCTCGCAACAGCGGTGGCCGTCTGGTCGGTATGGAACACTGTTGACGGCGGAAATATCGGGGACCCGAAGTTGGGCGCGGATTCTCGCTGTCTCGTGATGCGGTCGCGGCGCGAATTCGATTAGCGTTCGAACGATGCGCGCCTCCGTTCGTCGTCTCTTCGTCGCTGTTGCGACCGTTCTGATCCTCAGCGGCTGCGTGCGGCGTCCACCCGAACCCCTGCGGCCCAGTCCTTATCCATCGCGCACCGCGGCGCCCCTGGTCGGGGGCTTGATCGACCGGCTCATCGACAGCGGCACACAAGGCGCCGTGGTGCGTGAGGGCGGCGACTACGGGCGATGCCTGGCTGAACTGACCGCCGCCCGAGTGCGGTTCAGCCCCGTGCCGGATCGCCAGACCACGCCGGTCTGCGGCCTGCGTCACGGCGGCGTTTTGGGTGCGGACCTGGGGACCGTGGCGCGGATGGCGCCGGGCGATGTCGAAATGACCTGCCAGACCGCCCTGGCACTGAGCATCTGGCGGCGTCAGTCGCTGGAGCCGGCCGCGCGGGAAATCCTGGGGTCGGACGTGGTCCAGATCGACCATATGGGCGCCTACGCCTGTCGCAACGTGAACAATGGCGTCGGCTCCAACCGCATCAGCGCCCACGCCCAGGCGGCGGCGTTCGATTTCTCAGGCGTGCGTCTGCGCGACGGGCGCCGCATCACCGTCCTGACCGACTGGAACGGTAGCGGGCCGGGCGGGGCGGCAGGCGGGCGGTTCATGCGCCGTATCCGCGATGACGCCTGTCGGATTTTCGGCACCACTCTCAGTCCCGACTACAACGCCGTCCACCGCGACCACCTGCATCTTGAAGCGACCAACACCCAGTTCTGTCGCTGAGGATCAGCCGTCGATCAGGGTTTCAAACCCGCCGAAGATCATCCGCTTGCCGTCGAACGGCATGTCCGCTCCGGCCAGACGCTCGTCCTGCATCATCTTCTCCCACGCGGCGTCGCGGGTCGCCTTGTCGGGCCAGGTGATCCAGCCGACTGCGACGGTTTCGCCTTCCTTCAGCGCCACGGCGCGGCGGAAGTCAGTCTGTTCGCCCTCCGGCACGTCCTCGCCCCAGGTCTCGGTGACCTTGAGGGCGCCGTGCTCCTTGAAGACGATGGTGCTGGCGCGCGAATGCTCCAGATAGGCGGCTCTGTTCTCGGTCGGCACGGCGATGACGGTGATGTCGAGGAAGCTCATGGTCGTTGTCCTGCTCTGGTTGGCTGTTCAATGGTCGCTGGTTTCAGAAGCGGAATGGGTTTCAGCGGCGATGCCGGCGGGGTCCATCCACATCACCTCCCAGATATGTCCGTCCGGGTCGGCGTAGCTGCGACCGTACATGAAGCCGTGGTCCTGGGTCGCGTTCGGGTCAGCGGTTCCACCTGCCTGTTCGGCCTTCGCGACAATGGCGTCCACGGCCTCGCGGCTGTCGTGGGACAGGCATAGAAGCATCTGGGCCGAAGCTTGGGCGTCGGGGATCTGGCGATCGGTGAAGGTCCGCCACTTGTCATGGGTCAGGATCATGACATGGATCACATCCGAAATGACCATGCAGGCGGCAGTGTCGTCGCTGAAGTTCGGATTCCTGACGGCGCCAACGGCCTAGTAGAAGGCGATTGACCGGTTCAGGTCTGTGACGGGCAGATTGATGAAGAGTAGTTGGGGCACGGCGTTCCTCCCATGGCCATGCGCCCTGAGAGACGCTCTCAGGGCACGGTCTGCTCAATGAACGCGGAGGGCTGCCTGTAGTTCGCTATGGGAGACGCAGACGATCAGTCTTTGCCGCGCGCCGTGCAGGGTCGGTTGTCCGGGCCTGCCGCGCCTTCGCAGCGACGGGTCGCCAGAAGGGTCTCCTCGGTTTCTGTCAGGCGGTTCCGATTGTCCGTCCCGCGCGTCAGGGTGAAGCCGTCATACAGGGCCCCGGTGGCCGTGAAGGCGCGGAAGGCGATGCGGTCGGCCTCTACGTCCAGCACCTGATAAAGCTCGGTGTCTTCGGCGACGCGGACAGGCTGGGCGCCCGCGCGATCGTTCAGGCCGTACATCTTGGAGCCGGTGACGGAGACCAGATAGACCGGCCCTACCGGCTGGCCTGCGGCGGACGCCGCGCGTGAGGCGGCCGCCCCCGCCTCATTCGATACGCGGGCATAGCAGTGATCATGGCCCTGAAGCACCAGATCGACGTTGTGGCGTTCAAAGACAGGCTTCCACACCGACTTCAGCGGCTCGGTGTCTTGAGGTCTGGCGCAGGTGTAGATCGGCTGGTGCATCAGGACGATGTTCCATCGCGCCTTGCTGGCCGCCAGGGTCTGATCCAGCCACGTCGTCTGAGCCTCCAGCGTGCCCATATCCAGGGCCGAGGTGCCGTCCAGAACCACGAAGCGCGCGCCCTGATAGTCGAAGAAGTATGAGGTCGCCTCGGCGCCTGCCGCGCCGTTGGCGGGCAGGGCGTGGTGGGGCCTCCAGCCTGGACCCAGTTCGCGGTTTTCGGACCCGTCGGCGGCGATCACGTCTCGATACTCGTGGTTGCCCGCGGCGACGGCCTGCGGAATCATGGCGAAGGCATATCCGCCCGCCTCGGCCCATTCGCCGTATTCGTCGTCGGCCGCCTTGGTCTCGCGCTGGGCGATCTGGTCCCCGGCGTGGACGGCCAGATCGACAGGGCCGGAGGACAGGAAGCCCTGGCGGATGACGCGAGAACCGATCTCCAGAATGTCGTTCTGGGTGTCGCCGAAATAGAGGAAGCGGAACGGCGCGGCTTCGGCCTTGGCGGTGGTGAAGGCCAGCCACTCGCTCCAGCCGTCCGCCGCGCGGACCCGGTACACATAGCGTGCGCCCGGCGTCAGGCCGGTGAAACGGACATGGTGGTGATGCGCCGCGCCGTTGTCGGTGGTCGAAGCCAGGGTTTCGCCGCTGACCGTGCGGGCGCCCAGGGCGAGGGACGGGCCAGAGATGTCCAACGCGATCTGCGCTTCGCTCGTGGTCTGGCGGGTGTCGGTGCGCCAGGCGACGGCCATCTCACGCGCGGCGTCGGCGCCGGGGAACAGCACGATGCGATCAGCCCAGCCCTTGGCGGCGTATCGGCTGTTCGGCGCTTGCACGGGTGTGGATTGGGCGTCTGCGCGGACCTGAGCCTGAGCCTGAGCCGCATTGGCCGCCAGCAAGGCGCATAAGGCCGTGGTCAAAAGTAGTTTGCGCATGACGCCCCCGTTTGTCTGATCCAGCGGCTAGGGGATGTTCACATAGGTCAGGCGACGCGACAGTGACAGATCCGCGAAACTCGCTCCGTCGGCCTGCGACTGTGCGTCGCGGAGCCTTCGCCTCAGGCCAGGACGTCCAGCAGGGTTCCGGTCATGTCGTCTGCGGTCTTGACCACGGCGGCGTTGGCGGAAAAGGCGGCCTTGGCCTGCATTCCCTCGACGGCTTCTTCAGCCAGTTTATCCAGAGGCGCGGCGGCGGTTCGGCGCGCGCTGTTCTCGAAACGCGCCTGGGCGTCCATCATTCCGGCGGCGGCGACGGGCAGACTTCGCATGGCGTTTCCTCCCTGCCAGGTTCGGTTCAGTCGCAAAAGTGCGCTTTTCAGGTCAACATCGCCTGAAGGAACAGGGTGAACGGTGTTTTCCGCCCCGCTTAGGCCTTTATCCGTGTATAGGGCGCTTCTCATTCGCCCGGCCTGAGGTCTGTCCTCGGCCGGGCGCGGTCGTTTCGGCGACCGCCCTTGTCCGTTGTTCCAGGTTTCCTATGCCCTTTCCCGCCGTCCATCCCGCGCTCGACCGCGCCCTGATCAACAAGGGCTATGCCGAACCCACTCCGGTTCAGGCCGCCGTGCTGGAGGCGGAGCATGCGGATCGCGACCTGCTGGTCTCGGCCCAGACGGGTTCGGGCAAGACCGTCGCCTTTGGTCTGGCCGCTGCGCCGACCCTGCTGGGCGACAAGCCGATCTTCGGCCCCGGCGACGCCCCTTTGTGCCTGGCCATCGCCCCGACGCGCGAACTGGCCATGCAGGTCGCGGCCGAGCTGACGTGGCTTTACGCCGACTCGGGCGCCAAGATCGCCACCTGCGTCGGCGGCATGGATGCGCGCCGTGAAGCTCGCGCTCTCAGCTTCGGCGTTCACATCGTCGTCGGCACGCCCGGCCGGCTGAAGGACCATATCAACCGGGGCAATCTGGACTTGTCGCAGCTGAAGGTCGCCGTTCTGGACGAGGCCGACGAGATGCTGGACATGGGCTTCCGCGAGGATCTGGAGCACATCCTGGACCAGGCGCCGGAGGGCCGCCGCACCCTGCTGTTCTCGGCGACAATCGCGCGCGATATCGTCACCCTGGCCAAGCGCTATCAGAAGGACGCGGTCCGCATCGACGCGACCGACAAGACGCGCCAGCACGCCGACATCGAATACCGCGCCTATCGCATCGCGCCGAACGAGATCGAACACGCGGTGGTCAACACCCTGCGCTGGTTCGAGGCGCCGCGCGCCATGGTCTTCTGCTCGACGCGGGACAGCGTGCGTCACCTGCAGTCGTCCTTGCTGGAGCGCGGCTTCTCGTCGGTGTCCCTGTCGGGCGAAATGGGTCAGCGCGAGCGCACCGACGCGCTCCAGTCGCTGCGTGATGGGCGCGCCCGCGTCTGCGTCGCCACCGACGTCGCCGCGCGCGGTCTAGACCTGCCGGACCTGGGTCTGGTCATCCACGCCGAACTGCCGATGAACCGCGCGGGCCTGCTGCACCGTTCGGGCCGGACGGGCCGGGCGGGCAAGAAGGGCGTCTCCGTGATGCTGGTCCCGCACTCGCGCCGTCGCAAGGCCGAGCGTCTGATGGACGAGGCGGGCGTCGACGCCGTCTGGTCGGGCGCGCCGACCTTCGACGAAATCCGCAAGGCGGACGAGGACCGCCTGCTGTCGCCGTCCCATTTCGAGGCCGATGTCTCGGATGAGGACATGATCGTCGCCAAGCGGATGATCGCCGAGCGCACGCCCGACGAGATCGCCGCCGCCCTGGTGCGTCTGCTGCGCAAGGAACAACCGGCGCCGGAAGAACTGTCCGATCCGGGCGCTGATCGCAGCCCCGCCAAGCGCGACCGTCTGGTCCGCAACGACGATGGCACGACGGCTCAACCCTGGCCGTGCGAGCGTCTGGGCGCCGATGACGTGGTCTGGTTCCGTCTGGACGTGGGCCGCAACAAGAACGCCGACCCCAAGTGGCTGATCCCGCTGATCTGCCGCATCGGCGGCATTTCCAAGCCCCAGATCGGCGCGATCCGCACCTTCCCCGAAGAGACGCGGTTCGAGATCGCCAAGACCCACGAAAAGGCCTTCCGCGAAGCGATCGCCGCCTCCAAGGACGAGGTGAAAATCACCCCGTCCGAGGCCCCGACGCCGGGTTCGATGAAGGCCAGCCGCTTCGCCGGCAAGCCGCGCGAGGACGGCGACCGGCCGTTCAAGAAGCCGCCGTTCAAGCGCGCCGAGGGCGGGGAGGGCGACGCCCGCCCGCCGTTCAAGAAGAAGCCCTGGGCGCCCAAGAACGACGGCGGCAAGCCGACTGGCGACAAGCCTTTCGCCAAAAAGCCGTTCAAGCCCAAGGCGGGCTTCAAGAAGGCCGGTTTCAAGGGCAAGCCCAAGAGCTGATAACGCCTTGCGTTTCCTGCCTCGCCGTCATCCTCGCCCTGGGGCGAGGATGACGGTGTTGGATAGCGGCGCGCGGGGGGACTTGTGGGTTCGCAGCGGCGCCGCTTGCCACCCGCCAAATCCCGGCGCAACCTGCGGCCATGAGCACGCCGTCTCTACCCCAGGATCGATACGCCTCGTTCCAGGCCTTCTACCCCTACTATATCCACGAGCATTCCAATCGGACCTGCCGGCGCATCCATGTGGTCGGGACGGGGCTGGTGATCGCGGCCTTCGTTCTCTTTCTGGTCACGCGGAATCCGTGGTGGCTCTTGGCCATGCCCCTGGTCGGCTACGGATTCGCCTGGGTGGGGCATTTCTTCTTCGAGAAGAACCGGCCGGCGACTTTCAAGTATCCGCTGTGGAGCCTGATGGGCGATTTTCGACTGTTCTTCGAGACGGTGTCGGGCCGCCGTCGCTTCTGACGCCAACAGCTTCATCTTGCAGTCGAATGGCGTATGGTTCGGGCGCGGCAGGACGCCGCAGGGAGGGAGCCCATGAGATCAATCGCCATCGTAACGGCTGCGGCGCTGCTGCTGACGCCGAGTGTCAGTTTCGCCCAGAAATCGGCGGTCCGGAACGGGCCGGATTTCACCCTGAACCCCAATTACGGCTCGACGCACCTGTCCAGCGGCTTCACGCCCGACCCCTTCACCAAGCCGATCCGCGCGGGCGGCAGCACCCAGGCGTCGCAGGTCCGTTCGGATTGCGAGGGTGCGGTCAGTTCGGCGCCGGATTTCCAGCTGTTCTACGAGGCCGGCTCTCTGGACCTGACCTTCTCGGTCGCGGCGTCGGAGGACACGACCCTGCTGATCAACACCCCGGGCGGCCGGTGGCTGTGCGACGACGACAGCGGCGGCGACCTTGACCCCAAGATCACGGTCAATTCGCCCGAGAGCGGCCGCTACGACGTCTGGGTGGGCGCCTACAATAAAAGAATGGTGCAATCGACCCTGTCGATTAGCGAACTGGGGGACTCCGACGAATCAGGCGGCGGTTCGCCCGACATCGAGTTGGACCCCAACTACGGCAGTGTGAATCTGCGCGTCGGTTTCACCCCCGATCCCTATATCAAGGACATCCAGGCCGGTGGCTCGGTTTCGGCCTCCGCCGCCAAGGACGGCTGCGAGGGCAAGGTCAGCGCCGCTCCGGATTTTCAGGTCTTCTATGATGCGGGCGACGCCGATCTGACCTTCCTGGCCGAGGCGGACAGCGACACTACCCTGCTGATCAACGCCCCGAACGGTCGCTTCTACTGCGACGACGACAGCGGTGGCGGCATGAACCCCAAGATCAAGATCACCAATCCCCAGAGCGGCCGCTACGACATCTGGGTCGGAACCTACGGCGAGGACATGGTCCAGTCGAAGCTGAAAGTCACCGAGACCGACTGAAGCGGCGGCCAAGGTCAGGCATGAAGACGCCGGCGACGGGCTCCGTCGCCGGCGTTCTGCATTTCAGGACGTTGGGGCTAACGCGAGGCCGTCTGGCGCCAGGCAGGCGGACAGCCGTTGAACTCGCCCGCATCCACGATGGTCAGGGTGCGCATGTTCAGGCGACGGGCCTGGTCCATCGAGCCGCGGCCGGCGCCGGTGTAGAGGTCGATCTTCTGGCCTTTGATTGCGCCGCCGGTGTCCGAGGCGTACCAGTAGCCGTCGTGGATCGTGCCGTCGGACAGACGCATGCCGACCGTTTCGCGGATAAACAGTTTGGTGCGGCGGGGGATGACGCGCGGATCGACCGCGACGGTGCGCATGGCGATGGGACGACAACCCAGCGAATCGTTGCCCGTCGCGCCGCCGCCGCCCGCGTGGTACAGCCGGGCCGAGGCGCGCCAGTCGGGATCGCTGTCCATCAATTCCTGCTGTTCGGTGCTGAGCACCGTCGGCAGGTTGTCGGCATCGGCCGGGGAACTGACTGAAGCTGCGGGTGTTTCCACCCTGTCGGCATCCGCCGCGACAGCGACATTGTAAGGGACTGGCCCGCTCGAGATCGAGGACAGGGCGGCCCAGAACATGGCGATGGCAGCGGAAGCGCCGATCATGGATTTCGCTCGGGAGGCGCCGGCTCCCAACGCCGCCGGCGCGCGTCTTGTCGCGTTAACTTGTGGCGAAAAAGCGGCCCAATAGCCGTTTGCGACAATCGTTTCCGATTGTTTCCTGATTAAATCATTGAAAAATAAATAGTTATTATGGCGGCGGTGGTGGCTCGAACTCCCAGGCTCGAGCCGTCGACCAAGTCAGAATCGGAAGTTCAGCCCGGCCTGCACCACGGGCAGGACCTTGTATTTGTCGGCCTCGTCTTGGATTTCGCGCTCCTCGTTGTCCAGACGGGCGCGGAAGGCGGGGTCGTTCGACAGGGTCCCGCCGCGGGCGTCCAGATCCACCTTGGGCTTGTCGCCGAAGGCGGCGCCAGCCAGCACGCGGAAGCCCAGCCGGCCGTTCAGGGCGAAGGTGTTGTCATAGCCCAGGCCCAGGAAGGGCGCGGTGCTGGCCAGTTCGATCTTGCCTGTCAGGGCGCCGACCTGGGCTGGGGTGAAGGTTGCGCCGCCGATATCGACGCTGCTGGTCGGCGTAGCGTCCAGATCGATCTTGCGCGATCCGAAATAGGCGCCCCCCCAGATCAGGAAGCCGTTGTCAAAGGGATGCAGGTCGACAAAGGCGCCCGGCGACTTGAAATCGACCTTGGCGTCGTAGTCGATGCCCTTGTAAGTCTGCTCCCGATCCCAGTTCAGGACGTCGTAACCGCCGCGCAGCACGACCTTGGGCGTGACGGCCCATTGAGCCTGAAGGCCCAGACCTGGCGTGCCGACCTGGGCGCCGACAGCGAAGCGCCCGTTGTCCTGGGCCTGCGTAGCGCAGGGAAGCAGGGCCAGGGCGGCGGCCAAGGAGGTTGCCAGCGCAGCGAGGCGAAGCGGCAGGGACGAAGGCAGGGGCATGGAAAATCCGGGACCGAAAACAGGAACTTGGTCGCACCCTGCGGGCCGGCGTCTGAAGATTGGGTTACGCCGCCTGTTCGCGCCGCGTCTCGGCGTCACGCACGGCGTCGGCGGCCCGGTCCACGACCTCCAGACCGGCGCCCGGCGCCAGAGCCTCGACCGTCAGGATGCGGCGGAAGGCCCGTGCGCCCGGCCGGCCGTGCATCAGACCCAGCATATGCCGCGTCATGGCGGGCAGGGCGACGCCCTCGGCCAGGCGCGCCGCCATATAGGGACGATAGCGCTCCAAGGCGGCGAAGGCGTCGATGTCGGCCGTCGGCTGGCCGAAGATGCGCCGGTCGGCCTGACCCAGCAGGGCCGGCTCATGATAGGCGGCGCGGCCCAACATGACCCCGTCCAGTCGCACCCCGTCGGCGGCGTTCAGATGGGCCTCGACCTCGTCTAGAGAGGCGATCCCGCCGTTGATCGAGATGTTCAGATGCGGTCGCTCGCGCTTCAGCCGACGCACCAGGGCGTAGTCCAACGGCGGCACGTCGCGGTTCTCCTTGGGCGACAGGCCCTTCAGCCAGGCCTTGCGGGCGTGGACGATGAAGGTGTCGATCCCGATCGCCGCGCTGGCGTCCACCGTGGCGAACAGGCTGACCGCCGGGTTCTGGTCGTCCACGCCGATGCGGCATTTGACGGTGGCGGGGATGTCGACCGTTTCCCGGATGGCCGCCATGCAGTCGGCGACCAGCTCGGGTTCGCGCATCAGACAGGCCCCGAAACGGCCGGACTGGACCCGGTCGGATGGGCAGCCGACGTTCAGATTGATCTCGTCATAGCCGTAGGCCGCGCCGATCCGCGCCGCCTGAGCCAACTGGGCCGGGTCCGAGCCGCCGATCTGCAGCGCTACCGGATGCTCCACCGCGTCGAACCCCAGCAGCCGCTCGGGATCGCCATGGATCACCGCTGGCGCCGTCACCATCTCGGTATAGAGCAGCGCCTGAGACGTCAGCGCCCGATGGAAGGCCCGGCAATGCCGATCTGTCCAGTCCATCATCGGGGCGACCGACAGTCTGCGGGAGCGGGGGAGGGACATAGGGCGGGGGCTCGAAGAGGGGATCAGGGTGGTTAGCGGGCCTGTTTAGGCCAAATGGGACGGATTTTCGCCCCTCGTTCCGTTCGAACCCAAGCCGAGCGCGAACCGCGCGCTTGCCGCTACTCCCGGGAGGCGGCGTAGTCCTCGGCCTGTCTCAGCAGACGCAGGGCGTTGCCGGACCAGATGGCGGCGATGTCGTCCTCGGAATAGCCTTCTGCCAGGAGCCGTTCGGTGATCCGCGGCAGGGCCGAGACGTCGTTCATGCCGTTCACGCCGCCGCCGCCGTCCCAGTCGGCGCCGACGCCGACATGGCGCGGCCCGACCACGGCTAGGGCGTGCAGTAGATGGGCGATGAAGTCTTCGAAATCCGCCTGAGCCGGTGGAATCTGGCGGTTCAGGGCGCGAAGGCGGGTCTGGTAGGCGGCGTTCTGTTCGGGCGTGCGGGCGGGGGCGGGGCCGAACGCCTGACGCAGGGCGGCCACGGCGGCGGTTCGCTCCGGCGTCTCGGGGAGGGCCTTCAGATAGGCGCCGAGGGCGTTGATCTGGATGACGCCGCCCGAGGCCGCCAGCCGGCGCAGACGCGCATCGTCGATGTTGCGCGGATGGTCATAGACGTCGCGCGGACCCGAATGGGACAGGATGATCGGCGTCGCGGAATAGGCGACCAGCTGGTCGAACACCTCGTCGGAGGCATGGGAGGCGTCCATCACCATGCCCAAACGGTTGGCCTGGGCCACCATGCGCCGCCCGGCGGGGCTGAGCCCATGCCAGCGCGGACCGGCCGGGTCGGTCGCAGAATCCGCCAGTTCGTTGTTGGCGAAATGAACCAGGCTGATCATCCGCAGACCCTGGTCGTAGAAGGCCTGGACCTGGTCCGGGCGGCCGGTCAGGGGGTAGGCGTTCTCCATGGAGATGAAGACCACCCGCCGGCCAGAGGCGGCGATGGGGGCCGCGTCGGCCGCGCGAAGGGCCAGGCCGAACTTGTCCGGGTGGTCGGTCGTCAGGGCGCGAATGGCGGCGATGCGCGCCTGGGCCACAGCCAGAGAGGCGGCGGTCTCCTCGGGCGTCAGCGGACCCTGGGCGGAATAAACCGCCCACCAGCCGCCATCCATCCCGCCTTCGACCATGCGGGGATAGTCGACTTGGGAACCGTCTTCGGTCGCGCTGTGGCGGTCCAGGATGCTCCAGCCCGGCTTGACCAGATTGGCGGGGGTGTCGAGGTGGGTGTCCAGGACCAGCAGCCGCTCATGCAGGGCGCGGGCGTCGGATGTGCTGGGCGGCGACTGGGCGTGATCTTGGGCCAGGGCCGGGGCGGCGACCAGCACGCTGAACAGGGCGCCCAGGGCGGCGGCGGAACGAAGCGGGCGGGCGGACGGGGTCATCGCGTCTGTCCTTGATCGGAACGAAAGGAGGGCCGTCAGTAGGTCCGACGGTCCTCCTCGCCACAAGGCGAAATCACTCTGCGGCGGCGACGTCGCCGTTACAGGACGCCGATCATGGAGGCGACCAGCGGGTGGCGCACGATGTCGCGCTCGGCCAGGCGCACCACGGCGATGTCGTCCACGGCCTCCAGCCGCGCCGAGATGTCGGCCAGGCCCGAGATGCCGGGCAACAGATCGGACTGCTGCGGATCGCCCGTCACCACCATGGTCGAATGCCAGCCCAGGCGGGTCAGCAGCATCTTCAGCTGGACGTAGGTGCAGTTCTGCGCCTCGTCCACCACGATGAAGGCGTTGTTCAGGGTGCGGCCGCGCATATAGCCGATGGGTGCGATCTCGATCAGGCCCTCGGCCATCAGGGCCTTGACGCGCTTCATCGAGAGCCTGTCCGACAGGGCGTCGTAGAGCGGGCGCAGATAGGGGGCCAGCTTGTCCTCCATGTCGCCGGGCAGGAAGCCGATAGATTCGCCGGCCTCGACCGCGGGGCGGCTCAGGACGATGCGGCCCACCTTGCCCGCCTCCAGCGCCTCGACCGCCTTGGCGACCGCCAGATAGGTCTTGCCGGTGCCTGCCGGTCCCAGGGCCATGACCAGGTTGTGATGGTCCATGGCGGCCATCAGCTCGGCCTGGCCGTCCGACTTGGGTTTCAGCGTCTTCAGATAGCCCTGGTCGCGGTCGTCGTTCGACGGATAGGGCGACCAGCCCGCGCGACCGCCGCCGTTCGAGGCGTGCAGCCGGCGAACTTTCGATTCCTCCATGAAGTCATGGGAATCCAGGATCCCGTGTTCACGTGTTTGACGCTTGGTTGCAGCACGCTTGGTCATGGACGCCTCCAGGGCATGAAAAAAGGCGGACCCGAACGGGTTCCGCCTTGTGTGGGCTTGGGGAGGAAAAGGTCGCGGCCTGCGCAACGGCCGCCTGGATCGACGACAGGGCTGTCCGCAACGGGATGGTCCCGCCGCCGAACAACCGAACCAGGATCCCAACGCCCCAAGCGACAGCCCCGACAATTGACCGGATCGCGCTTGATCCGGTTTCGGATTCGGGGCCGAAATGGCGACCTTCGAATCGCATCAACAGAATGATGCTAACGTGGTTAGCGTTCCGTTAAAGCCATTATTTTCCAAAGATTAGGCGGTGTCCGGATGACCCTTTACGCCTTGAAAGACAGCAAACCGCAGCATCCGCCGGAGGGCGAATACTGGGTGGCGCCGAATGCGTCGGTGATAGGGAATGTGATTCTGCACGCGAACGCCAGCGTCTGGTTCGGCGCCGTGCTGCGCGGCGACAACGATCCGATTGTGGTGGGGCCGGACAGCAACATCCAGGACGGCAGCGTCCTGCACACCGATCCCGGATCGCCCCTGACGATCGGGCGCGGCGTGACGGTGGGCCACCACGTCATGCTGCACGGCTGCAAGATCGGGGACTACAGCCTGATCGGCATCGGCTCGGTGATCCTGAACGGGGTCAAGATCGGCCGGAACTGCCTGATCGGCGCCAACACCCTGATCCCCGAGGGCAAGGTCATCCCCGACAACAGCCTGGTCATGGGCCAGCCGGGGCGGGTGGTCCGCGAACGCGATCCGTCACAGATCGCCGTGCTGCAGATGTCAGCCGACCACTATGTCCAGAACTGGAAGCGGTTCGCGGCGGGCCTTCGGCCCCTATAGGCGGGCAAGGAGGGCGCGGGCGGCGCGGGCATCGGCGTCGATCTGAGGCTTCAGGGCGTCCAGGCCGTCGAACCGTTCCTCGCCCCGCAGCCAGCCGATCAGCTGCGTGTCCAGCGTCTGGCCGTACAGAACTTCGTCGAAGTCGAACAACCAGACCTCCAGCAGCGGGGTTTCCAGCGCATACATGGGCCGGACGCCCAAGCTGGCGACGCCGTCGATCACCCGGCCGTCGGGCAGGCGGCTGCGGGTCGCATAGACGCCGTAGGCCGGGCGCATATAGTCGCCCAGCGGCACATTCGCGGTCGGCACGCCGATGGTGCGGCCGCGCTTGTCGCCATGGATCACCTCGCCTCGAATTGCGAAAGGACGGCCCAGAATGGCGGCGGCGCGGTCCATGTCTCCGGCCTTCAGCGCCTCGCGCACCGCGCTGGACGACAGTTTCAGCCCGTGGGCGTCGTCCAGACGTTCGGCGACCGAGACGGTGAAACCCAGGCGCGAGCCATAGGCCCGCAGGGCCTCGGGCGAGCCGGAGCGCCCCTTGCCGAAGGTGAAGTCGAAACCCACGGCCGCGTGGCGAATGTCCAGGCCGCTGGTCAGCACCCGCTCGGCGAAGGCAGCGTCGGTCATGCCCGCCATCTCGGCGTCGAACGGCAGCAGGTACAGGATGTCCACGCCCAACGGGGCCAGGGCCTCGGCCATCTGGTCCGGCCGCATCAGGCGAAAGGGCGCGGCCTCGGGCTGGAACCAGCGGCGCGGATGCGGGTCGAAGCTGACCACCCCCAGCGGAGCGCCCAGCCGTTCGGCGGCGTCGCGCGCGCCGGCGATGACGGCCTGGTGGCCCCGGTGCACGCCGTCGAAGGCGCCGACCGCGACCGCCGCCCCCTTCAGCGCGTCCGGCAGATCGCGCCAGTCGCGGACGACCTGCATGTCAGCGGGCCGAGGGCTTGCGTCGACGCGGCACGCGGACCACCGCCACGCCGTCCATGATCAGGGTTTCGCCGACGAAGCCTTCGCAGCTCAGCTTCACCCGCGCGCTCTCCGGCTCGATCTCGATCACGGTGATCCGGATGCGGACCACGTCGTCGATCCGCACCGGCTGGTGGAAGGCCAGGGTCTGGGAGACGTAGATGGACCCCGCGCCCGGCAGGATGGTGCCGACAACCGCCGAGCCGAAAGAGGCGCTGAGCAGGCCGTGCGCGATCCGGCCGCGATAGGCGGTCTTGGCGGCGAAAGCCTCGTCCAGATGCACGGGATTGAAGTCGTCCGACGCCTCGGCGAACAGGCGGATTCGATCCTCCGTCGCCACGACGATCTTTTCGGCCGCCATGCCGACGTGAAGTTCGTCCAGGATGTAACCACCGGACGGATGCTGCTGAACCAAATCGACCATGTCCGAGGCTTTAGCCGCCATGCGACAAAATGGCGAGCCTTACCAGTTCAGTTCCAGCGCCGCGTAGCGGGCGTAGGTGGTTTCGGCCTTCAGCAGATCGGAGGCGCGGGGCGGGATCGAGCGTCCCGTCCGTCCCCTTGGCCTGGTCGCCATGGATGCCCTGCGCGATGAACAGACAGTCCAGCCCCTGCGCGTTTGCGCCCATCACGTCGGTGACGACGCCGTCGCCGATGCACAGCACGCGCGAGCGGTCGACCGGGCGACCCAGCAGCTTTTCCGCCTCCTTCAGGGCCAGGTCGTAGATCGGTGCGAAGGGCTTGCCCGCCATGACGACCCGGCCGCCCAGCGATTCATAGAGATCGGCCAGGGAGCCCCCGCAGTAGATCAACTGGTCGCCCCGCTGCACGACGCGGTCGGGGTTGGCGCAGATCAGCTCCAGTTCTCGCCGGGCGCCCACTTCGAAGCGGGCGCGATAGTCCTCTGGCGTCTCGGTCGTATCCTCGACCGGGCCGGTGACGGAGATGAAGGCGGCCTCCTCGGCGCTGGCGGCCCGCTCCAGTCCAAGGCCGGCGTAAAGGGGCGCGTCGCGTTCGGGGCCGACGATCCAGGCCGGGCCTGGCGCGCGCTTGGCCAGTTCGGCGCGGGTGGCGTCGCCGGATGTGACGAAGGCCTTCCACGCTTCGCGCGGCACGCCCAGCCCGTCCAGTTGAGCGATCACGTCCGATGCGGGCCGCGGCGAGTTCGAGATCAGGACGACATGGCCGCCCTGGTCGTTGAACCGGGTCAGCGCCTCGCACGGGCCTGGCCAGCTTTCGCGGCCATTGTGGATCACGCCCCAGACGTCGCAGAGCAGGATGTCGTAATCGCCGGCGATGGCGCCGAGATGAGGCAGGGCATGGGGGAAGGTCATGGGGCCGTCCTTAGCCCGTCTGGAAAGATGGGAGAAGGCGGATCGACCCTGTCCTTCGTCATTCCGGGGCCGATTCTAGCGAGAAACCTCGGAAGCACCGAGACTAGCTGAACCGTCGACGCTGCTCCGCGCTGCGCAGGGTGGAGCGCAGGAAGTCGGCAGGCGGGTCTGTTTCGGCCAGGACCTGTTCCTTGATGGCGCGGGGTTCGCCGAACAGGTGGCCCTGGCCCATCGCAACATCCAGCTCCAGGATGTCGACCACCTGGCGTTCGTTCTCGACCTTTTCGGCGATCACTTCGACCCCGTAGCGGCGGGTAAGGGCGGCGAAGTCGGCGGCCTGGATGTCGGGCATGGAACGCAGGGGGGCGCCGCCGTCCAAGTCCAGCAGTTGTTCGATCATCAGGTCGGCGGCGACCTTGATGAACTTGACGTCGGACCTCTGCAGGTCGGCGAAGTCCAGGTCCAGCGTCTGCACCTTGTCCAGGGAGAAGCGGAAGCCCAGGTCCGCCAGCTTGGCCATGTTGCGGGCCTCGACAGCGCCGCGCGCATCGAACGTCGCCTGGCCCAGTTCGAAGATCAGGGCCTGGTTCAGGTCACGGTTTTCGCTGAGGAAATCCAGGAATTTGGGGAAGAAGGTCTCGTCGCCCAGAGAAGTCAGCGCCACGTTGCAGAAGACCCCGACCTTGCGGTCCTGACGCGCTAGACGCCGCACAATCTGGGCGCAGCGGAACAGCAACAGATTGTCGATGGCCGGCACCAACCCCTCGCCCTCGGCCAGGGACAGATATTCCGCCGGCATCATGACCCGATCGGTGGAGTCCCGCAGGCGCGTGAAGCTCTCGTAGAACAGGGTCCGGCGCTGGGGCAGGGAGACGACGGGCTGCAGATACAGATCGACGCGCCCTTCGCTGAGGGCCTCGTGAATGGTGCGCAGCAGCAGGGTGGACTGGGCCTGGCGCCGACCCTCGAAGGTTTCGACCCCCGCAGGCGCGGCGGCGGCAAGGCGGGCGTCGATGCTGTCGCTCATCTGTTGGACAAGGCTCTCGAGCATCCGGACCTCGCCGGTCAGGGCGTCGGTGTCGGACAGGACGCCGCTTTCGATGGCGTGGGCCAGTTCGGTCAGGGCGCCCTGGGTCGATTCCATCGCATCGGCCAAAAGGCGGTGCGCCTCGCGCACATGGCCGATTTCCTTCTTGAGGGCGCGCCGTTCGGCGACGCCCGTGACGATGGCGTGGAAGGCGCCCAGCAGGCCCAGCGCGCCCAGGGCTCCCGCGACGCCGGCGCCGATCCCCAGACCCGCGCGCCACAGGAAGGCGCCCACGGTCAGGCCGAGGAACAGATAGGCGAAGTAGAGGAAGCCCGTTGTGAGGTTGCGCATCGGCTGGCGGTCGGCCACTCCCGGATGGAATCGCCTGAGTATCAGGCTATCAATGTCGTTCGGCTAGAGCGGGGAGAAGAAATATCCCCGACAAATCCAAGGGAAACGCCATGCAACTGTTCGATCTGACCGGCAAGGTCGCCATCATCACCGGCTCGTCGCGCGGAATCGGCAAGGCCATCGCCGAACGGCTGGCCGAGCATGGCGCCAGGGTGGTCATATCCTCGCGCAAGGCCGGGCCGTGCGAAGAGGTCGCCGCCGAGATCAACGGCAAATATGGAGAGGGCCGCGCCATCGCGGTTCCTGCCAACATCGCCTCCAAGGACGACTTGCAGCGGTTGGTGGACGACACCAACGCCGCTTTCGGTCAGATCGACATCCTGGTCTGCAACGCCGCGACCAACCCCTACGCCGGGCCGATGGCGGGCATCGCCGACGACCAGTTCGAGAAGATTCTCCAGAACAACGTGATCTCCAACCACTGGCTGATCCAGATGGTCGCTCCCCAGATGCTTGAGCGCAAGGACGGGGCGATCCTGGTGATCTCGTCCATCGGGGGTCTGCGGGGCAACGCCCTGATCGGCGCCTACAACATCTCCAAGGCCGCGGACATGCAACTGGTGCGCAATCTGGCGGTGGAGTGGGGACCGTCGAACGTGCGCGTCAACTGCATCGCCCCGGGCCTGGTCCAGACCGATTTCGCTAAATATCTGTGGGAGAATCCCGAGTTGCTGAAACAGGTCACGGAGCCGGCGCCGTTGAAAAGGATCGGCCAGCCCGATGAAATCGCGGGCACGGCGGTCTATCTGTGCAGCCCAGCCTCGGCCTATGTGACCGGGCAAACCCTGGTCGTGGACGGCGGATTGACGATTGCCTGGTGAAGACACGCGCACAAACGGCCCGACGGGCGATAGCGCATCCACGCGCTCAAGCAGCCCGAAGGGCGGTAGCGCCCATGACACGCGCTCAAGCAGCCCGAAGGGCGGTAGCGCCCATGACACGCGCTCAAGCAGCCCGAAGGGCGGTAGCGCAACAAAAATGACCCAGGACCTGGTCTGGCGCCTGGAGGCCGTCGGCTTCCAGGCGCTGTTCGGTTTCCTGCGCCTGCTGGGGGTCGAGCGCGCCTCGGCCCTAGGCGGGTGGCTGCTGAGGACCCTGGGGCCGCTGACCGGCACGCAGAAGACGGTGATGCGCAATCTGCGGATCGCCTTTCCCGAAATGACGCCCGAGCGTCGCGCGGCCCTGGCCCGCGAACAGTGGGACCGGACGGGACGCACCTTCGCCGAACTGGCGGTGATGGATCAACTGACGCCGGCCGGCGGGCGGGTCGAGGTGGTCGGGATGGAGCGGCTGCACGCCTTGCGCGACGGCGGTAAGCCGGCGGTGCTGATCTCGGGCCATCTGGCCAATTTCGAGGTGATGGCGGCGGTCATCATGGCTGCCGGCGTGCCGTGCCAAGTGACCTATCGCGCGGCCAACAACCCCTATGTCGACGCCCTGATCCGCAAGAGCCGGGAACGCTACGGCATCCGCCTGTTCGCGCCCAAGGGCGACGGCACGCGCGACCTGATGGCCGGAATGAAACGCGGCGATTCCATCGCCCTGCTGGTCGATCAGAAATACAATCAGGGGCCGGAGGTCCGGTTCTTCGACCAGCCGGTCAACGCCTCGCCGGGCGCGGCGCGGCTGGCGCAGAAGTTCGACACGGTGATGCTGCCGCTGTCGGTGGTGCGTCTGCCCGATGCGCGCTTTCGTGTGACGGCGCATGCGCCCATCGCCGTGCCGGACACAGGCGACAAGGCGGCCGACATTCTGGCCGGGATTCAAGCGGCCAACACCTTCGTCGAGGATCGCGTACGCGAGGCGCCGGAAGACTGGTTCTGGGTCCACAAACGCTGGCCCGACCGGGTGTACGCCGCCTTGGATTAGCGTTTCGCGTCGGAGGCGCGCCGGAAAGGCCCGCTATAGCTTTCGATGTCGCGGCGGCGGCGCGAAGGTCCGAAATAGGCGTCGGTGCGGACGAAGGGGCGTGGCTTGAAGATGGCGGCGTTGATGCGGTCCAGCACCGCCTTGGCCGTGATAGGTTTGGCCACGAACTCGGTCACGCCGGCGTCACGCGCCTCGAACACCCGGCTGGCGGCCGAATGGCTGGTCATCATGATGATCGGCAGATAGGCGTTCGGGCTGTCGGGCGCGGTGCGGACCCGCTGGGTAAAGGCCACCCCGTCCATCGGAAGCATGTTGAAGTCGATGATCGCCAGGTCGATCGGATGGCGTTTCAGAAGCGCATAGGCGGCCCCGCCGTCGGCGGCCTCGCGGATCGTGCGCACCCCGGCCGAATGCAGCAGGGCGCCGATCAGGGCGCGCATCGGCTGGCTGTCGTCCGCCAGCAGGATGTTCAGCGACACTAGGGACGACATTCAGGATTCTGCGCGGACGACCGTTGATCGGCGAGGGATGCTACGTCTCGCGTCAAAGCACAACCGCCGTTTCAGATCGGGCCGCGCGGCGCCTGGACGCCGACCATCAGCGACGGGTCCATGTTGCGGTCGCGCCATTTCATCCGCCAGCACAGATGCGGGCCGGTGGCGCGGCCGGTCATGCCGACCTGGCCCAGAGCCTGGCCCCGTTGAACGGTCTGACCCAGCAGGACGTCCAGCCGCGACTGATGCAGATAAGCGGTGATCAGACCCTGGCCGTGGTCGATCAGGGTCAGGCCGCCCTCGAAATGCATATTGGGTCGGACGAAGGCCACGCGACCGTCGGCGGGCGCGCGAATCGTGGTCCCGGCGGGCGCCGCCAGGTCGATGCCGTAGTGCGGGCGTGCCGGCGTGCCGTTCAGCACCCGCTGGGCGCCCCAGGCGCTGGAGACGCGATAGGTCTCCAGCGGCCAGATGAAGCCGTCGCGGAAATCGTCGGTCTCGGCCCGGCTGGCGAAGCCTTCGGCCTTGAGAGCGGCCTCTTGCCGGATGCGGTCCAGAAGGGCGGGGTCGCTGGGCTCCACCGTGGCGGGCGGCAGGCCGTCGATGCGGGTGGACGGAAACGCATAGGGAGCGATGTCCAATGCCTGGCGGGCTGAGCCGGCCCCGGTGCGCGCCTCGATCTCCGCGCGCGGCCCGGCGTCGCGGTCGAAACCCACCACGAACAGGCCCGAAGACGAGGCCACGGTCAGGGCCTCCCCGTCCACCAGGATCATCGCGCCCGGCGTCGTCCGCCCGAAGGCGTAACCGCCCTGACGCCAGGCGCCGTTCAGCGTCAGAGAGAGGGCGCGGCCTTGAGGAACTGCGCCGGCGGCGGCCGGCAGGGCCACGCTCGCGCCCAGGCCGCCGATCACCGCGCGACGCGACGGGATCATCCGGCGGACTTCAGTCGCTGGGCGAACTCGGCCGGGCTGGTGTAGGCCTCCTGCCGGCTGACGCTCCAGTACCGCAGGGTCTCCAGCGGGATCGGCCGCTCCGTCACCGCGCAGCGGACGAAACGGCCCGGTTTCAGGACGGCGAACTCGCCGTCTCCGTAATCCAAGGTCGCGGCGGTGTCGGCGTCCAAAGTCATGCCCGCCATCCTAATCCCCCGCGTCGGGCAGGCCAAGGCCGCAGCATGCGGCGGCGAGGGTGGCGCGGCGTCAGTGCCTCACGACTTCGGCCGCCTGTTCCCTGGCCTCGGCGCGGGCGATGCGGGCCGGATCGGGCGCGGCGCCCATCCGGTCGATCAGCTTGAACACGAACGGATGCAGGGTGATCGAGATCAGGGCCGCAGCCAGGATCAGGTCGTGGGTCTCCTGGCTCATAGCGCCCAGGGTCATGCCCAGGGCGGCCAGGATGAAACTGAACTCCCCGATCTGGGCCAGGCTGGCGGCGACGGTCAGGCTGGCCTTGCGATCCAGCTTGAACGTCGTGGTGATGGCCAGGGCCGCCAGGGTCTTGCCGACCACCACGATGGCGATGACGCCTGCGACCGCCAAGGGCGCCTTCACCAGGATCGACGGGTCGAACAGCATCCCCACCGAGACGAAGAACAGAACGGCGAAGGCGTCGCGCAGCGGCAGGGACCGCTCGGCCGCATTGTGGCCCAAGGGCGTGCCGTTCAGCACCAGCCCTGCCAGGAAGGCGCCCAGGGCGAAGGAGTGGAACAGGTAGTAGGCGATCCAGGCGATGCCCAGGGCGATGGCCAGCACGCCCAGGGTGAACAGTTCGCGCGACTTGGTGTGGGCGATCCGCACCAGCAGCCAGGGCAGGGCCTTGCCGCCGACGTACAGCATGGCCAGGACGAAGACGGCGACCTTCAGCAGGGTCCAGCCGATGTTCAACGCCAGGGCGCCGCCATCTATGGCGTGACCCGGCGGCATGATGATCATCGGCAGCATGACCAGGGCGATGACGATCACCAGATCCTCGACGATCAGCCAGCCCACGGCGATGCGGCCGATCTCGCCCTTGTTCTGCCGTCGCTCTTCCAGCGCACGCATGAGCACGACGGTGGAGGCGACCGACAGGGCGAAGCCCATCAGCAGGCCCTCAGCATCGCTCATGCCCAGGGCGAAGCGGCCCAGCGCCCAGCCCATGATGGTGGCGGCGCCGATCTGCACCAGGGCGCCGGGAATGGCGACCTTTCGCACCTGCATCAGATCCTTGGGCGAGAAATGCAGCCCGACCCCGAACATCAACAGGATGACGCCGATCTCGGCCAGCTGCGGCGCCAGTTCGGTGTCGGCGACGAAGCCGGCGGTGTGCGGCCCGACGATGATGCCGGCGACCAGATAGCCGACAAGCGGCGATAGTTTCAGCCGATTGGCCAACATGCCGAGCACGAAGGCGAGGACGAAGCCCCCGACCAGGGTGAGGATCAGGCTGTCGGCATGCGGCATCAGGGCTCCTGTCGCGGGCGAGGACTCATATTACGGTATACTATGCAGTTGGTGAGGTCGTTTCGAATTCGCAAGGCGACGCGGTGTCGCAAGGCGGACTAATCCGCGACCCTATCCGCCGTTTGCGCGGGCCAGCAGGGCCCGGGCCTGGTCCAGATGCAGCCGTTCGACCATGGTTCCGCCGACCTGTATCGCGCCCAGACCCTGGGCGTCTTCTGCGGCGAAGGCGGCCACGATGGCCTGGGCCTGGGCGATGTCTTCGGGCGTCGGCGAAAAGGCTTGGTTCGTCGCGGCGATCTGGGAGGGGTGGATCAGGCTCTTGCCGTCGAAGCCGTACAGCCGCCCCTGCGCCGCCTCGGCCGCCAGACCCTCGGCGTCGTCGATGCGGTTGAACACTCCGTCCAGCGCCAGCAGGCCGTGCGCGCGGGCGACGAGGACAATCATCGCCAGCCAAGGTTTGAACGGCTCGCGCGCCGCCGAAGCCCCGGTCCCCAGGGCCTTGCCCAGGTCGTTGACCCCCAGCATCAGTCCGTCCAGCGCGCCCCCGGCGTCGGCGATCTCGGTCAGGTTCAAGAGGGCGCGTGGCGTCTCGATCATAGCCCATAGGCGGGCGTTGTGGGGCAGGGCGGCCGACAGGGCGTGAACCGCCTCGTGCGTCTCGATCTTGGGTGCGACGATCAGGGTCGCGCCCGCCTCGGCCAGTCCTGCGGCGTCATCCGCGCACCACGGCGTGCCCAGGGCGTTGATTCGCACGCCCAGTCGCGGCGCGAAGCCGCCCTGGCGCACCGCCTCCACGGCGGCGGCGCGCGCCTCGATCTTGCGATCCGGGGCGACGGCGTCCTCCAGGTCCAGGATCGCCACGTCGCAGTCCAGGGTGCGGGCCTTCTCGATCGCGCGAGGATTGGAGGCGGGCAGGTAAAGGACGCTGCGGACGCGCTCGGTCCGCATCAGACCCGGCCCGTCACGGGCACCAGGGCGCCGGTCATCGCCCGGCTTTCCGGAGAGGCCAGGAACAGGATGACCTGGGCCAAGTCGGCCGGCGCGACCCAGGCCGCCGGATCGGCGTCGGTCATTTCCTTGCGGTTGGCGGGGGTGTCGATGATGGACGGCAGGACGGCGTTGACCGTGACCTTGGTGGACTTCAACTCCTCGGCCAGGCTCTGGGTCAGGGCGTGCACCCCCGCCTTCGACGCCCCATAGGCGCCCATGCCAGCCCCGGCCTTCAGGGCGGCGGCCGAGCCGACGTTCACGATCCTTCCCTCGGGCGAAGCCTTCAGCGCGGGCAGGGCGGCTCGGCAGGCGTTCAGCGCGGTGGTCAGGTTCAGGGCGTACATCCGGTCCCAGGCGGGCGCCGCGTCGTCCGCCGTCTGCCAGACGAAGCCGCCGGCGATGTTCAACAGGGCGTCCAGCCGGCCGAACCGGGCGATCACGGCGTCCACCACCTCTCGCGCCTGAGCGGCGTCGGTCAGATCGACGCCCCCCAACTCCAGCACGCCGTCGGGAACTGCGTGGCCCTCGGCGTGATCGATGACGGCGACCTTCAGCCCGGCCTGCAGCGCGGCGTCCAGCACCGCCTGGCCCAGCGCGCCATGACCGCCCGTGATGGCGACGACTCGTTCCGTCATGTCCTTCTCCCTTGCTGGGGCGACTTAAATCGCGCCAGGCCGCCTGTCTCAACCCTGGGTCTCAGCTCTGGGCGAAGACCTTGGCCATCAGTCGCTCCAGCGCGACCTGATCCTCGGTGTCGAAGGCGGCCTTTTCCGTCGCATCGACGTCGAATACGGCGATCAGCCGGCCCTTGGAGTCCAGCACCGGCACGACGATCTCGCTGGCCGAGCGGCTGTCGCAGGCGATGTGGCCGGGAAAGGCGTGGACGTCCTGGACGATCTGCGTCTGTCGCGTCGCGGCGGCGGTCCCGCAGACCCCGCGTCCGAAGGCGATGCGCAAACATCCCAATGTGCCCTGATAGGGGCCGACCACCAGTTCGTCCGCCTTGTCCGGCGCCACGACATAAAAGCCGGTCCAGAAATAAGGATCGAAGGCGTTCGCCAGCATGGAGGCCACGGTCGCCATCCGCGCCGTCAGGTTCGGCTCGCCCTCCAGCACGGCCAGGATTTCCGCCTCGACCTCGGCGTAGCGGGCGGCCTTGTCGGCGGGGCGGTCGGTGCGGGCGACATAGGCCATGGCGGCTCCTTCATTCAGCGCCGCCCATATAGGTAGCGTTTTCCGCCAAGGGGAGCCCCCGGCCGCATCCCCTCGATCAGGGAACCACTCCCGTCTGCGGCCCGATTCCGTCGCCCTTGGCGTCGTAATTCGGCAGAACGCCGTCCCGCTCGGCGCGCGCCTCCAGCTCATCCGCTTCCTCTTGGACGTGCCTGATCTCTTCGGGCGTAGGGATGTGGGGGTCGGTCATCGGGGGGCTCCATCTCGTCCCCGAAAAACCACCGACCTGCTGCGCTGTTCCGCCCAGGTCAAAGCTTTTCGTCGAGCGGAGGGTGGTAGGCCCGGAGGGACTCGAACCCCCAACCAGACCGTTATGAGCGGTCGGCTCTAACCATTGAGCTACAGGCCCCCAGGCGTTCAGCCGGTGGAAGGCACCGCCTAGCAGGGGCGGGGCGGGCTTGCCAAGCGCCACATGGGGGTCGCACGGCTTTCGGCGAATTCACAAAGATGAACGGAAACCGACATCGGGCGGTGGCGTTCATTCAGGCTCCAAAGGCCAAGGTTGCGGCCATGGATCGGCGAACGCGCCGTTCAGGACGAACACGGAGATTCCCACACTATGAACCGCTTGATGAAAACCTCTTCGCTGAAAGCCCTGGCGCTGGGCGGGGCCCTGTCCGCCGCCATGGCCCTGTCCGCCGTCGCCACCCCGTCCGCCGCCCAGACGGCGACACAGCCCGGAGCCGTCCAGATCATGCAGACCGCCCCCGCCCTGAATCTGTCGGCCTATGGCGAGGTCAAGGTGGCGCCCGACATGGCGACCATCAACTTCGGGGTGCAGACCGAGGCGCCAACCGCCGCGGCCGCCATGCGCGACAATGCTGCGCGCATGACCCAGGTGATGCAGGCCCTACGCCGTGCGGGCGTCGCCGAACGCGACATCCAGACCTCGGGCCTGAACCTGCAAGCCCAGTACGACTATCAGGAAAACCAGCCGCCCAAGCTGCGCGGCTATCAGGCCACGAACCGGGTTTCGGTGCGGATCAACGACTTGAGCAAGGTCGGCACGACCGCCGATGCGGTCGTGGCCGCCGGGGTCAATCAGATCGACGGCATCAGCTTCGGCCTGAAGGATCCGTCGGCCGCCGAGAACGAGGCCCGCGAACTGGCGGTGCGCGCCCTTCAGTCCAAAGCGCAACTGTACGCTCGCGCCCTGGGCGTCCAGTTGGGCGGCGTGCGCAGCCTGAGCGAAGGCGGCGGCTATACGCCCCCGTCGCCGCCAATGCCGGTGGCCATGTTCGCCCGCGCCCAGGTGGCGGATTCGACCTCCGTGTCGGCCGGAGAGATGTCGGTGCGGATCGACGTGAACGGCGTTTACGACATCGTGCGCTGATCGTTCGATCGGACATGAAGGAAGGCCCGTCGGAAACGGCGGGCCTTTTCGTATGCGGACACGCCCTTTGACCGGCTGCGATCCGGCCCTATGCTGACGCTCGGCCATGTCGGCCTTTGCGAGCGCGCCTCCTCCCATGAAGCAATTCTTTCTGACGGTCCTGGGTGTCTTCACCGGGTTGATCCTGTTCCTCGTCGTTATTCCGGTAGTTCTGGTGACGGTCGCCGTCGCCGGATCGTCCAAGCCCGCCCTGCCGGCCGCCTCGGTGCTGGAGTTGGATTTGCGCGAAGGAATCAGCGACCAGCCGTCGACTAACCCCTTCTCGGCCTTCGGCGGCCCTGGCCTGTCGGTGACGGAGGTGGTGGACGGCCTGGCTCAGGCGGGCGCCGATCCCAGCGTCAAGGCCCTGCTGATCCGCCTGCCGGAAAGCGGCATGACGCCCGCGACGGCCGACGAACTGCGCCAGGCCATCCTGCGCTTCCGCGCCGCGGACAAGCCGGTGATCGCCCACAGCCAGGGTTTCGCGCCGGTCGGGGCGGTGATTTCGACCTATATGGTGGGCGCCGCGGCCTCTGAGTTGTGGATGCAGAACACTGCCGGCTTCCAGGCCACGGGCTTCTCGGCCGATAGTCTGTTCCTGGGCCGCGCCTTCCAGAAATACGGCGTCAAGCCCGAGTTCGAGCAGCGCTACGAATACAAGAACGCCGTCAACGAATATACGCAGAGCGACTATACGGGCCCGCACCGCGAGGCGATGACCGCCTGGATGACGGCCCTGTACGACAACGCCCTGGGCTATGTCGCCAAGGACCGCAAGACGACGCCGCAAGCCCTGCGCACGACCATCGAAGCCGGCCCCTACACCGCCGAACAGGCGCTGGCCAACAAGCTGATCGACAAGGTCGGCCAGGTCGAGGAGGCCGAGGCCGCCGTGAAGGCCCGCGCCGGACAGGGCGCCGAAATCGTCGAGTTCGACAAATACGCCTCTGAGAAGGGCGCGCGCACCGGATCGGGCCGCAACACCATCGCCATCGTGGGCGGAGAAGGGGCCATCGTCACCGGCCGCGGCGAAGGCGCCGGGGGCTTCGGCGGCGGCTCCAGCATCCATTCCGACGACACGGCCGAGGCCATTTACGACGCCATCGCCGACAAGTCGGTGAAGGCCATCGTCTTCCGCGTCTCCTCGCCCGGCGGCTCGCCCGAGGCGTCCGAGCAAATTCTGGCGGCGGTCAAGGCGGCGCGGGCGGCGGGCAAGCCGGTCGTGGTCTCCATGGGCGCCTATGCCGCTTCGGGCGGTTATTGGATCAGCTCCCAGGCCGACTGGATCGTGGCCCAACCCTCGACCCTGACGGGCTCCATCGGCGTGTTCGGCGGCAAGTTCGTTCTGGCGGACGCCTTGGGCCGGTTCGGCGTGGACATGCGCGAACTGTCGGTCGGCGGCGAATACGCCGACGCCTTTTCGCCTAGCCAGTCCTTCACCCCGGCGCAGCGGGCGGCCTTCTCGGGCCAGATGGACCGCGTCTACGACGACTTCGTCACGCGGGTGTCGATCGGCCGTAAACTGCCGGTCGAGCGGGTGCGCGAAATCGCTAAGGGCCGCGTCTGGACCGGCTCGCAGGCCCTCCCCCTAGGTCTGGTCGATCAGCTGGGCGGAGTGACCGAGGCGGTGGCCAAGGCCAAGGAACTGGCGAAGATTCCGGCCAACGAGTCCGTGCGCTTCCGCCATTTCCCCAAGCCCAAGTCGACCTGGGAGGCCATCTCGGAGATGTTCGGCGTCCAGACCGAGGCGGCCAAGGCCCTGGTCATGCTGGGCGGCGTCATGGCCGATCCGCAGGCCCAGACGATCATGCGCCGCATCGACAGCGACCGGATGCGCAGCCAGGGCGCCGTCGTTCTGGCCGACCAGCCGACCTTCTGATCCGCCGCCGCGCCGATCCGCCGCACACAGCCGTGACGGGGGGCGCCATTGACCAGGCGGCCCGATGGACCGACATTGGACGTTCGGCGTTTCCTGCAAACGCCAGCCAAGGATGATCCATGTTCCAGTCTGAACGTCTCGCCGCCGTCGGTCTTGCCTCGCGTCGCCGCCCCAACGGCCTGATGGCCTCGGTGACGTGGTTGGGCGGCCTGATCGCCACGGTCGCCGCCATGGCCGTGGGCGCGGTCCTGGCCGTCTTCACCGCCGCCGCCGTCGCAGTGATCGCCCTGTTCGCCGGGGTGCTGGTCTTCCTGGTCGGCCTGGTGATGCGGGCGCGCCGCAACCTGACGCCGCGCCGACGGGCCGGCGATGGCGAGGTGATCGAAGCGCGCAAGGTGGACGGCGCCTGGGTCGCCTACGGCTGGGAACGCGACGGCCGCTGAGGCGCGCCATGGTCGATCCGATCGCGGCGCCTTCGCCGAACTTCAACGAACGCCGCGCGCCGCCTGACATGCTGGTGTTGCACTACACCGGCATGCAGAGCGGCGAGGCCGCCCTTGCGCGCCTGCGCGATCCGGAGGCCCAGGTCTCGGCCCACTATCTGGTCGAGGAGGACGGGCGAATTTTCCGGCTGGTGCCCGAAGAACGGCGGGCCTGGCACGCCGGGCGTGGCGTCTGGCAGGGGCAGGACGACTGCAACGGCGCCGCCATCGGGATCGAAATTGTCAATCCGGGCCACGAATTCGGCTATCGCCCCTTTCCTGACGCCCAGATCTCGGCCGTGATCGCCCTGATCGAGGACATCCGCAGCCGCTGGACCATCCCCGACCACCGCATCATCGCCCATTCCGACCTGGCGCCCGAGCGCAAGACCGATCCCGGCGAACTGTTTCCCTGGAAGCGTCTGGCCCAAGCGGGTCACGGCCTGTGGTTCGAACCGGCGCCCGAGCGGATCAAGGCCCTGGGCGGCCTGTTGCAGAAGGACGATCAGGGCATCGGCGTGGTGGTCCTGCGCGCCGGCCTGCACCGACTGGGCTATGGGCTGAAACCCGGCGGTGACTATGACGTCGAGACCGAAACCACCGTTCGCGCCTTCCAGCGCCACTGGCGACCGTCGCGCATCGACGGCGTGGCCGACGGCGAGACTCGCGCCCGCTTGGTCGGCCTGCTGCAGTTGGCCAGCGCCGAGAGCGTCACGGGCGTCCTGATCTAAGGGTTCGATGCAGTCCAGGCGGCGACGAAGCGGGCGGCCTGCGCGCCGACGATCTGGGACGGCTGGCCCGGCTTGAACACCGCCGATCCGATGCCGAAGCCCGAGGCGCCGGCTGCGCGCCAGTCGGCGATGCTGTCGGGTTCGACGCCGCCGACGGCGTAGAGTCGGGCGGCCGCGGGCAGGACGGCGCGGACCGCTTTCAGGCCCTTGGGTCCGGCGATCTCGGCGGGGAAGAGTTTCAGCGCGTCGGCGCCGGCGTCCAGGGCGGCAAAAGGCCTCGGACGGGGTGAAGAAGCCGGGCAGGGACAAAAGGCCCAGTGTCTTGGTCTCGCGGATCACCTCGACGTTCGTATTGGGCGAGATGATCAGTTGGCCGCCGGCGTCCGCGACCTCGCGCGCCGCCGCGACATTCAGCACCGTGCCGGCGCCGATCAGGGCGCGGCCGTCCAGCGCAGAGCGCAGGCGGCGGATGCTTTCCAACGGCTGGGGCGAGTTCAACGGCACTTCCAGGCAGCGGAAACCGGCCGCGACGATGGCCTCGCCCACCTCCACCGCCTCGTCGGGCGTCAGCCCGCGCAGAATGGCGATCAGCGGCAGGGCGTCCAGGCTTTCGATGGCGACAGGGATCATCGGCGTAGGGCCTCGTGAATGCGCCACAGGCCCCCCGCCGTGGCGACGGCGCTGTCCGCCGTGCGGACGTCATGGAAACCACCCTGCTTCAGGGCGTCGGCGTATCGGCGACAAAGGGCGGGGGCGCCGATCAGGATAACGGGACGGTCCTTGGCGTCGATCTGCGCTACGACCTCGGCTCCGATCAGAAGGCCCGACAGATAGTCAGCCGCCCACGCCGGGGAAAGGCGACCGGCCAGACCTTCAACCCGCACGGAGAACAGGGCGGCGGTGATGGCGGTGTCGTGCAAGGCCCGATCGACCCCGGCGGCGAAGGCGGCGTCGTCCGCCCCTGGCTCGCCCATGTCGGCGCCCAGGATCGTGCCCTGGCGGATGGCGGCGAACAGTTCTCCGGTCATGAAGGTGCGGAAATCCATGATCCGGCCGTCGGCGGTGCGAATCCATTTGCTGTGGGTGCCTGGACCGACGACGACCGCGTCCTGGGAGACGTCCAGGCTGACGACCTGGGTTTCCTCGCCGCGCATCACGTCCTTGAGGCGGCCATCCTCGAACAGGGCGACGCCCGGCACGATGACGACGTAGGGCGCATCATCCGGACTGGCCACGGCGGTGGCCAGGTCCGGGACGCCGGCCGGGCAGGGCAGATAGGCCATCTCGCGCCATTTGCCGCGCGCCCCCGCCATGCCGCTGACCAGAACGGGCAGGCCCTGATTCAGCCAGTCGCCCGCGACTTGTTCCAACACCGGCCGGAATTGATCGGGCGTCAGGCCGCCCGCGCCGCGCGGGTCGGAGCGGCTGTCCAGCACGGCGCCGCCCGCGGCGATCCGCATGACGCGCAGATTGCTGGTGCCCCAGTCGACCCCGATCAGGCGGGCTTGGCCGTTCACCTCACCACCAGATCGTATAGACGACGATCAGGAAGGCGATGACGCCGACCGCCGCCAGGTTGAAGCCCAGAGAGGTCTTGTAGCTGATCTTGTCCAGCTTGATCTTCATGGCGTCGGGCTTGGCCGGGACCAGCAGGGACACGATCACCGCCGCGATCAGAGAGACGACGAAGACCACGCCGACCCGGTTCATGAAGGGGAAGATGAACTGGCCCGTCTCCTGCAGCCACCAGAAGATCGCCGACAGCACGACCGAACCGATGGCGGCGGTCAGGGCGCCCGCTTCCGACGCGCGCTTCCAGAACAGGCCCAGCATGAAGATGACCACGATGCCGGGGGTGAAGAAGCCAGTGAACTCCTGGATGAACTGGAACGCCTGATCGAAGCCGCCCAGCAGAGGACGGGCGGTCAGGATGCCGATGATCACGGCGGCGACGGCGGCGATGCGGCCGACCGTGACCAACTGATGCTCTGGCGTGTCCTTTCGGATCTTGGCGTAGAGGTCCAGGGTGAAGATGGTCGAGATCGAATTCACCTTGGACGCCAGCGAGGCGATGATGGCCGCGATCAGGGCGGCGAAGACCAGGCCCTTCAGACCGACCGGCAGCAGGTTCATCATGGTCGGATAGGCTTGATCCGGCGCCGACAGATTGGGGGCCAGGATCAGGGCGGCCATTCCCGGCAGCACCACGATCACCGGCATCAGCAGCTTCAGATAGGCGGCGAAGGCGATGCCCTTCTGCGCTTCCGGCAGCGACTTGGCGGCCAGGGCGCGCTGGATGATGTACTGGTTGAACCCCCAGTAGCTGATGTTCATGACCCACAGGCCGCCCAGCAGCACGGCGATGCCCGGAAGTTCCTGATAATGCGGATTGTCCTTGGACAGGATCATGTCGAACTTGTCCGGGAACTCGGTCAGCAGGGTATGGAAGCCCGCGACCGCCCCGCCCGCGCCGCCGATGGTCGACAGGGCGATGAAACCGATGATCAAACCACCGCAGACCAGCAGGGCCACCTGGACGATGTCGGTCAGGGCCACGGCCTTCAGCCCGCCCCACAGCTGATAGGCCAGGGCGAAGACGCCGATGGCGATAATGGCGTAATCCTGGTTGAAGCCGGTCACGGTGTGGACGGCGATGGCGCCCAGCCACAGGATCGAGGTCACATTGACGAAGACGTAGAGCAGCAGCCAGAAGACAGCCATCACGTTCCTGATCGTCGGGCCGTACCGCTGCTGCAGGAACTGCGGCATGGTCACGATCTCGTTGCGCAGGAAGATCGGCAGGAAGAACTTGCCCACGATCAGCAGGGTCAGGGCCGCCATCCATTCGTAGGAGGCGATGCCCAGGCCGATCACATAGCCCGAGCCGCTCATGCCGATGATCTGTTCGGCCGAGATGTTGGCGGCGATCAGGGACGCGCCGATGGCCCACCAAGGCAGGCTCCTGGACGCCATGAAATAGTCGGTGGAGGTCTTCTGCTCGCCGGTCTTGCTGCGCGACACCCATTGCGCCAGACCGAAGATGAAGACGGCGTAGATGGCCAGGATCGCCAGATCGATGCCTGCGAGCGACATGGTTTTCTTCCCCTTGGAGCCTGCACTCTGGAACCTGGTTCCACCGCATTGGCGGAATCGCCTAGCGATTCCTCCTCGACGGATCAGGCTCTAGGCGACCCGGACGTCCAGCCGCGGCGCACCCTAGGTCAGCGACGCCGTTGTCGCAATGCGGTTTTTATATGTGCGGGAGGCTTTCATCCGCGATAATGTCCCTGACCGGCGGCGCTAGCGGCGACCGTTTCGAAACAGGGTTTTCATGGCCGACACGGATCTCGCCGACGACCGCAAATATCGCGCGCCCGCCCTGGAAAAGGGGCTGGACGTTCTGGAGCTTCTGTCCGCCCAGGGCGAGGCGATGACCCCGTCACAGATGTCGGCGACCCTGGGGCGGTCGGTCAGCGAACTGTTCCGCATGATCCAGGTGCTTGAGTTTCGGGGCTATATCGAACAGTCGTCGGATGGCTATCGGCTGACCAACCGGCTTTTCACCCTGGGCATGAGCCAGGCGCCGATCAAGTCGCTGGTGGAGGCGGCCCTGCCGGTGATGCGGGACCTGGCGTCCAGCACGATGCAGTCCTGTCACCTCGTCGTGCCCTCCGCTGATCAGATCGTGGTCATCGCCCGGATCGAAAGTCCGGGCGACCTCGGCTATTCGGTGCGGATCGGCTACCGGCGCAGCATATTGCACGCCACCTCGGGATTGATGTTCTACGCCCGCGCCAATGCGCGGACCCGCGCGCATCTGCATGAGGTTCTGGTCGGTCTGTCCGACCGAAAGACGGTCGACGCCTTCGCCGAGCGGTCCCACGCGATGACCCAGGGCGACCACGTCGAACGCGCCAGCGATTTCGTCAGCGGGGTCACGGACCTGGTCGCGCCGATCATGGGGGCGGACGACATCATCGCCACCCTGATCACCCCCTTCATCGAACAGGCCGCCGCATCCTGCACGAAGGACGAGGCGGCGGCCCGGCTGGTGCGCGCTTCGGCCGTAATCTCCGAGCAAATGGGCGCAGTGTCTCAGGTCTGAGGCCGAGTCGTTCAACATTTTTGTTGACGGCAACGATTTTCATTTGTGAAAAGTTTCTGATCGTGGGCGGCCGATCCGCCGTCTAGGGAAGCGCGTTCCGAATGGCCGCCATCTACACCGACCTCAAGGACCGCATCATCATCGTCACCGGCGGGGCTGGCGGCATCGGCGAGGCCATCGTGCGCGCCTTTCACGCCCAGGGCGCACGGGTTGGATTCCTGGATATCGACGCCGAGCGCGGCGCGCGGCTTCAGAATGAGTTAGGGAAGGGGGCCTTGTTCGTCGTCTGCGACCTGACCGACATTTCGGCCCTGAAGAGCGCGATCCAGGCGGTGCGCGAAGCGTTCGGCCCCATAGACATTCTGGTCAACAACGCCGCCCACGACGAGCGGCACGCCACGCTGGACGTGACCGAGGCCTATTGGGACGGCCGCATGGCCGTGAACCTGAAGCATCAGTTCTTCGCCGCCCAGACGGTGCTGCCGGATATGCAGGCGGCGGGCAAGGGCGCCATCGTCAATCTGGGTTCGACGTCCTGGATCATCGGCCAGGGCGGGATGCCGGCCTATACGGCCTGCAAGTCTGCGGTAATCGGCCTGACCCGGTCGCTGGCGCGCGATTTCGGTCCGTTCGGGGTGCGGGTGAACGCCGTTGCGCCCGGCTGGATCATGACCGAGCGCCAACTGGAGTTGTGGGTCACGCCCGAGACGGAAAAAGACATCTACGCCAATCAGTGCCTGAAACGCCGTCTCGTGCCCGAAGACATCGCCCGCGTCGTGGTCTTCATGTGTTCGGACGAGGCCGGGGCCATCACCAATCAACACTATGTCGTCGACGGCGGCTGGACCTGAATGACCGAGACCACAAAGCCCCAGAAGCCTTTGCGCAGCCGCGCCTGGTTCGACAACCCGGACAACCCGGACATGACGGCGCTCTATCTGGAGCGCTATCTGAACTATGGCCTGACACGCAGGGAGCTGCAGTCCGACAAGCCGATCATCGGCATCGCCCAGACCGGCTCTGACCTGTCGCCGTGCAACCGGCATCATCTGGTTCTGGCGGATCGGGTGCGGGACGGCATCCGTGAGGCGGGCGGCATTCCGATGGAGTTCCCCGTTCATCCGATCCAGGAAACGGGCAAGCGGCCGACGGCGGGGCTGGACCGCAATCTGGCCTATCTGGGTCTGGTCGAGAGCCTTTACGGCTATCCGCTGGACGGCGTCGTCCTGACCATCGGCTGCGACAAGACCACGCCCGCCTGCCTGATGGCCGCCGCCACCGTGGACATTCCCGCCATCGCCCTGTCGGTCGGCCCCATGCTGAACGGCTGGCATAAGGGAGAGCGCACGGGTTCGGGCGCGATCATCTGGAAGGCGCGCCAGATGATGGCCGCCGGAGAGATCGACTACGACGGCTTCGTCGAACTGGTGGCCTCTTCGGCGCCCTCGGTCGGCTATTGCAACACCATGGGCACCGCGACGACCATGAACTCCTTGGCCGAGGCGCTGGGCATGTCCTTGCCCGGCTCGGCGGCCATTCCCGCCCCGTATCGCGAGCGCGCCCAGGTGGCCTATGAGACGGGCCTGCGGATCGTTGATATGGTGCGCGAGGATCTGAAGCCGTCGGACATCCTGACCAAGGACGCCTTCCACAACGCCATCGTGGTCAACTCCGCCATCGGCGGTTCGACTAATGCGCCGATCCACCTTACGGCCCTGGCCCGCCACGCCCATGTCGATGTGCCGCTGCAGGACTGGCAGACCGAGGGACTGCACGTCCCGCTGCTGGTCAATCTTCAACCGGCCGGCGCCTATCTGGGCGAGGACTATTTCCATGCGGGCGGGGTGCCGGCGGTGGTGTCCGAGCTGATGAAACAGGGGCTGATCCGCGAGAACGCCCTGACCGTCACCGGCAAGACCATCGGCGAGAACTGCCGCAAGGCCGAGATCATCCTGCCCGACGTGATCCGCCCCTTCGACAAGCCCTTGAAGGAAGACGCCGGTTTCATCGTCTTTTCGGGCAATCTGTTCCACTCGGCCATCATGAAGCTGAGCGTGATCAGCCCTGAGTTCCGCGAACGCTACCTGTCCAACCCGGATGATCCGAACGCCTTCGAAGGCCCCGCCGTGGTCTTCGACGGACCCGAGGACTATCACCACCGCATCGACGACGAGAGCCTGGGCATCACCGAACAGACCCTGTTGTTCATGCGCGGCGCCGGTCCCATCGGCTATCCCGGCGCGGCCGAGGTCGTGAACATGCGGCCGCCCGCCTACCTGATCAAACAGGGTGTCAGCGCCCTCGCCTGCATCGGCGACGGGCGCCAGTCCGGCACCTCCGGCTCGCCCTCGATCCTGAACGCTTCGCCGGAAGCGGCGGCTGGCGGAAACATCGCCCTGCTGCAGACCGGCGACCGGGTTCGCATCGACCTGAACACCGGCCGGGCCGACATCCTGATCTCGGATGAGGAACTGGCCGCGCGCCGCGCGGCGCTCGAGTCGGCGGGCGGATACGCCTACCCACCCTCGCAGACGCCCTGGCAGGAAATGCAGCGCGCCGTGGTCGGCCAGCTGGAAACCGGCGCCGTGCTGGAGCCGGCGGTGAAATATCATCGTCTCGTCGACCGTTTCGGTCCGCCGCGCGACAGTCACTGAACGCAAGGCCAGAACACATGAGCAACGTCGAACTGGTCTGGGACGTCCAGGCCGAATTGGGCGAAGGCCCGGTGTGGGATGCGGCGCGGGGCGTCGTCTGGTTCGTGGACATCAAGGGGCGCAAGCTGCACCGCTATGCCCCCGCGACGGGCCAGACGCGCTCGTGGGATACGCCGGACCAGACAGGGTTCGCCCTGCCGGCCGAAGATGGTTCCCTGATCTGCGGGGTTCGGGGCGGCCTGTATCGCTTTCATCCGGAAGAGGGCGATTTCTCGCGGTTTCAGCCGGTGGAGGAAGACCGGCCGCAGAATCGTCTGAACGACGGCTATGTCGCGCCCGACGGCGCCCTGTGGTTCGGCTCCATGGACGACAGCGAACAGTTGGAGACGGGCGCCCTGTATCGCTGGTTCCGGGGGGATCTGACCCGTCATGACGACGGCTACGGCGTCACCAACGGCCCTTGCCTCAGCCCGGACGGCCGCACCCTCTATCACCACGATACGCTGAAGAAGACGATCCTGGCGTTCGATCACGACGACGGCGCGATCTCTAACCGGCGCGTCTTCGCCGTGACCGAGGACGGCTATGCGGACGGGCCCACCATGGACGCCGACGGCGTGCTTCACGTCGGCCTGTTCAACGGCTGGGGAGTGGCGCGTTTCTCGTCCCAGGGCGAACGCATCGGCAAGATCGCGGCCCCCGTCCAGACTGTCACCAAGGCGGCTTTCGGCGGGGCGGACCTGCGCGACCTTTATCTGACCACCGCCTGGCTGGGGAACGCCGACAAGCGCGGGGTCCAGCCGACCTTGGGGGGGCTGTTCCGCGTGCGGGTCGAAACGCCCGGCCTGCCCCAGAATCTGATCCGGCTCTGACCGTATACCTGGCGGCGGAAAGCGCGCCGCCAGGTCTTAAGGGGCTTTAGTCGGCGCGGGCGTTGATATCCGTCTTTCGGCCATCCTTGACGAAGACGAAGCCGACCACGGCCGTCAGCGCGGCGATCGCCACCGGATACCACAGACCGTAGTAGATATTGCCCGTCGCGGCCACGATGGCGAAGGCCACCGGCGGCAGAAAGCCGCCGAACCAGCCGTTGCCCAGGTGATAGGGCAGGGACATGGAGGTGTAGCGGATTTCGGTCGGGAACATTTCGACCAGGGCTGCGGCGATGGGGCCGTAAACCATGGTCACATAGAGCACCAGCACGAACAGGATAGCGATGGTCAGCGGCAGATTGACCTGGGCCGGATCGGCCTTGGTCGGATAGCCGGCGGCCTTCAGCTGTTGGGCCGCGCCCGCCTCCCACGCCTTCTTGGCCACGGCGAAGTCGGCCGGGGCCATGGTTTCCCCCCGGAAGCTGGGTATGGCGACGGAACCGATGCGGATCTCCGCCACCGACCCGGCCTGCGCGGCCACGGTGTCATAGCTGACCCCCGCGCGCGCCAGATAGGATTTGGCCACGTCGCAGGACTGGGTGAAGGTCGCCTTGCCGATCAGGTCCAGTTGCAGCGAACAATCCGCCGGATCGGCCTGGACCGTGACCGGCGACTGCGCCGAGGCCGCCGCCAACTGCGGGTTCACCGCGCCCGTCAGTGCGTGAAACAGCGGGAAATAGGTCAGGGCGGCCAAAAGGCAGCCGGTCAGGATAATCGGCTTACGCCCCACCTTGTCCGACAGCCAGCCCCAGAAAACGAAGAAGGGCGTGCCCAGCAGAAGGGCCGCCGCCGTCAGCAGATAGGCCTGGGCGCTGTCGACCTTCAGCACTCGCTCCAGGAAGAACAGGGCGTAGAACTGGCCCGTGTACCAGACCACGGCCTGACCGGCGGCCAGGCCGAACAGGGCGATCAGCACAAGCTTCAGATTGGGCCAGCGGCCGAAGCTGTCCTTCAGCGGCGTCTTGGACCCGCGCCCTTCGGCCTTCATCTGCTTGAAGGCAGGACTTTCCGAAAGCTTCAGGCGGATGATCAAGGAAACGCCCAGCATCAGGATTGAGACCAGGAAGGGAATCCGCCAGCCCCAGTCCAGGAAGGCCGCCTCGCCCACGGCGGTGCGCACGCCCAGGATGACCACCAGCGAGATCATCAGGCCGGCCGTCGCGGTGATCTGGATGAAGGAGGTGTAGAAGCCGCGCTTTCCGGGCGGCGCGTGTTCGGCGACATAGGTGGCCGCACCGCCGTACTCGCCGCCCAGAGCCAGGCCCTGGATCAGGCGCATGAGGACCAGAATGATCGGCGCGGCGATGCCGATGGCCGCATAACTGGGCAATAGGCCGACAACGAAGGTCGACAGCCCCATCAGCAGCATGGTCACAAGAAAGGTGTTCTTGCGCCCCCAGAGATCACCCAGGCGGCCGAAGACGATGGCCCCGAACGGCCGCACGGCGAAGCCCGCTGCAAAGGCCATCAGCGCGAAGATAAAGCCCGTCGTCTCGTTCACGCCCGAGAAGAACTGGGCTGTGATGATCGCCGCCAGAGAGCCGTAAAGATAGAAGTCGTACCATTCGATGACCGTCCCGACTGACGAGGCCAGGATGACCAGGCGGGAATCTTTCGCCAGCGGCGCGACCTCCCCGACAGTTTCAGACGCCCCTTCCGTCACGATACTCCCCCTTCTTTCTTATGGTGACGCCGTCTTGTGATCGGCGCCGTTTGTGGAAACTGGTCTGGCTACACCTTGGGCGAACGGGCGCGTTTCAGGAAGGCGTCGAACAGGCTCATCCAGGCCGGCGCGCTCGACGAATCGGTTTGGACCAGACCGTGTCCGCCCTGCTCGAAGACGTGCAGTTCGCTGGGCAGGGTCCGGGCGCGTAGGGCCTGCCACAACATCAGGCTGTTCTCGACGGGCACCACCCGGTCGTCGGCGGCCGAGGCGATGAACACGGGCGGGCTGTCGGCGGGGACGTGGCGTTCGATGGACCAGACGCTGCGGGCGGCCTCGGACGGGTCGGCGCCTACCAGCGCGCGGGCCGACGGGCCGTGAGCGTAGGGCGGCATCAGGGTGACGACCGGGAACATCAATCCGGCGAAATCAGGCCGGGTCGGCAGGCGGTCGATGGCGTCGATGGGCGCATAGGCGTCCTGGGCGAATCGCGTCGTTAGCATGCCCGCCACATGGCCGCCGGCCGAGAAGCCCGCCACCGCCACGCGATTGGGGTCGAAACCCAGTTCGACCGCGCGCGAGCGCACGATGCGGATGGCGCGCTGGGCGTCCTGAAGGGCGACGGCGGGACCGGCGGCCCAGCCGTCGCCGGGCAGGCGGTAATCCATGACGAAGACGGTGTAGCCCATCTCGGCCAGGCGCGCGTCGATGGGGCCGCCCGCCTTGCTGACGGCGACGCGCTGATAGCCGCCGCCGGGGATCATCAGGATGGCCGCGCCATTGGGCCGCGTGGGGCGACGCAGCATGATCCACGGATCGCGCACATGGACGAAAGCCGTGTCGTTTGGATCGCCGTTCGGATTGCGCAGGACGACCTGTTCCTGAACCGTCACCGCCTCGCCGCCCGGCGCGGCGCCGGGCCATAGAGGTCGAACCTCGAACGGGGCGGAGACGGCGGAGATGGTTTGTGCGCGGGCGACGGCGGGCGCAATGACGGCCCCCGCGCCTAACGCCAGCAGGGCCCGACGCGGCAGGCGAGGTGCGGTCATCGCCGCCCCCCTTCCGTCGTGGTCTGAACACCGCCGCGCACATTGCGCTGGGTGATCAGGCGCACGTCCTCCAGCACATTGCCCGGCGCCCCGTCGGTGGAGACGGCCAGGGCGATGGTGTTATGGCCCCGCGCATTCAGTATGCCCTCGGGCAGGGTGAAGACCCGCTGCGGCCCGACGTTGGCGATGAACTGGCCCATGTGCCAGCCGTTGACGAAGATGAGGACGCGATAGGCCCGGTCCGAGCGCGGCTTGTCGATGTCGCCGAACGCCAGGCCGATGGAGGCGTCCTGACCCTGGGGCACATTCAGGTCGAAGCCGGTGCGATACCAGGTCACGCCCGGCTGTAGGGCCTGACCCACCGTTGCGGCGCTCCAGGCCGTATCGTCGAACTGCGGCAGGTGCCAGCCATTGCGCTCGCCGAACAGGCCGCCGTTGTTGGCGACGCCGCGCACGGTGTCGGTGAAGTCCTCGCCGCCCTGACGGCCCTGGATCTTCCAGGCGACGGGCACCGAGAAGCCGGGGCCGGCGCGCGGGCCGACCGAGACCGAGACCAGGCCGCGCGCTTCCTTGTGGAAGTCGTTGGCGTCCAGGTTCCAGTTGTGGCCGTTGTTGCGGACCATCACCGACAGGACGTGCGGTCCCGGCGTGCGCGCGGCGGCGGGCAGGGTGAAGCGCGCCATGCCGGTGGTGATCGGGCGCGGCATTCCGGTGGGCAGTTCGTCCTGACCGACCAGTTCGCCGTCCAGGAATAGTTGCAGCATCCCGGCGCCGCCCGCGCCATAGAACAGTTCGATCGTCTCGGCGTTCGGCCCGCCTTCGAACCGGCCGCGATACCAGACGTCGCCCTCGTGGAAGCCGTAGGCGTCCATAAGCATGTTCGGCTGGCCGTCGGGGCGCAGGGTGTTGCTGGCGTAGGCGCGGTTGTCGATCGCCTGCCAGTCGCGGTCGTCGAAGTCCGGCTTGGCCTCGGGCGATCCGGGAGCCGCGCGCCAGTTCGTCAGAACGGGCAGGGCGAAATCGGCCGGGCCGGGCAGGGCGGTGCGCGCCTCCAGCCCGCCAGAGGCCGTGGTGCGCGTGGCGACCGTCGCGCCGTTCCAGCGGACCGAACGGACGGGGGCCGACGACCACAGCTCCAGCGGCGTTTCGGCGTTGGTGTCGCCGGTCAGCAGCAGTTGTCCGCGCTCGATGCGGGCATGACGCAGCAACGCGGGACCCCGCACCAGCACCTCGCCCTGACGCCAGAAGCGCGCGGCCTCCTTCTCTTCGCCGATCAGCAGAAGCAGGTCGGGCCGACCGCCGCCGCTGATCTTCACGCGGGCCAGACCCTGATGGGCGTAGTCCAGCTTCAGGTCGCCGGTCGCCGGATCGAAGGCGGAACGGACCTGCCCCTCCAGCACCGTCACCGTCGGGGCCGAGGCGAAGCGCAGCATGGTCTGACCCGGCTCGTCCTTGCGGCCATACATCAGGACAACCGGCTGGCGCGCCGACGGCAGAACCGCCTGAACCTCGGACGTCGAATAGACCAGCCGCTGACCGGCCAGATCGACCCCGGCGACCAGCCATTTGGCGTCGAAGCCGTTCAGCGTCATCGGCACGACATAACGGCCGTCGGGCAGGTCGGCCGTGACGGTGAAGTCGTCGTTGGTCTGGCCGTTCGACGGCTTGTGCGTGACCAGCAGGAAGCGGGCGTCTGTCTCCGGGCTGCGGTTATGATAGACTTGGATGTTCGGCGACGAGATCTCGACCGGCCCGGCGGGGATCATCCCGGCCAGATCGGGAACCGACTCCAGCAGGCCCGCCAGCTGTTTCATCTCCTCGGCCTTGGGCCGCAGGTCGCGCGCCTCGGAGATGGCCGCGCCATAGTCGTAGCTGGTGAAGACCACGGGCGCCGCCAGCCAACCCCAGCTGGTGCCGCCGAAGCCGACATAGATGCTCTGCAGCGAAATGCCGTTGGCCAGGTTCACGCCGTAGAAGACGCGCTGGAACCGCTCGCCGCGCTGGCGGGCGTTGCATTCGTAGCCGCCGTTGGAGCCCCAGTAGTCGAACCAGCCGCCGCCGATCTCGGCCATGAAGCCGGGCGTGGAGGGCGAGGCTGAGGCGCCGCCCTTGGCCCCGCCGGGACCATAGAAGCCCCAGTCGGGCGCCGCCGCGCCGCGCGTCGTCTGGCCGCCGACGGTGCAGGTGCCGCCGGGATAGCCGTCGAAGGCGTACAGATCGACCGGACCATGCACCACCTTGTCGACCGGCGAGTTCTCGGGCGCCCAATAGCCGTTGCGGCCCTGGTCGTTATGGAAGATCGGCACATTGATGCCGTCCGCCCGCGCCTTGGCGTATAGATGGTCCATGTAGCGCCGATGGGCGGGCGTCGTGACCGCCAGTTCGTTCTCGATCTGATAGAGGATGACCGAGCCCTGGTTGCCCCGGCCGTCGCCGTTGATCTGATGGCGGGCGATGATGGCGTTGATGTGGGTCATCCACTCGTCGGCGGCGGCCAGATACTCAGGCGAATCCGTGCGCGACGGCGCGCGCTGATTGACCAGCCAGCCAGGGAAGCCGCCGCGCGTCAGCTCGGCATTGGCGTAGGGGCCGGGCCGGACAATGACATAGAGGCCCTCTTCCTCCGACATCTTCAGCAACAGGTCGAGGTCGCGGATGCCGGTGAAGTCGTAAACCCCCTGTTTGGGGCTGTGGTAGCCCCAGTCGAAGTAGAAGGCGACGGTGTTGAATCCGCTGGCCTTCATCTTCTGCAGCACATCGCGCCACAGCTCGGGGCTGGGCAGACGGAAGGGATGCATTTCGCTGGACCAGATGACCAGGCGCTTGCCGTCGATCATCAGGGAGCGGGCGTCATAGGAGACGCGGCCGAAGGTCTGGGCCGGGGCGGCGAAGTCGGCGGTGGCCTGGGCCGTCTGGGCGACGGCGGCGGAGGCCTGAACCAGCGGGGCGGCGGCGACGGCGGCCGCGAGGAGAAGCGCGCGCATCAGGCTTGATGGAACATCAGTTGCAGGGGCCATTCGCGCGGCTTGTCGCCCGGCTCGACCTCCATCAGCGGCGCCATGTGCGTCCACCATTTGCGCATCAGGGGATGGTTGGGCAGGTCGTCCAGCGTATGGTCGTCCGCGCGGCGCAGAACCGCGAACAGCGACAGGGTCTCTTCGTCCAGGAAGATCGAATAGTCGCTGACGCCTCTGGCGGTCAGCAGTTCGGCCAGTTCGGGCCAGATGGCGTCGTGACGCGCCTTGTATTCCTGGACCGCGCCGGGCTTCAGCTGCATGCGGAAGGCGTGAAGCGAACTCATGATTCCTCCAGTTCCGATTATTCGGTATTCTGTTTCATCATTTGGTAGTGCGTCGCATCGCGCCCGTCAAATCGGCTGGGGCGCGGTCAATCGCCGCGCGGGCGCTCGCGGCTGGCGGTCAGGCTGGGCGCGATGGCGGTCTCGGCCATCGGCGGCGTGTCGGGCGTGAAGCGGCGGAAGTTCGGCGCGACATGGGCCGCGAGATCGGGCGCCTTTTCCGCGATCTGGGCGGCCACGGCGTGGGCCAGCAGCCAGGCGCCCGCATTGTCGTGATGGGTGTGGTCCGCCCCGCCGTCGTTGAACAGGCGCGCCGCCTGATCGGGACCCAGGGCCTCATAGATGCGACGCGAGGCGTCGTTCAGGTCGATCAGCGGCACGTCCTCCTCGCGCGCGACCCGACGTGCGGCCTCGGCATAGGCGCCCAGCGTATCCTGGATGCGTCCGTCACGGAAGTTGCGACGCTCGGGCGAGGTCACCAGGATGGGATGGGCGCCGCGTCGCTTCGCCTCGGCGATGAAGACCTTCAGATAGGCCGGATAGGTCGTCTCGGGATCGGCGTAGGTCTGAGGCCACTGGGTCTTCTGGTCGTTGTGGCCGAACTGGATCAGCAGCCAGTCCCCGGCCTTCAGCGTGGTCAGGATCTTGGCCAGGCGCAGCTCGCTGAGGAAGGATTTCAGCGTCTCTCCCGACTGGGCGTAGTTGGCCACCGCGACATCGGGCGTCAGCAGGGCGGGCAGCATCTGGCCCCAGCTGGCCGCAGGTTCCGACGGCTGGTCGGTGACGGTGGAATCGCCCGCCAGATAGACCACCGGCGCCTCGACCGGCTCGATGTCGATGGCCGCCACCTGCGGGCGATCCAGAAACTCCAGCGTCAGCCGGTCGTCCCAGGTGCGCGAGGCCAGTTCCTGAGGCGTCAGGACCACGGCCGTTCCGCCCGGCGCATTGGCCGGCGGCGGGGGCAGGGCGGGGCCGCGCACATGGACCAGGAAGCTGCGCGTCTGGTAGGCGCCGGGGGCGGTGACGACATCGCGCACCATCAACCGGCGGGCCTCGGCCTTGACCGTGGTGCGCCCCGCCTGGGCGCCGCCGAAGCGGATGGTGACGCGATAGACGCCTTCGGGCACGGCAACGGAAAACAGATAGCCGTCCGATGCGCCGCCCGGCTCGAACCCATAGGCGTTCGGCTGATAGGTCTGGCTAGGCTGAACCGCGATCCGGTCCGGCGCGGTCGGCTGGGCCGCCAGATCGAACCGCCAGGTCGAGATCGCCGCCGCCATGAGGATCGCCGTCAGCATCGCGGGTCTTTCCTTGTCAGGGTTCGGCCTATCGCCGGATATCGAACCCGCCGTCGCCCATGGCGGCGTGGACGTCTTCGGCGGAGACCAGGTTGAAGTCGCCGGGGATGGAGTGTTTCAGGCCGGCGGCGGCCAGCCCGAAGTCCAGGGCCTGCTGATCGGGCCAGCCGCTCCACAGACCGAACAGTACGCCGGCGGCGAAGGCGTCGCCGCCGCCGACGCGGTCCACAACGCCTGTCATGTGCAGGGCGGGCGCCAGGGTCTCGATCACATTGTCCCCATCACGGGTCAGCATCACCGCCGACAACGCATGGTCGGTGACGCTGTCCTGAACCCGCTGGGTGCAGGCGATGCGCTCCAGTCGGGGGAAGGCGGCGAAGGCGGCGGCGGCGGCCCGACGGCGACGTTCGCCCGGGTCGGGGCTGTCGAAGGTCGTCTTCAGCACCAGGGCGAAGTCGCGGTCGTCGGCGAAGGCGATCGTGGCTCCCGCCAGCATCCGGCCCAGGGTCGCGTGCGGATCGCCGTCCCACTGTTCCCATAGCTTGCCGCGGAAGTTGCCGTCATAGCTGACCTTGACGCCCTTTCGGACGGCGGCATCGATCAGGGCGACGGCGGCGGCTGAGCCGTTCGGGCCGGTCGCGGGCGTGACGCCCGAGGCGTGCAGCCATTCGACGCCGTCCAGCAGCCGGTCCCAGTCGAAGACCTTGTTCACCTGTTCGACGAAGGCCGAACCAGCGCGGTCATAGAGCACTTCGGACGGACGCCGCACCGCGCCCGGCGTCAGGAAATACAGCCCCATCCGGCCGGGCGTGAAGACGATGGGCGCGGTGTCGACGCCGTGCTGGCGCACCGCATCGCGGGCGGCGCGGCCCAGGGCGTTGTCGGGCAGGACGGTGGCCATGCGCGTCGGGACGCCGAACTGGGCCAGGGACACCGCGACATTGGCCTCGGCCCCGCCCGGACGCACGGTCAGGGCGGGGGACTGCAGCAGCAGCTCGTTCTGGTTCGGCGAAAGCCGCAGCAGCATCTCGCCGAAGCAGAGGATGCGGCGAGGAGATGGAGCCTGGGTCATATGCGAACGCTAGCCGTGTCTCAGCGCGCCTGCCAGCCGCCGTCGACCGGCAAAATGGCGCCCTGGACATAGTCGGAGGCGCGGCTGGCCAGGAAGACGGCGGCGCCCCCCAGGTCCGACGGCTGGCCCCAGCGACCGGCGGGGATGCGGCCTAGGATCTCGGCCGAACGCACCGGGTCCTCGCGTAGGGCCTGGGTGTTGGCCGTGGCGAAATAGCCGGGGGCGATGGCGTTGGCGGTGATGCCGTGCGGCGCCCATTCGTTGGCCATCAGCTTGGTCAGGCCCGCCACGCCCGACTTGGACGCGGTGTAGGACGGCACGCGGATGCCGCCCTGGAAGGACAGCATGGAGGCGATGTTGATGATCTTGCCGCCGTCGCCTTGCTTGATGAACAGGCGGGCGACCGCCTGGCTCATGAAGAAGACGGTCTTCAGGTTGATGTTCATCACCAGGTCCCAGTCGGCCTCGGTGAAGTCCACCGCGTCGGCGCGGCGGATCAGACCGGCGTTGTTGACCAGGATGTCCACGCGGCCCATCGCCTCCAGCGCCTCGGCCAGCACGCGCTCGACCGGCGCGATGGAGGTCAGGTCGGCGCTGATGGCGTGGGCGCGGCGGCCCATGGCCTTCACCTGGGCGACCGTGTCGTCGGAATCGGACAGGGCGACCGAGACGATGTCGGCCCCCGCCTCGGCCAGGGCCAGGGCGATGCCCTGACCCAGACCCGTGTTGCCGCCCGTGACCAGCGCCACCTTGCCGGTCAGATCAAACGGATTGCTCATTGGTGTTTTCTCCCCTGTCCCGATCAGCGCAGCTGGCAGATGTCGAGCTTGCACATGTCGGTGTAGTCCAGGTTCTCGCCGCCCATGCCCCAGATGAAGGTGTAGTTGGAGGTGCCCGAACCCATGTGGATCGACCACGGCGGGCTGATCACCGCCTCGCCATCGGCCATGACGATGTGGCGCGCGTTGTCCGGCTCGCCCATGAAGTGGAAGACGCGGTCGTTCTCGCCCAGGCCGAAGTAGAGATAGGCCTCCGAACGACGGTCGTGCAGGTGCGGCGGCATGGTGTTCCACACCGAGCCGGGCTTCAGCACCGTCACGCCCAGCAGCAGTTGGCAGGACTTCACCTTCGCAGGGACGATATACTGATAGATGGTCCGCTCGTTCGACGTCTCCAGCGACCCCATCTCCAGCGGCACGGCCTCGTCGATCGAGATTTTCGTCAGGTCGTAGCGGGCGTGGGCCGGCATGGCGATCAGGTAGAATTTGGCCGGTTCGGCCGCGTTCTTGGAGGCGAAGGTCACTTCGCTCGATCCCATCGGCACATACAGACCATCGCGGAAGGCCAGTTCGACGGTTTCGCCGTCGACGGTGATCGAACCGGCGCCGCCGATGTTGACCACGCCCAGTTCGCGCGCGTGCAGGAAGGGCTTGCCCGCCAGGGACGGCGGCTCGGAATGGGTGGGCAGGCTCAGGGCGCCTGAGACCGGCATGGCCCCGCCCAGCACCATCCGCTCATTGTGCGAATAGTTCAGGCTGACCTTGTCCGGCGTGAACAGGCCGCCGACCAGATAGCGGTCGCGCAACTGCTGGTTCGTCGCGCCTTCCATCATGTCCGGATGGGTCGCCTGATAAATCTTGTCGTACATGGGATCGGACATGGTCCTTGGCCTCGCGCAGGTTGATCGCGACGTCCCATCTTCGAAGAACGGGCCGCCCCGAAGGCTTTAACAGAGTCTCAGCGCCGTTCTTGACGGGGCATTTATGCTCACATAATGAGAGTGGCATATAAGAAATGGGACGGCGTTGCTAGGCGCCGTTTTCGGGAATAGGGTTGGAAACTGTCGGGGAGGCCAAGGGCGCGTGAGACGGCTTGTCGCTGTCGCGCCCATGGAAATCCCTGCCTGTTCATCTCCGCCCTGATGTGAATGACGGCGCCTCGGCGCCTTGGGAATCCGCAATGCCGAACCTGATCCACGACCTGCCTTACGCCGACGTCCGCGACGCCATCGCGCGCCTGATGGACAATCTGGTGAACATCAAGGACGACACCGGCGAGTTCCTGCTGCGTCTGGAAGACGGCCGGGTGATCGACACCAAGGGTTGGAACGACTGGGAATGGACCCACGGCATCGGCCTCTACGGCATCTACAAGCTGTATGAGCAGACCAATGATCCGGCCGCGCTGGATATCATGCTGAACTGGTTCCGCGACCGGTTCGCCGCCGGGACGCCGACCAAGAACATCAACACCGTCTCGCCCTTCCTGACCCTGGCCTATCTGTACGAACAGACGGGCGACCAGACCTTCATTCCCTACCTCGACACCTGGGCGGAATGGCTGATGGACGGCCTGCCCCGGACCGAGGAGGACGGCTTCCAGCACATCGTCTTCAACGACGAGAACCCGCAGGAGCTCTGGGACGACACCTTGATGATGAGCGTCCTGCCGCTGGCCAAGATCGGCCTGGTGCTGGACCGCCCGCACTATGTCGAGGAGGCCAAGAAGCAGTTCCTCATCCACATCAAATATCTGTTCGACCGCAAGACCGGCCTGTGGTTCCACGGCTGGACCTTCCTGGGACGGCACAACTTCGCCGACGCCCTGTGGGCGCGCGGCAATTGCTGGGTCACGATCGCCATTCCGGAGTTCATCGAACTGCTGGACCTGCCGCCCGAGGACAGCCTGCGTCGCTTCCTGATCGAGACGCTGGAGGCCCAGGTGAAGGCCCTGGCCCAGCATCAGGACGAAAGCGGTCTGTGGCGCACCCTGATCCCGGATCACGACAGCTATCTGGAGGCCTCGGCCACCGCCGGCTTCGCCTACGGAATCCTGAAGGCGGTCCGCAAACGCTACATCAGCGCCGAATACGCCCCGATGGCGCTGAAGGCCGTCAAGGGGGTCCTGGCCAACATCTCGGACGACGGCGAACTGCAGCAGGTGTCGTTCGGCACGCCGGTCTTCGACGATCTGCAGGGCTACAGGGACATTCCTCTGACCTCCATGCCCTACGGCCAGTCCCTGGCGATCCTGTGCCTGGGTGAATTCCTGCGCCAGTACATCTGACGCGGCGCGGTCTGGAGAAGTCGAGATGACGTCCACGCAATCGTCCCCCCGCGTCCCGCGCTGGTATAACTACTGGGGCTGGGGCTCCGGCGACATGCTGGGGGCGGGGGCGCAGGCCGTCATCACCGGCTGGCTGTTCTACTTCTTCACGACCTTCTGCGACCTGACGCCGGTCGAGGCGGGCTTGATCCTGGGCCTGCCGCGCCTGCTGGAGGCCATCACCTGTCCGCTGATCGGCTATGTGTCCGACAATCTGCGACACACCTGGATCGGCAGGACGGTGGGACGGAGGAAGATCTTCCTCCTGATCACCATTCCCCTGCTGCCCAGCTTCGCCCTGATCTTCATCAGCGGCCAGACCTTCGTCTATTACCTGACGACCTTCATCTTCTTCGAGCTGCTGTACACGATGTTTCTCATTCCGTGGGAAACGCTCGCGGCCGAGATGACCAAGGATTACAAGGAGAAGGCCAAGTTCGCCGGCGCGCGGATGCTTGTGGCCCAAAGCTCGGCCATCCTGGCCTCCTATCTGCCGACCCTGATCATCAACAACTTCGGCGGCAAGGATTCGGCCCAGACCTTCCTGATCATGGCGACCATCTTCGGCCTGTTGTTCAGCGCCGTGGTGATCCTGGTGGTGATCTTCACCTGGGAGCGGCCGTTCACGGCCGACGAAAAGGCGATGAAGGCCGAGCCGCTTAACCTGCGCCGGGCGGCCCTGATCCCGGTCAACATGTTCCGCGACCTGTTCTCGACGCTGCGCATCCGCGCTTTCCGCCAGCATCTGTCGATCTATCTGGGCGGCTATATCTCGCAGGACATCTTCAACACCGCGTTTCCGATCTTCGTGGCCACGGTCATGCTGGGCGCCACGGTGATGATCTCGCAGATGATGACGGTGATGTATGTCGCCCAACTGCTTTCGGTGATGGTCGCCATCCATCTGGTCATCCGCATCGGCCCGGTCATCGCCTATCGGATCGCGGCGGGCTTCTTCACCAGCGCCCTGGTGCTGCTGCTGGTCTTCTATTTCGTCCGGCCGACCGTCGGAGGGCAGGATCTGTTCGCCCTGATCAATCCGGTCTCGGGCGGGTTCAATCTGGGCGCCGCCTTCTGGCTGCTGGGACCGATCGTCCTGGCGGGGCTGGGGCGCGGCACGCTGAACTTTGTGCCCTGGTCGGTCTATAACTATCTGCCGGACGTGGACGAGGCGGTCACGGGTCAGCGGCGCGAGGGCATCTTCGCCGGGGTGATGACCCTGGTGCGCAAGGTGGCCCAATCGGGCGCCATCATCCTGACGGGCTGGATCATCGAGACAGGGGGCTATGTGTCACCCAAGGCCGGGGCGGCGGGCGTCGCCGTGACCCAGACGCCGGGCGCGGTCGCCACGGTCGCCTGTCTGCTGGTGTTCGGGCCGATGCTGGTCATGGCGGCGGGCGCGATCCTGTCCTGGTCGTTCCGGCTGGATCAGCCCAGTCACGCCGTTCTGATGAACGAGATCGACCGTCTGCGAGACGGCGAAACCGAGCCGTCAAGTCCTGAGGCCAAGACCATAGTCGAAAGTCTGACCGGCTGGCGATATGACCGCCTGTGGGGCCGTAACCGGCTGACGTAAAACGATTTTATATCGTGGGCGTTCTATGTTCCCACAATATGAAATAAGAATTTCATATTTGGCACAAAGCGCTGATGATGTTATGAATGCGTCATAACAAGAAGATGAGTCCGCAAAGGACCGCTTGCCGGAGGGAAACATAAAGGCCGCGTCAGCGGGGCGGACGTCCATCGACGTCGCCGCCAACGCCAACTGCAGATGATCTGACGGGCGTGAATGACGCTCGCACCTCAGCCTTCGAAATCAAGGCCGCCAGGGAGGCGGTCGCGAAGGCGTCGTTCGAACAATAAGGCCGCAGGGCCGGAGGAGGAATTCAGTGACGACACAGTCGAACGGGCGATGGGCTCGCCGCTTCATGTACACCGCCGGCGCCGCCGCTCTTATGCTGGCGTCCGCCGGCGTCGCGAACGCGCAGCAGGCGACGCAAACTCAGGCGACGGACGCTCCGGTGTCCACCGTCGATGAAGTCGTCGTCGTCGGCACGCGCTCCAGCCTGCAGTCGGCCATGAACCGCAAGCGTTCGGCCAGCACCGTTTCGGACTCCATCGTCGCCGACGACATCGGCCAGTTTCCCGACAAGAACGTCGGCGAGGCCCTGGGCCGCGTCACCGGCGTTCAGCTGTCGCGTGACTTCGGCGAAGGCAACGCCGTCTCCATCCGCGGCGTCGAGCCGGACCTGAACCGGGTCGAGATCAACGGCGTCAGCGTTCTGTCCACGGCGGGCAATCTGAACGTCTATGGCGGCGGCGGCCGGTCCAACGACTTCCGCGAACTGCCGGCCGAGATCGTCAAGTCGATCGACGTGTTCAAGGGCTTCACCGCCGACATGACCGAAGGCGCCATCGGCGGCACGGTCTCGGTCCAGACGCGCAAGCCCCTGGATTTCCGCAAGCCCACCTTCTCCATGACCCTGGCGGGACAGAAGCTGGACACCCTGCCGGACTGGAAGCCTCGCGCCAGCTTGTTCGGTGCGACGCAACTGCTTGACGGCCGTCTGGGCCTGATGGCCAACGTCACCTACGACAATGTTTTGACGCGGGGCGACTTCTACGACGATCACTCGTGGGCGCGGTTGGGGGACTTCGATAATTCGCCGGACAAGACGGTCACCTTCTACAATCCGACTTATAGTCGTGTGGTGAATGACTATTTCGCCGGGATCAACAGCGAGGCGGCCTGCGCCACCATCACGACGCCAGACGCTAGTCTTATGACCACAACGGCGGCGCGCACAGCCTGCCAAAGCCAATGGTATGATTACAACCCGCGTATCCCGCGTTATCGCGTCTGGACCCGCGACGATGAGCGCACGTCTGGCGAGTTCACGGCAGAATACAAGTTCACGGACAATCTGCGCGGTTTCGTCACCTATCAGACGAACAAGCGGACGCAGCAGTTGAACGACATCAACTACGGCACCGACTTCACATCTCTGGATCGTCTAAACTACACGGGTGCGAACTGTTCGCGCGTTAGCGCCGCGACGGCCCAGAACGTCCCGGGCGTGGTGGTCGATGCCAACCACAACGTCATTAAATACACCGTCGGCAACTGCGTGAATACTGCCGGGCGGGGCGGCGAAGGCGCGTTCAGCATCTCGTCGCGCGACTTCCGGTCGGAGAGCACCTCCGAATACATCACCTACGGCCTGAAATGGCACAACGACCGCTTCAAGGTCGACTTCTTGGGGGCCAACGCCAAAACCGATACCCTGAATGAGACAAACAATGTCTCGGTCGGTTTCAACACCCCCGGCTTGGTCGTCAGCCTGGAGCCCGGGACGTCTGCGCCGACTTTCACCTTTGCTCAAGGTTATTCACCTTCGGATCTATCGGCTGTCAGCCAGTACCAAATTCAGTATCGTCCGTCGCAGCAGGCTGCAAAAGAAGATCAGTATAAACTGGATGTCGATTTCGATCCGAGAACGACGTTACTGACTAATATCAAGTTTGGTGGTCGATACTCAAGCTTGGAAAACAAGGGTTACGACTACGGCGGATTTATCATCAGTCCAGGGGCCAATCTGGCATCTGAAATTGACAACATCGTCATCTACTCCAACTCGATCAACTCGACGGCGCGTGTTATAGATAGTGCGACGGCCGATCAGACAGCTGCGACTTACGGTAATACTTATCAAACCAACTATTGGTCTACGACCGAGACCTGGTCGCGCGCGTTCTCGAATTCGGTCTTCGCCTCGGCCATGACGCCGCTGCCGTCGGATTTCCACTATGGAGGCGGCGCTCTGCCGGCGAACTGGCTTTATCCAAATTTCAACGCTATCGCCCAACATTTGGACACCAGCCACTTCAATCTGGACAACCTTTATTCGGGCGTCGCAAACGACGGTAAGACCTACGACCAGATTCCCACTGGAATGAGGGAGAAGACAGATGCTCAGTATGTCCGGCTGGATTGGGCGTTGCCGATCTTCGGCTTGGACCTAGTCGGGAATCTGGGCCTTCGTCGGGTGCATACCCAGACTCAGACATTCGGCAAGTATATCCGTAATGAGACGCGCCTGGTCGGCGGCACTCCTGCAACAGGCACTTCTCCTGGGACCCCAGGTACACCTACAACAGCGGTCGTGTCCAACACTCTTGTTGAGCAGACCCGCGAGTATACGAAGTGGCTTCCCAGCTTTAACGTCAACGCTTGGCTGATTGACAATGTACTGAGCATGCGTGTCGGTTATGCCCAGTTGATGGCGCGGCCGCTGTATAACTTTTTGGTGCCGAACATGACCTGCACCATCAACTATGCCAACGACAACACGTCAGAAGATGGACCGGACAGCTGCTCGGCGGGCAATCCGGATCTGAATCCTTATGAGGCGGCTCAGTACGATCTTTCCGTTGAATGGTATCCCAACCGTGACACGCAGTTTTCGGCTGGCTTCTTCTACAAGGATATCCAGAGCTTCTACGTTCCGGCACGCACCAACCTGGGTCTGCGGGACGTATTCGGCGATGGCGTGCTGTATTCGTACAACAGCTACATCAACGGCAAAGGCGCCAAGATTTCGGGCATTGAGCTTACCGCCAAGACCGCCTTCACCTTCCTGCCAGGGCTTCTGTCGGGCTTCGGCGCCGACGTGAACTACACCTATCAGGAAGCTTCGGACGTGGGCGTCTTCAGCCAGTTGGATGGATCGCCGCTGCCCTATCCTGGCCTGTCCAGCAACAGCTACAATGCGACGCTGTGGTACGAGCGCGGTCCGATCAACGCCCGTCTCGCCTACAACTATCGCTCGCGGTATCTGGTCACGGCGGCCGATCAGTCGGGCAATCCGATCATCAAGGAGCCGACCGGCTATCTGGACGGCAAGATTTCGTGGAAGCCGGGCCTGAAGGGGCTGACGCTGTTCGCGGAAGGCAAGAACCTGACCGAGGAGGACGAGTCGTCCTTCGCTGGCGATATCCGCCTTATCAACAGGGGGTATTCGGGCCGTCGCTTCTTCCTGGGCGCGACCTACAAATACTGATCGTCACGGCGATCACGGCCGTCGCCCCAGCGGGCGGCGGCCGTTTTTCTTTCAGAGTATAATCGCCGCTGGGGCGGCGGGAGTTGACCATGGCGTTCCAACCTTCTCGGCGTCACCTGCTCATGGGCGCCGGCGCCCTCGCGGCGGCCCAGGCCATGTCGGGAGCCGCGATCGCCGCGCCGCGCCGGGCCGCGCCCGCCACCCCGCTGCGCTGGCTGGATGGCGACAAGCCCGGCTATCTGGACGGAACCACCTTCGGCGTGCCGTGGCCGCGCGGCGTGCTTCGTCCCAATCAGGCGTTCAGCATCCGCGATGGATCGGGCCGTGCAACCCCCGCCCAGTCCTGGCCCATCGCCTATTGGCCCGACGGCTCGCTGAAATGGTCGGCCCACGCCGTGACGGGCGATGCGGCGCTGGACAGTCTGACGCTGGTTCCCGGCGCCCCGGCCGCGCCGGCGCAGCCGGTTCGGGCGGCCGATCAGGGGCAGCAGATCGTCGTCACGGTCGGCGACCTGGAATGGCGAGTGCCCAAGTCGGGCGACGCCCTGATTTCCGGCGCCACGCGCGCGGGTCGGCCCGTGGTCGGCAAGCTGTCGCTGGTCGCCCTGTCGCAGGACAAGCCCGAACTGGAGGCGGGTGGGGCGGTCAAGTCCTCCCGCTATGGCGTGCGCATCCGTCAGGCCGAGGTCGAGCAGTCCGGCCCGGTGCGGGCGGTGATCAAGCTGGACGGCGTCCATACGGACGGGACGCGCGAATGGCTGCCGGTGTCGGTGCGGCTGTATTTCTACGCCGGGTCGGACGCCGTGCGGATCGTCCACAGCTTCATCTTTGACGGCGATCCGAAGACAGACTTCATTCGCGGCCTGGGCGTCGTCGCCGATGCGCCGATGACGGACGCCAGCTATAACCGCCACATCCGTTTCGCCGGAGAGGGCGAGGGCGTGTGGGGCGAGGCGGTCCGCACCCTGACGGGCCTGCGCACCCGCGCCAATCCCACCGCCGCGGTGCGCCAGGCCCAGATCGAGGGCCGGGCGGTGGCCTTCGCCGACCTGCCCGACATTCTGAAGAACGACGGCCTGCAGTGGGTGCCGGAGTGGGGCGACTTCGCCTTCAGCCAGCTGTCGCCCGACGGCTTCACCCTGCGCAAGCGGACCAGCGAGGGGCACGCCTGGATCGATTCCAATGCGGGCAGGCGCAGCCGGGGCCTGGCCTATGTCGGCGGCGCCTCGGGCGGGGTGGCCCTGGGCCTGAAGGACTTCTGGCAACGCGCGCCGGTCGCCCTGGACATCCGCAACGCTCACACCGACACGGCGCAACTGACGGCCTGGATGTGGTCGCCCGAAGCCCCGGCCATGGACCTGCGCCCCTATCGCAGCGCCAACGGCATGGACACGACGGCCGAGGAACTGGTCGGCCTGGACATCACCTATGAGGATTACGAGGCCGGGTGGGATGACGCGCACGGCATCGCCCGCACCTCGGAACTGACCCTGTGGGCGCTGGGCGCCACGCCGTCGCACGATGTCTTCTCCGCCATGGCCCGTCAGGTCGCGGATCCTGCGCGCCTGACGGTCGAGCCGGCGCGGCTGCATGCGGCGGGCGTGTTCGGCGACTGGTCCTTGCCCGATACATCGACGCCGATCCGGGCGGCGCTGGAAGGCCGGCTGACCCATCTGCTGGATCACTATGTCCGCGAGGTCGATCAGCGACGCTGGTACGGCTTCTGGTCCTATGGCGACGTGATGCACACCTATGACCCGGATCGTCACATGTGGCGCTATGACGTAGGCGGATACGCCTGGGACAATTCCGAGCTTTCGACCGATCTGTGGCTGTGGACCAGCTATCTTCGCACCGGGCGCGCCGATGTGTTCAGGCTGGCCGAGGCCATGACACGCCACACGGGCGAGGTGGACGTCTATCACCTGGGCCGGTTCAAGGGCTTCGGCACGCGCCACGGTGTTCAGCACTGGTCGGATTCGTCCAAGCAGCCGCGCGTCTCGAACGTCGCCTATCGCCGTATCTATTACTTCCTGACGGCGGACGAGCGGGTCGGCGACCTGATGCGCGAACTGAACACCTCGGACCATGCGCTTCAGAACGTCGACATCTCGCGCAAGCTGCCGCCCGCGCCGGGGCGCGCCGTGCCGGAGGGGCAGGTGGTGTCGGGCTTTGGCACCAGCTGGGGCGCCTTCATCGCCGCCTGGCTGACGGAGTGGGAGCGGACGGGCGACCGGCGCTGGCGCGACCGCATCGTCAACGGCATGACCACCATCGGTGGGCTGAAGCGCCGCTGGTTCGCCGGCGAGGCGCCGTTCGACCTGGCCACCGGCCGTTATCAGGGGCAGGGCGACTATGTCGCCGTGTCGCACCTGAACGCCGTCTTCGGCGTGGCGGAGATGAACGCCGAGCTTCTGGACCTTCTGGACGTGCCCTCCTATCGCCGCGCGTGGCTGGAGTACTGCCGCTATTACAACGCCTCGCCGGAGGAGATTTCGGGCTTGCTGGGCCAGGTCCCGCCCGGGCGGTCGCTGACCGAGGCCCACTCGCGCCTGACCGCCTACGCCGCGCACGAGGAGCGGGACGCGGCCCTGGCCCAGCGCGCCTGGAGCGAGTTCCTGGGCAAGGATCCGGCCAAGCTGCGCGCCCTGCTGGGCGCGCGTGGAGACACGGTCGGCGGGACCGAGGTGCTGCGCCCGATCCACGAGGACCCGCAGGTCTCGACCAACGACGCCGCCCAGTGGAGCCTGGCGGCCATCGAGAACCTGGCCCTGATCGGCGACAGTCTGGAAGAGGCGGCGGCGCGTCTGGGCTACACGCCCTGACCGCCGCCCAGCGGCCGTGTCAGAGGCGGTAGATCCCTTCGGCGTTGGCCGCGAACAGGCGATCCCGTTCCTCGGCTGAGAAGTCGGCCGTGATGGCGTCGAAGGCGGCGTAGAAGTCGCCGAAACCGCCGTGGACGCTTTCCACGGGGAAGTCCGAGGCGAACATGGCGCGCTTGGTTCCAAAAGCGTCGATGCACTCCAGAACGATGGGGCGCAGGCTCTCGATCGTCCAGGCGCGGTCGGTGATGCCCAGGCCCGAAATCTTGATCGAGACGTGGGGATTGGCCGCCAGAAGACGCAAGCCCTGACGCCATAAGGCCAGGCCCTCTGCGTCGCGGTCTGTCGGCAGGCCGGCGTGATTGATGATCATCGGAATGTCGGGATGGCGCGCGGCGATGACGGCCGCCGTCGCCATCTGCGACGGATAGAGCTGAAGATCGAACGACAGGCCGTGTTGCGCCAGCCGCGCGAAGCCGGCGACCCATTGCGGATCGGCCAGAAGATCGCGGTCGGTGTAGGTCTTCAGCGGATCGGCATGCCAGCAGACGATCTGGCGAACGCCCCGCACGTTGGCGCGCGCGGCGTGGGCCTCCAGCAGGGCGTCCAGATCGGGGTCCAGCAGATCGGCGCCGGCGACGATGCCGTGGGGATAGCCGTTTCGATCGGCCATGGCCTGAAGCCAGTCGGTCTCGCCCAACTGCTGACCGATCGGCTGGCCGGCCTCGACGTGGACGATCTTGTCCACCCGCCAGCCGGCCGTGTCGGCCAGATAGTCGTCCAGCAGATAGTTCCGATGGGCGATGGCGGTCATGTCGCCGGCCGGATTGTTCGGCAGGGGATCGTCCTGCAGCCAGCCGTAGCGCGCGCGTGACAGGTCCCACAGGTGGACGTGGGGATCGACGATGCGAAGATCGGACGTCATGACGCGGGCTGCGCCTCCTTGCTGAAATAGCCGCGCGCCCGCAGCCAGGCCTCCAGGGCCTGCGGCCAAAGGCTCAGGGCGGGGTCCGCGCCGCCCATTCCCGATCCGTGCGAACCATGGGCGAAGAGATGCATCTCCACGTCCTTTCCGGCCGTCGCCAGGGCCGAATACAGGGCGACCGAACCCCGCACAGGCGTCAAGGCGTCGTCGGTGGTGTGATAGATGAAGGTCGGCGGCGCCTTGGCGACCATGTCCGGCAAGGGCGTGTAGGCGGCGAAGTCCGCAGGTCTGCAGTCCCAGTGGGCGCGGGCGGCGAAGCGGCAGTATTCGGAGCCGCCCTCGGCGTTAATGGTCGTCGCCTCCAGCCAGGGATAGGCCAGAACCAGAAAGTCCGGCCGGCTGGACACGCGCTCCACCGCGTCGACTGCGGCGGGGTCGCCGGCGTCGGACAGACCGACCGTCATGGCGGCCAGGTGGCCCCCGGCCGAAAAGCCCATCAGGCCGATGCGGTCGGGATCGAGGCCCATGGCCCGGGCGTTGGCGCGGACGAACCGCACCGCGCGCTCGCCGTCTTCGATGGGTTGGGGCAGGGGGTGTCGCGCGCCGTAGCGATATTGGAGGACGAAGGCAGTCACGCCGCGCGCGGCGAACCAGTCGGCGACCTGGCGTCCCTCCAGATTTCCGGCCAGACCCACATAGCCGCCGCCGGGCGCGATGATGACGGCCGCGCCGCTGCGTCGCCCGTTCTGCGGGGCGAAAAGGGTCAGGGACGTGTCGTCGTCGCCTGGCCGCAGGGCGTAGCGCCGGGTCTGGAGCAGGTCGTCCTGACCGAGGCTGATAGGCGCATCGACCGCCTGCGCCTGGGCTAGGCTCCACGGCAGGGGGCCGAACAGGCCGCAGACGGTCAGCGCGACACAGGCCGCGCCCGCAACGAAACGGGCGTTCAGGCGTCCGAAAATCCAGCCGCCCATGTCGCCTGCCCCTAGTAGGTTGTCCGACCGCCGGACGTGTCGAACGTCGAGGCGGTGGTGAAGCTGCATTCTTCGGACGCCATGAAGCAGACCATGGCGGCGCTTTCCTCGACTTCGCCCAGGCGGCCCATGGGGATTTTGGAGCGCATGTAGTCGACCTGGCTCTGCGGCAACTGCTCCAGGATCGGGCTTTCGAAGGTGGCGGGGGTCAGGCTGTTGGCGATGACGCCCTTGCCGGCCAGTTCCTTGCCCAACGACTTGGTGAAGCCGATGACCCCGGCCTTGGAGGCGGAATAGGCGCTGGCGTTGGGATTGCCCTCCTTGCCCGCGACCGAGGCGACGTTGACGATCCGGCCATAGCCGTTGGCCAGCATCAGGGGCACGATGGCGCGGCAGCAATAGAAGACGCCGTTCAGATTGATGTCCACGACGCGACGCCAGCTGTCGAGTGGGAAGTCCTGCACCGGAACCGTGGCGCCGGTGATGCCGGCCGAGGCGATCAGGACGTCGATACGGCCCAGCGCCTGATGCGACTGCTCGGCCGCTGCGGCGACGGCGTCCGCGTCGGCGACGTCCAGGGCCACGACGTGGCTGGCGCCCACCTCTTCGGCCGCAGCCTTCAGGGCGTCGGCGTTCAGGTCCCACAGGGCGACCTTTCCGCCCTCGGCGACGATGCGGGCGGCGGCGGCCTTGCCCAGGCCCGAGGCGCCGCCGGTGATCACGGCGGCGCGGCCCGCGAAACGATCCCGATAGGCGTTCATCGGGTCCACTCCACGAAGGTCTGGCCTTGTTCGCCCAGCTTTTCGATGCCCAGGCGGACCGTGTCGCCGGGTTTCAGATACAGCGGCGGTTTCTGGCCCAGGCCCACGCCGGGGGGCGTGCCGGTGGTGATCAGGTCGCCGGGCTCCAGCGTCATGAACTCCGACAGATAGGAGACGATCTCGGCGACGCCGAAGATCATGGTTTTGGTGTTGCCGGTCTGCATCCGCTGGCCGTTCAGATCCAGCCACATGTCCAGGTTCTGGACGTCGCCGACTTCGTCTGCGGTCACGATCCACGGGCCGACCGGGCCGAAGGTGTCGCAGCCCTTGCCCTTGTCCCAGGTGCCGCCGCGCTCGGTCTGATAGGCGCGCTCGGACACGTCGTTGATCAGCACATAGCCCGCGACGTGGTCCAGGGCCTGCTCCTTGGTCACATAGGAGGCGGGCTTGCCGATGACGACGCCCAGCTCGACCTCCCAGTCGGTCTTCTGCGAACCGCGCGGGATCACCACGTCGTCGTTCGGCCCGTTCAGGCAGGTGATGGCCTTGGTGAAGACGACCGGCTCCTCGGGGATCGGCAGGTTGGATTCCGCCGCGTGGTCGGCGAAGTTCAGGCCGATGGCGATGAATTTGCGGCTGCCGTTGACCGGCACGCCGTAACGCGGCTGGCCCTCGACCAGCGGAAGCGCAGCCGGGTCGATGGCCTTCAGGGCGTCGAGCGCCGGGCCGTGCAGTTGATCCGGGGTGATGTCGGCGACGACGCCCGACAGGTCGCGGATGCGCCCTTCGGCGTCCAGTGTGCCCGGCTTTTCCTGGCCCTTGGGGCCGTAACGCAGCAGTTTCATGGTGGAGGAGGGGCTTTCGTCTTAACGCGCGTAAGGGCGGTGCAGGGCGATGTCGCGGTTCAGCTCGACGCCGAAACCGGGGGTGTCGGGAACCTTCAGGCGGCCGTTCACGGGAACCGGCTCGCCGATCAGCTGCGGATGGAACATGGGCACGACCTCGTCGGCGCCGGGGGCCATCATCAGGAACTCGGCGAACGGGCTGTTATGGCGCGTCACCACGAAGTGGTAGGAATAGACCGACGACCCGTGCGGGATCATCAGCACGCCCTTGGCGTCGGCCATGGCGGAGATCTTGATCAGTTCGGTCACGCCGCCGCACCAACCCACGTCCGGCTGGATGATGTCGCAGCATTCCATTTCCAACAGCATGCGGAAGCCCCAGCGGGTGGCCTCATGCTCGCCGGTCGTGACCAGCATCCCCTTGGGCGCATTCTTCTTCAGCGCCTGATAGCCCCAGTAGTCGTCGGGGCTGAGGGCCTCCTCGATCCACTTCAGACCCAGTTTGTGGGCCTCGTGGGCCAGACGGGTGGCGTAGTTCAGGTCCAGCGCCATCCAGCAGTCGAACATCAGCCAGAAGTCGTCGCCGCAGGCGTTGCGCATGGCCTCCAGCTCGGCCAGATTCTTGTGCAGGCCCTCTTCGCCTTCGGCCGGACCGTGGTGCAGGGGCATCTTCCCGCCGATGAAGCCCAGTTCCTTGGCTTTGTCGGGCCGCGCGCCGGTGGCGTAGAAGGTCAGTTCGTCGCGCACCGCCCCGCCCAGCATGGCGAAGACCGGCTCCTGACGCAGCCGGCCCAACAGGTCCCACAGCGCCAGATCGACGCCGGAGATGGCGTTCACCACCAGACCCTTGCGGCCGTAATACTGGGTGGAGAAATACATCTGGTCCCAGATCTTCTCGACCTCGGACGGATCGCGGCCTTCCAGGAAGCGGGCCAGGTGTTTCTCGACGATATAGGCCGCCGGTTCGCCGCCGGTGGTCACGGCGAAGCCGACCACGCCGTTCTCGGCCTCGATCTCCACGACCAGGGTGCCCAGGACGTTGATGCCGAAGCTGCGGCGGCTCTGGCGGTACTCGGGATATTTGGCCATCGGGGTGGCGATGTGGTCGTCGATCCAATGGCCGTCGCCCTGGTCGTGATAGTCGGCGCCGCCCCCGGTCCCGTCGTTCTTCACGACGAAGGCGCGCACATGTTTGATGCGGGGCAGGCGGCTCATCGCGTCATCACCAAAGCTTGGCAATTCGCTCCCATAATGCGGGATTTCACTAGCGTTCCTCCGTGCATGGCGTCAAAGTCAGGCTCGTGTGGCGGAGCGACTTGCGCGTTTTGCTACATTCTGAGAATGAGGATTACGAAATGGGACGAACGCCGTCAATCAAGACCGCACAGGTCGATGGGGATGAAGAGGTCGGCGCCAAGGCGTCCGGCAGCCAGACCCTGCTGCGCGGTCTGGACGTGATCGACGCCCTGATCGACGGCTCCCTGCCACTGGCCGAGCTATCCGAAAAGCTGGACCTGACGCGCAGCACCACCCACCGTCTGGCCTCGGCCCTGGTCGAGCGGCGGCTGCTGTCGTTCCGTCCGCGCGAGGGCTACAGCCTCGGTCCCAAACTGCTGGAGCTGGGCCATGCCGCCAGTCAGCAGATGCATCTGCCGCGCGTGGCCCGACCCTGGCTGGAGCAACTGTCGGCGGCGACGGACGACACCGTGCATCTGGGCGTGCTGGACGGGCGTTATGCACTGTATCTGGACAAGGTCGCGGGACGCAGGCGGATCAACATCGGTTCGCGCCTGGGCGAGCGGCACCCCATCGCCTCGACGGGCCTGGGCAAGGCGCTGATCCTGGACAAGACCGAGGCGGACTGGATCGACTTCTACGCCGAGCCGGGAGCCACGTTCGATTCGGCGGCCCGCGCCGTCTGGCTGGAGCGGATGCACGCCTACGCTCAAAAGGGTTACGCCTTCGACTTGGAGGAGAACGAGGACCAGATCCGCTGTGTCGCCGCGCCGATCCGCGCGGTGGACGGGCACATCGTCGCCGCCCTCAGCGTCTCCTCCGCCGCGCAATATATGTCCGATGCGCGGATGACCGAACTGACCAAAACCGTCACTGAAGCCGCCGACGCCATCAGCGCCGACCTGGGCTGGTCGCCCAAAACCTGAAACCGAACAATCGCCGGAGCCCTCATGCTGCTTGAAAACAAGGTCGTCCTGATCACCGGGGCGTCGCGGGGCATCGGGCGGGCGACGGCGATAGAGGCCGCGCGCCAGGGCGCCGACGTCGCGATCAACACCTTCCGGGATGAGGCCGCCGCCGCCGAGGTGGTCGCCGACATCGAGGCCCTGGGCCGCCGCGCGATCGCCGTCGACGGCGACGTGGCCCAGCCGGACAGCGCGACGCAGTTCGTCGCCGCCGCCGTTCAGGCCCTGGGCCGGGTGGACGTCTTCGTCTCAAACGCCGGCATCTGCCCGTTCCACGCCTTCCTCGACATGCCGGTCGAGACCCTGCGGCGGACGATGGAGGTCAATCTGCACGGCGCCTATTTCATGGTGCAGGCGGCGGCGAACCAGATGGTCAAGCAGGGCCAAGATTCCGAGGGAAGGGGCGGCGCCATCGTGGCGATCAGCTCGATCTCGGCCTTGGTCGGCGGCGAGATGCAGACCCATTACACCCCGACCAAGGCTGGCGTTCACAGCCTGATGCAGTCCTGCGCCGTCGCGCTGGGCAAACACGGCATCCGCTGCAATTCGGTGCTGCCCGGCACCATCGCCACCGACATCAACAAGGACGACCTCGCCGATCCGGCGAAGCGCGAATATATGGAAGGCCGCATTCCGCTGGGTCGGCTGGGTCGGCCGGAGGACATCGCCTCGGTCGTGGCCTTCCTGTCCTCGGACATGGCCAGCTATATGTCCGGCGCCGCCCTGCTGGTCGACGGCGGGGCCTTCGCCAACTTCCAGTAAGACGCGGCCATGATCATCTCGTCCCCCAGCGACTATCGCGAGGCCGCGCGGCGCAGGCTGCCGCCCTTCCTGTTCCACTATATCGATGGCGGCGCCTATGCGGAGCAGACCCTGCGCCGCAATGTCGAGGACTGGCAGGCCATCGCCCTGCGCCAGCGCGTGCTCCAGGATATGACCAGCCTCAGCCTTGAGACAAAGCTGTTCGATGAGACGCTGCGCCTGCCCGTCGTGCTGGCGCCGGTGGGACTGACGGGGATGTACGCACGGCGCGGCGAGGTGCAGGCGGCCCGGGCGGCGGCCTCGCGCGGGGTGCCCTTCACCCTTTCCACCGTCTCGGTCTGCCCGATCGAGGAGGTGGCGCAAGCCATCGATCGGCCCATGTGGTTCCAGCTCTATGTGCTGCGCGACCGGGGCTTCATGAAGAACGCGCTGGAGCGGGCGAAGGCGGCGGGGGTGAAGACCCTGGTCTTCACCGTCGACATGCCGACCCCCGGCGCCCGATACCGCGACGCCCATTCGGGCATGAGCGGGCCGAACGCATCGTTGCGACGCATGATCCAGGCCATGACCCATCCGATGTGGGCCTTCGACGTGGGTCTGCGCGGCACGCCGCACGATCTGGGCAATGTCTCGGCCTATCTGGGCAAGCCGACGGGCCTGGCCGACTATATCGGCTGGCTGGCGAACAACTTCGATCCGTCGATCTCGTGGAAGGACCTGCAGTGGATCCGCGACTTCTGGGACGGGCCGATGATCATCAAGGGCGTGCTTGATCCGCAGGACGCCCGCGACGCCGTCAGTTTCGGCGCCGACGGGATCGTGGTGTCGAACCATGGCGGGCGTCAGCTGGACGGGGTGTTGTCCTCGGCCCGCGCCCTGCCGGCCATCGCCGAGGCGGTGCAGGGCGATCTGACGATCCTGGCCGATTCCGGGGTTCGCAACGGTCTGGACGTGGTGCGGGCGATCTCGCTGGGCGCCGACGTGGTCCTGCTGGGCCGGGCCTTCGTCTATGCGCTGGCGGCGAACGGTCAGGCGGGCGTCGAGAACCTGCTGGACCTGTTCGAAAAGGAAATGCGCGTCGCCATGACCCTGACCGGGGCCAAGTCCGTCGCCGGCATGACCCGCGAGATGCTGGCGGCCTGATCCGCGTCAGGCCGCCATTCGGGTTCAGCGATAGGGCGTCAGGTCGATGGCGTCGGCCATGGCGCGGAAGCCCGCATCGTTGGGGTGCAGATGGTCGCCGCTGTCGTAGGCGGCGGCCAGTTTCAGCGGCTCGGCCGGATCGCGCATCACGGCGTCGAAGTCGATGACGCCGTCCGCCTCTCCGCTGGTGCGAATCCAGGCGTTCAGGGCCTGGCGCGTCGCCTCGCCCTGTTTGGACCAATAGTTGGCGTCCTTGTAGGGCAGGATGGTCGCCAGCCTGATCTTCAGGCCGGCCGCATGGGCGCGGGCGATCATCTGGCGGTAACCGGCGATCAGGTCCGCCGGGGTCGGCGGTTGAGGGTCGTGGTCGCGCCAGGCCATGCCGAAGTCATTGACGCCCTCCAGCACGATCACGTCGGTCGCGCCGGGCACGGCCAGCACGTCGCGGTCGAACCGGGCCAGGGCGGCGACACCCAGGCCGGGCTTTGGCTTCAGGATTCGGTTGCCGGAAATCCCGGCATTGGCGACCGCCACCGAGGTCAGGCCCGCCGCCTGCAGACGGCGCGCCAGCAGGTCGGGCCAGCGCTGGTCGGCGTCGCGTGTGCCGTTGGCGCCGTCGGTGATGGAATCGCCCAAGGTCACGATCACCCGACCAGCCTCGGCCCGCTCCACATCGACGCCCGAGATCAGAAGGCGCTGCGTCACCAGGGTCGGATCGGTCAACTGGTCGGCCGCCGTCTGGTCGCCAGGCGCGACCCAGGCCGAAGACAGGCCCAGCAGGTGGATGGTGGGATCGGCGACCTCATCGGGCAGATAAAGGCTGATCGACAGGCGGCTTAGCGCAGGCAGGGCCAGATCGACTGGATCGCTGAGCAGGGGCGCTTCCGGGGCCAGCAGGGCGCCAGCCGCGCCGTCAAAGGTCAGGTCGCGCGCCGTGCCGGGCACGGGCTTTCCGTCGTCGGCCAGCTGCACGATCCGCACCCGTCCGATCCGCGCGGCGGTCGAGCCGTATTCGTTGGACAGCCGCAGCCGGAAGCGGTCGCCGCCCGCGCTGACGCGAACCACCTGACGCACGGTGACATCCTTCAGCGTCGGAGGGCGGCGGTCGGGTGCGGCGGCCAGGGGCGAGGCGTTCCAGCTTCGCGCCCAGTGGCTTTGCGCCTGGGCGCTGGGGGCGAGGGCCGCCAGGGCCAACGCCAGGATCAGGGCGTGCTTCTTCATCGGCTTCCTCAAACTAGGCGACGGTCCAGACCGAGAAGTCCCGGACGGTCATGTGATTCCAGGTGGTGCGCAGGCCGAACCATCCGCGGCGATAGGGGGCGGGATCGTTCAGGGCGAACATGCGCCGGTCGTCGCGCCAGTATTCGATGCGCGATCCGTCCGCGATCAGGCGGATGTGGTAGGGGCGATTGGCGACGATCAGGTCTTCCGGCGCCGACAGGTCGTGCTGGGGCAGCAGCGGCCTTTCTCCGTTCCCGACATAGCGGCGGAAACGCGATGAGGTGTTCGAGTTGCCGCCCAGCCCGACATAATAGGTCCGCAGCGTGTCATAGTCGGCGAAGGCCCCCGACCGGGGGCGTGCGAGCAGATCGCCGGGACTGCGCGGATCATCGGCCATCCAGAAGCAGTTCAGATCGCTGACCCGGTCATGGGCGCCGCCGGCGAACACGGCTTCGGCCTTGAAGCGGATTTCGACCGGCGAGGTCAGTTCAGGCCGGAACCAGGCGGTGGCCCCCTTGGGCACATCGAAGGTCATCGCCCCGTCGGCGGCGCGCACGGTTCCCTGTCCCTGCTCCAGTTCGACCAGCCACCGATCCATACCGTGGCGGAAATCGTCGGTGTAAAGGCGCCGGGCGCCGGGCCGGGGCAGGGCCGCGCATCCGGCCAGGCCGGCGGCGGCCAAAAGAATCCCGCGTCGGTTCGCCCTCATCGACCGCGTTCCGCAGGCGGAGCCGGATCGAAGGCGAAACTGGGATGCGACGGCTGATTGTAAGCCGAGTTCTGGCCCGACACCTGTGACCGATACTGCGCGTCGTGCATCAAGGTGACGTGGCGGATCGCGGTCGGGTGCGGGGTCACATAGATCCGCAGGGCCGAACTGTCCGCCGTGCGCCAGACCACCTCTTCGCGCCAGTCGCCCAGGATGTCGGCGACCAGAACAGGGTTCGCCTTGGTGCCGTTGTTCGAGGCCGCGCCCTCGGCGGTCAGCAGGGGGACGGACCGCGGGTTCTCCCAGTCCCATTTGAAGATGCGGGTCCCGTCCAGCAGTTCACGCAGGGCGTCGCCGTCCCACCAGATGGCGAAATTCATCTGTTGCGGGCGGGTGGGAGAGATGACCCGGCCGTCGGCGGCATAGAGGTCGTTGCTGTTCGACGCCCAGACCTCGGCGCCCGGATAGCGGGGATCGATGTCGAGGGCCACGCCGCGCCCGACGTCGTGCTGGCCAGGCGTGCGCCACAGGATTTCTCCGGTGCGGGTGTCCACCATGGCCGAGCCGACGCCGCCGTTGCCGCCGACGTTCTCGTGGACGCCGAACTTCTCCAGCCCCGGCCGCGTCGGGTCCAGATCGCTGACATGCATGGCGTCGCCGTGGCCCAGCGCGCGTGGTCCACAGCGGCGTTCCGTCGTCGTCCAGCGCCATGGCGCCATAGACAATCTCCTGGCGGCCGTCGCCGTCGATGTCCGCCACGCTGAACTGATGATTGCCCTGACCGGCGTAACCTTCGGGCGCCCGGTCGCTGTCGAACACCCAGCGCTGGCTCAGCCGACCGTCGCGCCAATCCCAGGCGGCGACCACGGTGCGTCCGTAATAGCCGCGCGCCATGACGATGCTGGGCAGCCGCCCATCCAGATAGGCCGCGCCGCCTAGATAACGTTCGGATCGGTTGCCGTAACCGTCGCCCCATATTGCGGCCAGTTCGTCGGCGCTGGCCGTATCGCCGGATCGGCCGCGAGAGGGGACATAGGGCGCGCTGGCCAGGGCCGCGCCGGTGCGGCCGTCGAAGACGGTGATGAACTCCGGCCCGGTCAGGATGCGCCCGGTCAGGCCCGCCGCCAGGGTTCCGTCGGCCTTGCGTTCGGCGCCCGTGCGGTCGTGGCTGGTGATCTCTCCGCCCGTCTCCCTCCAGTCGGCCTGGCCGTCGCCGAGGATGCGGCCGGTTCCATCGACCGTTCCGTCCGCCGTCTTCAGCGCGATCTCGGCCCGGCCGTCGCCGTCGAAATCCTGAACGATCATCTGGGTGTAGTGGGCGCCGGAACGGATGTTGCGCCCCAGGTCGATCCGCCACAGCCGCCGCCCGTCCAACGTATAGGCGTCCACCAGGGTCGGGCCGGTGAAACCGGCGAAGGCGTTGTCCTTGGCGTTCGTCGGTTGCCACTTCAGCACGATCTCGTAACGGCCGTCGCCGTCCAGATCGCCCACCGTCCCGTCGTTGGCCTCGTATTCATAGGTGACGCCGTCGGGCGTTACGCCGCCCGCAGGCCGATCCAGGGGGATTGTGAGATAGCCGTCGTTCAGGTTCAGCGCTGGGGCCTGATCCCCATCACCGGCCAACTGCACCGTATAACGCGCCTGGGCGTCGCCGTTCGCATCGCGCCAATCCGTCGCTTCGGCCGGCACAGTCCGAGCCACCTTCACACCGTTCTTGAACACGTCGAAACGCGCGTTCGCCGCATCCGTCGCTCTCAGTCGCCACTGCACCAACACGCCGCCTTCGCTGGCCGGTGCGGCGATCACGGATCTGTCCAGGGACTCCAGGCGCACGGTCTCGGCCGTTGCACACCAAGGCGCCGCCAGGAGCGCCGCGGCTGTGCCGAGCAACAAGCTGCGTTGTCCGACCAATCCTGACACGCGCGTTTCCTTCCCATCTATAGTTTGTCCACTTTTTGGGACTTAGTCTCACTATAAACGGTCGCACTGCCGGCTTCAATCAGCCTGAAGCCTCGTCGGAGCCGATCAGTCTCTGTAATTGAGAGCTGGCGCGCGGTCGCCCAGCAGGGCGCGGTACTGGAAGTCGGGGCCGCGGCGACCTTCGAATTCGGCCCTGGCGGCGGCGACGGTCTCCGGGCTCTGGAACAGTTCGGCGGTGGTCAGGGCCAGAGTCTTGGCGGCCAGGTGCGCGCCCTTCAGGCCGATGGACGACCCGGCGGCCACTACGTTCTGCCAACTGTGGCCCGCCGATCCCGGCACGAATGTCGCGGTCGACAGGCCGACCGTCGGCGTGACCCAGGAGACGTCCGACACGTCGGTCGAGCCGCCAAAGTCGCCGCCGATCACCGCCGGCTGGATTTCGCCCACGCTGGACAGCGGCGGCCTGGAGGTCAGGGTCTTCTGGATCTCTGCGGCCAGGGCGATCTCCTCGGGCGTCCAGGCGATGCCGCCGACGGCGCGCAGATTGCGGTCCATGACGGTCATCAGGGCCTCGTTCGGCAGCATGGAATAGACGCCGCCGATGGCCTCGAACTCGACCCGCGTGCCGGTGCCCAGCGCGGCGCCGTCGGCGGCCTTCTTCACCCGCTCCAGCACGTCGCGGACGATCTGGGGATCGGTGTGGCGGACGTAGTAGTAGCTTTCGGCATAGGCCGGGACGACGTTCGGCGCTCGCCCGCCGTCGGTGATGACATAGTGGATGCGGGTGCGGTCGGGCACGTGTTCGCGCATCAGATTGACCATGGCGTTCATGGCCTCGACCGCGTCCAGGGCCGATCGGCCCTTGTCCGGCGCGGCGGCGGCGTGGGCGGCCGTGCCGTAGAAGCGGAACTTGCCCGAGACATTGGCCATGGTGTCGCCCTGGCGGGCGCTGTTGACGTCGCCGGGGTGCCAGTGGACGGCGACGTCCACTTCGTCGAACAGGCCGTCGCGGACCATATAGACCTTGCCCGATCCGCCCTCTTCGGCGGGCGTGCCATAGACGCGCAGTTCGCCCTTGATGTTGTTGGCGGCCATCCAGTCCTTGACCGCGATGGCGGCCTGGACCGAGGCGGCGCCGAACAGGTTATGCCCGCAGCCGTGCCCGGCCGGGGCGCCGGCTGACTGCTGCACCGGGCTGAGGGTCTGGGACAGGCCGGGCAGGGCGTCGTATTCGGCCAGCACCGCGATGACCGGGCCGTCGCCGGTCTTGTAGCGGGCCAGGAAGGCGGTCGGCTCTCCGGCGATCCCCGGCGTGACGGTGAAGCCCGCATCGCGCAACTGACCCTGGAGCAGGGCGGTGCTTTGCGTCTCCTGATAGCCCAGCTCCGCGAACTTCCAGATTTCCAGCGCCGCATGGTCCAGGGCCGGTTCGTTGCGCTCGACGGTGGACAGGATCTGGGCGCGGGCCTGGGGCGACAGCTCTGCGGCGGCGGCCGGCAGGCTGAAACCGGCCAGGGCCGTAGCCAAGGCCAGGGCGCGCATCGAAACGGGCTTCATGGGGAACTCCGATAAGCGACTGAAAAAGTAACGGGCGGAGGGGCGACCCTCCGCCCGTCGGGCAGGGTTAGAAGGTCTTGCGGAAGTTGACGTACCAGTAGCGGCCGTAGGGCTGATACACGGTGCCGAGATAGCCTCCCGCCGACAGGGGCGGCTGTTCGTCGCTGAGATTGCGCACGCCCAGCCGGATCGAGGTGTCGGACAGGGCGCCCTGATCGAACTGATATTCGGCATACAGGTTGGCCGTCAGCGTCGAATCGATCGTCCAGTAGTCGCCGGTCGAATTGACCAGGCTGCTGTCGTACATGGACGAGATATACTGGCTGAAGGCGCCCACCGTCAGGTTTTGATAGCGCCAGCTTCCCGACAGCGACCACTTCCATTCCGGCCGGCCCTGGTCGTCGATCAGGTCGCCCATCCGGCCGCCGAATGTGATGGAGGCGGGGATGGAGCCGGCGTCGCGCGCGGCCTGCAGATCCTGCATGCCCGGCGACATTTCGAGATAGTATTTGATCAGGTGCGAGACGTTCAGGTTCAGGCTGAAATCCCCGACCCGCGTGCCGCGCAGGTTCCACATCACGCCCAGGTCCAGCCCCTCGACCGTCTGGGGCTGCTGGTTGCTGTAGGCGTCGGTGATGTACTGCACTTCGCCCACCGGGGTCAGGCCGGTGCCGGCGAAGATGGCCTGGTCCGCCGCCGTCGGATCGGCGCGTATGACATTGGGGTTTGAGCCGCCGCTCTTGCGCAGCAGATAGTCCAGGATCAGGGCGTTCTGCCCCCGGAACAGGCCGACCATGCCGGTCTGTTCGACCTTCCACAGGTCCGCCGTGACGGTGAACTCCCCCAGTTGCTCGGGCAGGAAGCGCGGCTGGATCACCACGCCGACCGAGGTGGTTTCGGACTCTTCGGGCTGAAGGTTCGGATTGCCCGACCGCCGCTCGGCCGTCAGCTTGCGGACGTGGGTCTGGGTGGCGTTGGCCTTGTCGGCGAAGGTGTTGGGAATCTGCGACACTGTGCTGGCGCCGCACTGGTTCATATTGGTGATGGCGCCGCGACGCAGCAGGGCCTCGCAATAGATGTAGTCGTTGGAGCTGTTGGACCGCGTGATCACGGTGGCGTTGATCTGCTCCAGGTTGGGCGCGCGGAAGCCCTGGGCCCAGGAGGCGCGGATGCGGAACCCGTCCACGATGTCCCAGGCGCCGGCGATCTTGGGCTTGGCCACGTCGCCGAAGTCCGAATAGTTCTCGAACCGGCCCGCCAGCTGGACCTCCAGATTATGCACCAGCGGAATGTTCATCTCGGGCGAGACGAGCGGGGCGGCGACCTCCAGATAGGCCGAGAAGACGTCGCGTTCGCCGTAGGTGTCGGGGTTCTCGGACGAGTTGATCAGGTCGCTATAGGTCGCGCCCGACTTGTCGGTGTAGCGGATCGTGCCGTCGATGCGGCTGTCGCGGTCGTCCAGCTGGCTCTCGGTGCGGAACTCGATCCCTGCGGCCATGCCGACGGGGCCGCCCGGAAGCTGGAAGACGTCGGGGCGCGAGATCTTGAAGTCCCACAGGCCCAGCTCCGTCTTGGTCTTTCGCACCATGTCCACGCGGATGGCGTCCAGCGCCGCCTGGTTGGACGGGGTGGAATCGCCGAAACGCGGACTGGCCGGGTCGCCGCCGTTGAAGAAGTTGTAGGCGTCGGGCGTCGATTTGGCCGCCCATTCGGCCAGCCGCGTGGTCGAGATGTTGTCCGACACGTCCTTGGCCGAGGCCTCGGACCAGACCAGCGCCGATTCCCAGCGCCAGCCGCGCCAGTCGCCGCGCAGGCCGCCCAGAATGCGGTACTGTTCATTGGTGACGTCGACGTTGATCGGCCCAAGGTCGTTGAAGCGGTAGCCGGTCAGACGAACGTCGCGCTGGAACGGGTTGTAATAGTTGGTCCCTGGAATGGTCATGACCACCGACGACAGGGTGTTGATCGGCGCCTGACGGGCATGGGACTGGGCCCGATAACCGCCCAGTTCACCAAAGAATTCCACTGCGTCGTTGATCTTGTAGCGGCCGGTCAGGAACAGGTTGTAGCGGTCGACCTCGGGAATGACGGTCAGGTTTTCCTGAGCCGTGTCGGCCAACAGGGACGGATCGATGTTGGTCGTCTTCTTGAGGCACAGGCCGTTGGCCAAGGCAGCGGCGCATCCTGAAAGGGTCGATGGCTGGATGGTGAAGGTGGTGAACCCAGTCACGGCGCCATAGCTGGCCGAGCCGCTGGCCAGGGTGAACTGGCCCCAGGGCGTCAGGGACGACAGGCCGTTCAAGCCGGAATTGTTCTCGAACCCGGTCCCGGCGAACAGCGGGCGCTTGTCGTCCGAGGCCGTGTAGGGCTGCTCCAGCGTGGTCAATTCGCTGCGGTGGTCGTAGTTGAAGAAGGCCGAGACGTTGCCGCGTCCCTCGGCGATGTCCTGCCCGCCGTAGAGCGAGAAGTTGAACTCGCGCAGGCCCGTGCCCTCGGCCCCGCCGTACTGGCTGGAGACGGTCCAGTCGGTCATGTCGTCGCGCAGGACGGTGTTGACCACCCCGGCCACGGCGTCCGCGCCATAGATGGCGGCCGCGCCGTCGCGCAGCACCTCCAGACGCTTCAGGCCCGAAACCGGAATTGCGTTGGTGTTGTAGGTCAGGACCGGCACCAAATGCTCGTTCGCCTGAGACGTCGGATGGCCCACGACGCGCCGGCCGTTCAGCAGGACCAGGGTGTTGCCGATGCCCAGGTTCCTCAGGTTGACCGATCCCGTGTCGCCGCGCGCCGAGTTGGACGAAGCCGGCAGGTAGCTGGCGTTGAAGGTCACGTCGCCCATTTGCGGGATGGAGCGCAGAAGTTCGTCGCCGGAGGAGGCTGCGGTCGCCAGGATCTGCTCTTCGCCGATGACGGTCACGGGCAGGGCCGCCGTCACCTTGGCGCCCCGGATCTGAGAGCCGACCACCACGACCTCTTCGACTTCGGCGGGCTGCGGGTCGACCGCCTCCTGCGCGACGGCGGCGGTGGCGGCCCCGAACAGGGCCGTCGTGGCCAACATGGTCGTCCTAAGACTGTGGTGAGCGAAGGTTGTACGCATGGTCTTGGTATCCCCGGTTACTGATCATCGAACTCGGTGTCCCCCGATGTTCATGCGGCGTGAGATCGCTGCCTTCCGCTTCCGGGAAGGACGCGCACAGACGAATGGCCGCAGAGAAGACTAGAAACCGCCACAATGGCGGCGTCAACCATTCGAGGTGAAAATTTACATATGTTGCATATTCTGAGCAATATAATCACAAGTTGTGCGGGTTGAATCCGGCCTTGGCGCAATGCTATCGCTGATAAGGTGTAGTGTTCTGGCTGCCGGCCGGCGGCTGGCTTGTCGTGGGGAGTTGTTCGTGCGTTCACAAATGCGGTTTGCGGCGGTCGCTGTCGCTGCGCTTCTGGCGGGCTGGCCGGCCTTCGCCCAAGAGGTCTCTACCCCGGTTCGTCCCGCGACAGGCAGCGGCGGCGACATTGTCAGCTACGGCCAGATTCACAGTCCGGTCGTCGGTCGCGGCGGCATGGTGGTCAGCCAAAGCGATCCGGCCACGCGGGTCGGGGTGGACGTGCTGCGGCGGGGCGGCAATGCGGTGGATTCGGCCATCGCGGTGGCCTTCGCGGAGGCCGTGACCCTGCCCCGCGCCGGCAATATCGGCGGCTCGGGCTATATGGTCGTGCATATGGCCGCGACGGCGGATCGGCCGGCCCAGGACATCGCCATAAACTACTACGGCGTGGCCCCTGCGGCGACGACGCCGGACTTGCTGCTGGGGTCTGACGGCAAGTTCGACCGCTCCAAACCCTCGGGCTTCATCAATGTCGCCGTGCCCGGCACGGTCATGGGCATGTGGGAGGCGCACCGGCGCTTCGGCTCCATGCCCTGGGCCGACCTGATCGCGCCGGCCATCCGCCTGGCCGAGGACGGTTATGTCCTGTCGGACGGCGAGGCGGACGCCACAGCCGGCCGGGCGCGGGTTCTGGCCAACGATCCGGGCGCGCGCGAGGCCTATCTGAAGCCGGACGGCGCCCCCTATCGGGCAGGCGAAGTCTTCCGCCAGCCGCTTTTGGCCGAGAGCCTGCGCAAGGTCGCCCGCGGTGGGGCCGACGAATTCTATAAGGGCGATCTGGCCCGTCAGATCGTGGCGGGCATACAGGCCCACGGCGGCGTCATCACCCTGGCCGACATGGCCGCCTATCGCGCCGACGTGTCCGAACCGATCTGGGGCAGCTATCGGGGCGATCGCATCGCCTATATGCCGCCGACCGCCTCGGGCGTCAGCGTCGCCGAGGCGCTGAACCTTCTGGAGCATTTCGACCTGAAGGCCATGGGATGGGGCAGCGTCGACAGTCTTCATCTGATCGCCGAGGCGATGAAGATCACCTCGTCCGATCGTCGGCTGATCGGCGGGGCGCCCCAGTGGAACGCGCCGGCCCACGGCCTTGCCAGCAAGGGCTACGCCGCCGAGCGGGTGAAGTTGATTTCGCTGGATCGGTCGCTGAGCGGCGCCGACATTCCCGAGGGCAATCCCTATCCGTTCGAGAGCAAGGACACGACCCACTTTTCGGTGGCGGACGACCGGGGCAATGCCGTCTCGAACACCTACACCCTGTCCAACTCCTATGGCGCGCATGTCGCCCCGGAGGGGACCGGAATCCTGCTGAACAACAATCTGGACAACTTCGCCTGGGGTACGCGGGGCCAGCCCAACTCGCCTGCGCCCGGCAAGCGTCTGGGTTCCACCATCACCCCGATGATCGTGTTCAAGGACGACAAGCCCTGGCTGGTCACGGGCACGCCGGGCGGCGGCTACATCATCGCCACCATGGTCCAACTGATCTCTAACGTCATCGACCACGACCTGAACATCGCCGAGGCCGCCATGCGGCCGCGCCTGAACCAGGGCGGAGGCGACAGCCCGCTGGAGCTTGAGGGCGGATTCTCGCCCGATGTGGAGCGGTTGCTGCGCGCGCGGGGCCATACGGTTCGACCGTCCATGACCATGGGCAGCACGCAGTCGATCATGATCGAGGGCGACCGCTTCCTGGGGGCCGCCGATACGCGCCGGCCGGACGCCCTGGCCCTGGGCGTGCGCTGAGGTCGGCCGAAACGAAGGGGAGGGCGAGGATGCGTGGGATTCTGATGGCGGGCGCCGCCGGTCTGGTTCTGATCGGCGCGGGCGAGCCGGCGGCGGCGCAGTCGACGACGCCTGCCCCGTCATCGGCCGTCTCCGAGGCGTCGGCGGCCTGGCGTAGCGGCCTGTTCGCCGTGCGGACCGATCCGCAAAAGGGCAAGGTGACGGTGCGTCTGCCCGCGCCAGGCCCCGATGGGGTGCTGGGCCGATATCTCTATCAGCCGGGGCTGTCGGCGGGGCTGGGCCTGGATGGGGCGGGGTTGGACAGGTCGGGCCTGGGCCAGTCCCAGGTGGTGGTCTTTCGCAAGGTCGGCAATCGCGTCTTCGCCGTGTTCGAGAACAACCGCTTCCGCGCCGAAGACGCCGATGCGGATCAGGTGAACGCCGTCGCCGCCTCTTTCGCCGCGCCCGTGGTCTGGTCCGGCGAAGTGATCGAGACGGGGGTGGACGGAGCAATCACCTTCGATCTGTCCGGGTTTCTGGAGCGGGATGCGGTCAACGCCGTCGGCCGTCTCAAACGCGCCCGCCTGGGGACGTTCAAGCCTGCGCCGACGCTGAGCTTCATCGACGCGGGCCAGACGCTGGTTTTCCCCGAGAACGTCGAGTTCGAGACGGTCCAGACCTTCACCAGCGACGAGCCGGGCGCCGACCTGTCGCGTGTCTCGCCCGAGACGCGGGCGGTGACGTTGGGGGTGCATCACTCTTTCATCCGCCTGCCGGACGACGGCTTCCAGCCCGTGCCGCACGATCCGCGCTCCGGCACCTCGGCGCAGATCGTGGTGACGGACTTCGCCGCCGACCTGGACCATCCCGTCGTCACGCGCCTGGCCCGACGTTTCCGTCTGGAGAAGACCGACCCGACCGCCGCCCGGTCCCCGGTCAGGAAACCCATCGTCTTCTATGTGGACCGCGCGGCGCCGCCCGCCATCCGCCAAGCCCTGATCGAGGGGGGAAACTGGTGGACCCAGGCGTTCGACCGGGCCGGCTACATCGACGCCTTCCGGGTCGAGCTTCTGCCCGAAGGCGTCAATCCGATGGACGCTCGCTACAACATCGTGTCGTGGGTCCACCGCGAGACGCGCGGCTGGTCGACCGGAACCAGCGTCAACGATCCGCGCACCGGCGAGATCGTGCGTGGGGTGGTGCAACTGGGCTCCCTACGCGACCGCCAGGACAAGATGATCTTCGAAGGTCTGGTCGGCGCCGACCGCAGCGGGACAGGGGCCGAGGACGACCCCGACCGTCTGGCCTATCAGCGCCTGCGCCAGCTGTCGGCGCATGAGATCGGCCACGCCCTGGGCATCGCCCATAACTTCGCCGCCTCGACGTTCGAGGGGCGAGCCTCGGTCATGGACTATCCGGCGCCCTGGGTGATCGCGGACGGAGACCGTCTGGACTTCAGCCGGGTCTACACCACCGGCGTCGGCGCCTGGGATCGGTTCGTTGTCGACTGGTTGTATGGGGATGCGCCGGGGCAGGACCCGCAGGCGCGCCGCCTGGCCCTGGCGGCGGACAGCCAAGCGCGGGGCTATCGCTTCGTCAACGACACCGACACACGGCCGCTGGGCAGCCTCCAGCCCTATGGCGCCATGTGGGACAACGGCGCGGACGTGACCGCAGAGTTCGCCAACACCCTGGCGGTGCGTCGCATCGCCCTGTCGCGATTCGGCCTGAACAATCTGCCGGCCGGGGCGCCGGCGGCCGATCTGCGCCGCGTGATCGTGCCGATCTATCTGTATCACCGCTATCAGACGACGGCGGTGGGGCGTCAGATCGGGGGCGTGGACTATGCCTATTCCGTCAGCGGCGACGGGCGCGAGCAGGCCGATCCGGTTTCGGCCGAGCGGCAGCGCGCGGCGCTGGACGCGCTCATGTTGGCCCTGTCGCCCGAGACCCTGGACCTGCCGGATCGGGTAATCGACCTGTTGTCGTCGGCCCAATCGGGCGTGCCGGATCGCCAGACCGATATCGAGCTGTTCGAGGGGCGCACCGATGCGGTGTTCGATCCGTCGTCGGCGGCTGGGGCCGCGACGGAGCCGGTTTATGAGACTCTTTTGGCGCCCGAGCGACTGAACCGGCTGGTGGAGCAGCAGCGCCGCGACCCTTCGCAACTGGGTCTGCAAGAGACGCTGGACCGCATCGCCGTGACCGTGGGGCCGGGCGGCGCCCTCGGCCCGCGTCAGGCTGAACTGCGTCGTGTGGCCCGCGCCCGTTACGCCGCCTATCTGGCCGCCCTGATGCAGGGCAAGGACCTGTCCTCCACGGCTCAAGGCGTGGTGCGCGACGCCGCCAACCGATTTGGCGATCAGTTGAAACGATGCCGAGGGGATCGGAACGAGACGGCCCAATGCGCCTATCTGGCTCAGGCCCTGACCGGCCCGGTCGAGGGATTGAAAGCCCTCGGTGAGACCTTGCCCGTCGCCCAGCCCGTGCCGCCGGGCGCGCCTATCGGCGGCGGCGACTGGCATTGAAGCGGGTCAGTAGCAGTCGGGGTTGAAACGCTCGGTTCCCGACCAGGCGCATTCGCCGCCGATGCAGTCGACCAGATTGTCGCCGAAGCGGTTACGGGCGTGGTCGAACAACTGGAACCAGCCGCCGTCGTCCCAGACGGCGGTGGGCATATGCATCGGTGCGGCGTGGGCGGCGTGGAAACGCGCATACCACAGGCGCACATTGTTGCAGTTCATGGTCGCCAGCGTGCTGTGCCAGCCCACGCCCCATTCGCCGATGAAGACCGGCATGCCCTTGCCCACGGTCGTGGCCCAGTCGGCCATGGTCTGCATGGGCTTTTGCATATCCTCCTCAGTCCAGGGATCGGCGTAGTCGCCCTGATTGTCGCCGGCGAAGGTCCAGGGATTGTAGTGGTGGAAGGTGGCCATGACATAGGGGTCGGCCCCGTCGCCGACCGCCTTCAGATCGGGCCAGGTGCGGGCCATTTCGTCGGCGCCGAACCACTGATTGCCGCCGATCACCACGATGCGGCGGGCGTCGCGCGCGCGGATGCGCTGATAGGCGCGACCCGACATCTCACGCACCATTTCCGGCGCCATGGGCGTGCCGCCCTCCAGATGGGGCTCGTTAAGGATTTCGAAGATCAGTCGGTGGTCGCGGTCGCCGAAGAGGTCGGCGATGTCGGTCCATAGCTGTTCCAGAACGTCGGCGCGGCCGTCCTGCTTCAGCCGCTTTTCGTGGTGAACGTTCAGCACGACGTAGAGGCCGGGCTGGGCCAGGGCGTAATCGACGACCGCCTTCAACGCCTTCAGGCGTGGCGCATTGCGATCGACGCGCCCGGTCTGGGGGTCGGCCAGGGTCGAGCCATCGACGTCTTCGGTCCAGGTGACGGGGATGCGCACGACGCGGAAGCCGCGCGCATAATAGGCGTCGATCTTGGGCCGGGCCGTCGCCAGTGTCGCGGGATGCTGGGTGTTGTCGAACATCTGGCCCAGGTTGAAGCCCTTGCCCATGGCGTCGGCGGCCTCGCGCGCGGTGGGGTTCTGGGCGGCAGTCACGGCCGCCGGCGCTGCGGCCCAGGCGGGCGCCACGGAAACCAACGACAGGGAGATCAACGACAGGGGGGCGAGCGCCAGAAGCGCCAGCCGCACCAGGGCGCGGGAAACAGGGAACGGTCGCATCGGCAGGCTCCTTCGATTGGCAGCCTAGCCCCAAGCCTCCGAAATTGACAACGCTTACCTGACTCGCCGGACGCCCAGCACGGCCAAGCCGCCGGCTAGGGCGATTGCGGCCGACAGGGCCATCAACAGCGGCCAGCCCTGGCGGTCGGGGCCCAGGGCGACCAAGGCCAGAAGCGGGGCCAGGACGGCGGGCAGGGTGTTGGTCAGGTTCATGATCCCCAGGTCGCGCGCCGTATGACGGCGCGACGGCAGAACCTGCGCCACCAAGGCCACGTCCACCGTCGTATAGAGGCCCAGGCCCACGCCGTAGAAGGCGTAGCCGATCAGCGGACCCGGCCACTGGGGCCACAGGGCGAACACCCCCAGACCCGTCGCCACCAGCACGGCCGACAGGACGATGAACAGGCGGCACCGTCGATACCGATCCGACGCCAAGCCGCCGACGAAACCCGATACGACGATCAGCAGGGTCGAAAAGGCGATCAGCCGCGCCAGCCCGCTCTCGACGGTCGACCCGGGAAACCGCTCGCCGTAAAGGGCGTAGTCGGCCAGGTAGAACAACATGAAGGCGTTCACCACGCTGGCAGCGATCTGCATCAAAAACCGCGAGGCCCAGGTGAAGCCGAAATCGGCCGACAGGCGTGTCCTGGGTTCGTCGGTTGACGCTTCCGAAGGTGGAGGCGGCGCCCAGGGCCGTTCGCGCCAGCTCAACAGAAGCGGAAGGATGCAGGCGACGACCAGGGCCGCCAGCAACGCAACGCGCGTCGTCGCGCCCCCGACGTGGGGCAGGGCGATCAACAGACCGCTGGCCGCCCCCATCGGCGGGCCAAGGCCCAGAAAAGCCGCGACGCGGCCCTTCTGCACATCGGGCACGACATCGGCCAGGACGGCGTTCAGCGGGGCGAACATCAGGTTGAAGGCCAGCTGGAAGGCGACCGCCCCGGCCAGCAAGGCCGTGGGCGTCTGGGCCCAGGCGATCAGACCATAGGCGACGATCACCCCTGCCAGACCGGCGATAATCCACGGACGCCGCCGCCCGAACCGGCTGCGCGTCCGGTCGCTGGCCCAGCCCGCCGCCAGATTGGCGACGCTGGCCGTCATTGCGCCCGACAGGGAAACGAGGCTGAGCAGGGCCACCTTGTCGCCCGAGGCCAGCGCCTGCGCCTGCAACGGAACGATCAACGACAGCAGCGGCACGAAGCCGATGAAACCGCCGATATAGGCCAAGGTCAGGGCCGCGATGAAGCCGGGCCCCACGCGCGGGGGCGACGGCGTGAAGGCGGCGTCGGCGTCGTTCATCGCGCCACAGTGGCCGGTGTCGGCCTGGGCGGCGAGCGAAATTCGCGCGGCCGATCATTTCCGTTTTCCTCCTGTGTCTTGGGGCGGCAGGCTTGCCTGACGCACGGTCATGGTGATCCTGTCGCCCCAAGACACAGGAGGAACGACGATGCGGTTTGACGGTCAGGTGGCGATCGTGACGGGGGCGGGCGGCGGTCTGGGGCGCGAACACGCCCTGGCGCTGGCGGCGCGGGGGGCCAGGGTGGTGGTCAACGATCTGGGCGGCGCGCGCGATGGCTCGGGCGGATCGGCGACGGCGGCCGAAGCCGTGGTCGCCGAGATCGACGCGGCGGGCGGCGAGGCGATGGCCAATGCCGCTTCCGTCACGGATTACGCCGCTGTTCAGGCCATGGTGGAGGCCGCCATGGCCAAATGGGGCCGCATCGACATCCTGGTGAACAACGCCGGTGTTCTGCGGGACAAGACCTTCGCCAAGATGGAGTTGGAGGACTTCCGCTTCGTCGTGGACGTGCATCTGATGGGGGCGGTCAACTGCACCAAGGCGGTATGGGAGATCATGCGGGCCCAGAACCACGGGCGCATCGTCATGACGACGTCGTCCTCGGGCCTCTACGGCAATTTCGGCCAGTCGAACTATGGGGCGGCCAAGATGGCGCTGGTCGGGCTGATGCAGACCCTGGCCATCGAGGGCCAGAAGAACGACATCCGCGTCAACTGCCTGGCGCCCACGGCCCACACCCGCATGACCGAAGACCTGGGCGCGGCTCTGCCGCTGGAGGCCCTGGGGCCGGAACTGGTGACGCCGGGCCTATTGTATCTGGTCAGCGCGGACGCGCCCACGCGCTGCATCCTGGCGGCAGGCGCCGGGGGCTTCGAACGGGCCTATGTGACCCTGACCCAGGGCGACTTCATCACCGGCCCGGATGCGCCCGAACAGGTCGCCGCCCGCTTCGACGCCATCTCTGACCGCACCGGCGAGATCGTGCCGGACATGGGCGCCGCCCAGGGGATGATCGAACTGACCAAGGCCCAGAAGGCCCACGCCGGCTGAGGCTGGGCCTGGTCGCGGCGGGCCGGCGCCCGCCGCGAGTGGCAGACTTACGGTCGGCGCGAGGCCGCCGGGCCGTAGAACAGAGCGTTGAACAGCAGGCGGGTGGAGGCGCGCGCCTGAGCGCGGTTCACCACGTCCGGTCCCAGGACGATGATCCGCCCCTGGCCGTGCGGCAGGTCCAGCACCGCATCGGCGCCCGACAGCTTCTGCGGCCCGATGGCCCAGCCGCTGGAGACCGCGACCTGGTCCGGATAGCGGACGATGGATGCGCCGTCCCCGGCATGGCGGAAGCCCGTGTTGCGGTTAAAGAAGACGTCCAGCTGGTCGGTGACGCCGAAGGCCAGGGGGCGGCGGTTGTCCACCTCGGTCCGCAAGAGGGCGCCGGGGATGAAGAAGTCGGTCGAGGCCGGCGGCTTGCCGTTCGCGCCCAGCAGCACGTCCTGGACCGGCGCCCCCAAGGCCGCCGCCAGACGGTGGGCCGAGCCGATGGTCACGACGCTGCCGCCGCTGCGCACGAAGGCGTCGATCTGCGGATAGGTCTTGTCGGCGCTGATGGTCCCCAGCCAGGGGCGATACTCGGCCGGGATGGACGCGGGCTCCGGCTGGTCGCGCTGATCAGAAAGGTCGGCGGGAATCATGTCCGAGGCGAAGACCAGGACGTCGAAATCCTTGGCCAGATCACCGGCGTCCAGGCGCTGCGGATAAACGATCTGGAACGGATACTCGTACTGCTCTAGCAGCCAACGGGTCCACCCGGACGCCATCGAGCCGCCGTAGCGATCCACCAGGCCGATGCGCACGGGTTTCAGGGCGATCCTGTCGCCGCCCGGCGCGCGCGCGGCGGCGTAGGCGTTCAGGCCCAGGTCGCGCACCGCCGCCTCCACGATCGGGCGTGCCTTGTCGTCGGCCGGGATCCACAGGGCGCCGGGCGCCAAGGCGGCGGCGCCCGCCCGCGTTTCGCCGGCTTGCCAGAAGACCGGGACGCCGGCCGCCAGCAGGCGGTTGGACAGGATGTAGCCATTGACTGGCGCGTGGTCGATCAGCCAGCCGGCGCGGCCGGAGCCTTCGATCCTGCCGGGCGGCGGCGCCATAACGTCGGGAACCCGCTCGGTCGGCGCGTCGAAGCCGTCCAGGATGCGGTCGAACTTCACCCCCATCTGCAAAGCCAGGGTGTAGCCGGTGGCGTCATAGGGCAGCTTGGGCGGGCCGCCCGGATATTGCAGATCGTGCGGGTGATCCTGCGGCTCGAACATGTCCAGCACGTGCGGGCGATAGGCCTGGGCCGTGCGCACGACATAGGAACCGGCCGGATAGGTCTTGCCCTGAACGGTGAAGGCGCGGGTGGCGCGGTCCACGTCCACCCCGGTCTTGATCAGGCTGTTCAGGAAGGCCACGGCGGTCGGCAGGTCGGCCTGATCGGCTGGTACGATGTAGCCGCGCGGGTCGCGCCGCTCCGGCGCATGCAGGACACGCTCGTAAAGGGCGGGGTCGATGCGACGGGCGTTGTCGCCGGCCGCCGCCTCCAGCGCTTCGATCCCGGAGGGCGTAATGCGCCAAGTGTCGGTATTGCCCTTGTCAATGGCGTTCTGGCCCATGCGCCAGATGTTGAACAGCAGCCTGTCCTTGTTGCGCGAGGCGTAGTTGAGGACGGCCCGGTTGATCGACTGGGAATAGGCGATGGACTGACCGAAACGCCAGGTCTGCGGCGCGATCGGCATGGGCAGGTCGTTACGCGGCAACTGGTTGTCGGGAACCAGGCTGATGCGGCTGGGCGTCGGATGACCCGTGATCTCGGTCAGCAGGCCCACAGCGTTGTGGAAATAGGTGACGGACCGCTCCATCCCATTGTTCCAGGTGGAATAGTTCGCACCGCTGCGCATGGTCGAGCCGGGCTTGCCCTCCTCGATCAGGCGGCTGTGCATGGCCGCCCCGACCTCGGACAAGGTGCTCATGATCAGGGGGTCGTAGTTGTAGTTGAAGGGGTCGCGGAACGGCGGCATGAACACCACGGTGCCGGCCGGGGCCGTCTGATGGTGGTTGTAGATGATCTGCGGAAACCACTCGCGGAAGAACTGCCGGTTGACGTTGGTCGTCTCGGTCATGGCCGACAGATAGTAGTCGCGGTTGTTATCGTGGCCGACGTACTTCTGGTACAGGACTGGAATGGAGTCGAACTCGCGCCTTCGCGGGTCGGCGTTTCGCATGTACCAGTTGGAGACCAGCTCCATTCCGTCGGGGTTCAGCGGCGCGAACAGGATGATGGTGTCGTTCAGGACGCGCAGGGCCTCGAAATCCTGGGCGGTCAGCCATTCATAGACGGTGGCGATCAGGGCCTGGGGCGGGACGGTTTCGGTGGCGTGCAGGCCGCCGTCGATCCAGACCACAGCCTTGCCCTCTGCGGCCATGGCGCGGGCCTCGGCCTCGCTGACGCCCTCGGCCTTGGCCAGGCGACGGGCGATCTCTTGATAGCGGTCCAGATGCGCCAGATTCTCGGGCGTGGAGACGATGGCGATGTACTGGGTGCGGCCTTCTGAGGATTTGCCGATCTCCACCAGCTTCATCCGGTCGGACTGTCCGGCGAGGGTCTTCAGATAGGCTTCCCACTGGGTGTAGTTCACCAGCTGATAGTCGGCCCCGATGTCGAAGCCGAAGGCTTCGCGCGGGGTTGTGATGTGGGAAGACGGCGCCGCCGACGTCGTGGCGACCGGCGGGGCGGCCGCCTCCAGCGCCAGCGTGCTGGTGGAAGACAGCGCCAGGAGCGCCAATCCGGTGGTCAAGCCGGCGGAGAGGCCGGCGATGGAACGGGACATGCGATCTCCTGAAGCGGTCGTTGTGGTGGGCCGGCGCGAAACGTCGCCCAACGTGGGCCTTTCCTGGCGGGGACGCAATTTGCGCGACCCCGATCCAGGACGCGCATGCGCGCCATTTTCCTCCACCACGTTGGCGGATGGTGGTGAAATTCACCAGATGGCTTGAGTCCGTCTGTTTTGCCATGTCATGACAAGGCATGGGGGTATCGGACGAACGGGCGCAGTGGCTGGCCAGCCACGTCATGCCGCATGAGGCGGGCCTGCGCGGCTGGCTGCGTCGCAGCCGTCAGGCCGAGTTCGACATCGACGACATCGTGCAGGAGGCCTACGCCAAGCTGGTGACGACACCGGACGTGGCAGGCATCGGCAATGTCCGCGCCTATTTCTACCGAACCGCGTATTCCGTTCTGGTCAGCCGGCTTCGACGCAAGAATGTGGTTTCGATCCAGTCTCTTGCGGATATCGAGGCGCTGGAGACGGCCGTGGACACGATCACGCCCGAAGACCAGTTGATGGCCCGCAACGCGCTGCAGCATCTGAGCGACGTCATCCGCCGGATGCCTGAAAAGACCCAGAGGGTGTTCGTGCTCAGCCGCGTGTCCGGCCTGTCGCAAAAGGAGATCGCGCATCAGACGGGCTATCCCGAAAGCACCGTCGAGAAACACATCGCCAAGGGATTTTCCCTGTTGATGGCCGCTTATGCGAATGGAGGATTCGAAGGGCTTGCAACGTCTAGGGGTGTGAAACAGAAACACGGACGTGTGCATGGACGAGCCGAAAAGCCAGGACGTTGATCAAACCGCCTGCCTCTGGGCGGCGCGGCTCGACGACGGCCCGCTGCCGGCGGCGGATCGGACGCGGCTTGACGCCTGGCTGGCGGCCGATGTCCGACACCTGGGCGCGTTCGCGCGGGCGCGGGCCGTGGCCGTGCACAGTCGCCGGGCCGGCGGGCTGGCGGGCGGCACGCCGCTGAGGTCGTTGTCGCTGTCGTCCCAGCCGCGCGGGGAGCTGAACCGTCGCGCCCTGATCGCGGCCTGCGTGCCGGCCGCCCTGGGCGGGGTCGGCGCCTGGGCCCTGCTGCGGCAGAGCGCCGATCCGTTCAGCACGCGCAAGGGCGAAACCCGGGTCGTGCCCCTGGACGATGGTTCGGTCATGACGGTGAACACCCTGTCCGCCGGCGTCGTCCGATACGGTCAAAGCGCCCGCACGGTGGTGCTGAAGACCGGAGAGGCCCTGTTCAACGTGGTCGCGGATGTCGGTCGGCCCTTCGTCGTCCGTTCGGGCGACACCACCGTGATGGCAAACGGGGCCAACTTCCTGGTGCGTCGCTTAGGCGACCAGCCAGTGGAGGTCGTGTCGTTCGGCGGCGATGTCGAGATCAAGGGCGACGTCGGCCATCGACTGAAGCTGGCCGCCAACACCCAGGCGGTGGTGCGCGAGGGCGCGCGTCCTCAATCCGTCGGCGAAGTGGATGCGGACCGCGAACTGGCCTGGCGGCGGGGCCGCATCCAGCTGGAAAACGAAACCTTGTCGCAGGCGGCTCTGGAGTTTGCGCGCTACAGCGACACGCCCATCGTCATGGCGGACGCGGGCGTGGCGGACCTGAGGATAACGGGGTTGTTCGTCGCCAACGATCCGGTCGCCTTCGCCAAGGCCGCCGCGGGCAGCCTGGACCTGAAGGTCGATGTGAACGCCGAGCAGATCGTTCTGGCGCGGGTCTGACACAATCGCGATTTTCCGGCCGCAATTTCTGGCCGCGACGTCCCAGCCGAATCCAGCTTCGGGCGGCGGTCGAATAGGCCGCCGTTTTTATTTGGAGGAAATGCGACGGCGTTGCGTCTCAGACATGACCCGCGGGGGCGGGCGACTTAGACGAACGGGGGTTCGGGCGTGACGATATCTTGGAAGCAGGGATTGGCGGGCGGCGCGGCGGGGATGGCGCTGCTGCTTGCGGCGGGCGGGGCGTGGGCGCAGAGCCGCGCCTTCAATGTGCCGGCCCAGCCGATCTCTCAGGCGATCACGGAACTGGCGCGCCAGGGCGGCGTGCAGATTTCGGCGCCGACCGGCCACCTGTCGGGCGTCCGCTCGCGGCCCCTGACGGGGGCGATGGATGTGGCGACGGCGGTCGACCGCCTGATCGAGGGTACGGACCTGGAAGTCGTCAGCCGGGAAGGTTCGACCTTCGTGCTACGCCAGCGCCCTACGTCGGCCGGCGCGACCCAGGTAGAGGACGTGGTCGTGGTCGGCAGCCGGATCAAGGGCACCCGCATCAATGAAGCTCTGCCGGTCACGGTCCTGGGCGGGGACGAGATCGACGCGGCGGGGGCGGTGGACGGCGACGACCTGTTTCGCGCCATTTCCCAGGCAGGAGACGTGAACTTCAACGACGCCGACACGGACAACGGCGGCATCAACAATGCGCGCGGCGACGTGGCCTCCATCGATCTGCGCGGCCTGGGCACCGGCAATACCCTGGCCCTGCTGAACGGTCGCCGGCTGGTGAACCACCCCGGCACCCAGGTCGAGAATTTCGTGCCGGTCACGACGGTCAACACCAACGCCATCCCCGTGATGGGCGTGCAGCGTGTGGAGGTGCTGGCCGACGGCGCCGCCGCCCTGTTCGGCACGGATGCGGTCGCGGGCGTGGTGAACACTGTCCTGCGCAGCAACTTCGAGGGCTTCACCGCCCAGGCCGGCCTGGGCCGCGACGAAGGCGGGATGGAGGAATACTCCTTCAATTTCCAGGCGGGCCGGAACTTCAACGACGGCCGCACCAACATTTCGGTCATGGGCGACTATCTGACCCGCGACCCCTTGTTCATCTGGGAGCGACCCTACGCTACTGTGGAAGGCCGCGCCTCTCGGTTCGGGGATCGCGCGACGGGGTTGGACTATACCACTTACAGCACGATCACGGCCTGGGCCGAAGGGCTGCGTCTGAACCCGAACACCTACCAGCTGGACAAGACCGCCGCTTCGGTCAGCGGCCGCCGCCTGACCAGTTCGACCGGCGCCTTTCATGTCCAGCCCTCGACCAATCCGGGCTGCGTGGCCAATGGATTCCGCGCCGGCACCTGTTTCGACGACGGCGTCCTGACTCTCAGCGGCGCGAACGACGACGCCAATCTGCGCTATGACCTGGACACGATGCGCACCATCGGTTCGGCGGTAGAACGCGCCAATCTGTTCGGCTTTCTGAATCACCGCTTCGACAACGGGATCGAGGCGTTCGGCGAGGCGGGCTACTATTGGGCCGAGACTTGGTCGCAACGCCAGCAGGACGCGCCGCTGGACTATCAGCGGGTGCTGATGTCGCGGACAGCCTATTGGAACCCGCTGGGCGCCGCGGGCGTGACGGCCCGCCTGCCGGGCCTGACCTCGGTGCCGACCACGGGCGCTGCGGTGGAGGTTCAGGATTTCCGCTTCGCCGACCTGGGCAACCGCGAGGTGAATGTGGAGAACGTCTCCACCCGCTTTGTCGGCGGTTTGCGCGGCCAATGGCGCGGCTATGACTGGGAGACGGGGCTGCTGTATTCGATGTCCCGCACCGAGGACGTCATGGATGCGGTCAGCATGACCGGCCTTCAGGCGGCCATCAACCGGACCACGCCGGACGCCTATAATCCCTTCGCGGGCGGAGATTTGAACAGTCCCAAGGACGGCGACTTCACCGTCAACAATCCCGACACGATCAACAGCTTCATGGTCAAGGCGGGGCGCACGTCGCGCACCGAGCTGATGCAATGGGACTTCCACCTGTCGCGGCCGGATCTGTTCCAACTGCCCGGCGGGGATGTTGGCCTGGCCGCCGGGGTCGAGGCGCGCCGCGAGACCTTCAAGGAGACTCGCGACGACCGTTTGAACGGCACGATCAACTTCACCGACCTTACCGGCCAGACCTTCCAGAGCGACATCATGGGCGTGACCTTCACGCCCAACAGTTCGGGCGCGCGCAACGTCTATTCGGCCTTTGCGGAACTGGCCGTGCCCGTGGTGTCGCCCGAGATGAACGTTCCGTTGGTCCGATCCATCGACGTTCAGCTGGCCGGCCGGGTCGAGCAATATTCCCTGTTCGGCACGGTCGGGGCGCCCAAGATCGCCGTGTCCTATCGTCCGACCGAGTGGCTGATGTTCCGAAGCGCCTGGTCCAAGGGCTTCCGTGCGCCAACGCTGATGCAGTTGCACCAGCCCGATTTCGAGCGGTCCAACTCCCGGCGTGATTATGCGGCCTGCGCCGTGCAGCTGAAGATCGTGGCGATCCCGACGCTGACGACGAACAACGAATACTGCACTTCGGAATCCCGCGTCGAGCGGCGCTCCGGAAACCTGAACCTCAATCCCGAACGCTCGAAGAATTTCACCGCCGGCGTGGTGTTCGAGCCGAAGCTGTGGCCGTCGAAATACGGCGTCCTGACCGCGACCGCAGACTACTGGCGGATCGATCAGAAGGATCTGGTGGGCATTTTCGGCGGCACGAACCAGCTGATCATGGACTACTATCTGCGCCAGATCGGCAGTTCCAATCCGAACGTCGTCCGGGCTGCGCCGGACGCCCAGCAGATCGCGGACGGGCAGGCGGCGGGCCTTGCGCCGGTGGGCGACCTGCTCTCGATCAACGATGTCTATCTGAACCTTCAGCCGCGCACGTCTGAAGGCATGGACTATCGTCTGCACTACAGCCTGCGTCGTACTCCGCTGGGCAGTTTCACCTGGACGCTGAACGCCAGCCAATGGCTGAAAATGTATCAGGAACCGAACGCCGATTATCAGCTGTTGCTGGACGGTCTGCGCGACGGCGTGATTTCCGGCGTCGCAGTGGGCGGTGTCGAAGAACTGGTGCGTCGCAACGGCCGGCCTGAGTGGAAGATCACTTCGACCGTGACCTGGCGCAAGGACGCCTGGACCGTGGGCCTTTATTCCAGCTACGTCGACGACTACTTCGACACCTCGGCCTATATGGCCGAGAAGAATCCGGATGGATCGCAGAACTATTGGGTCGTCGATCATTGGTTGACGCACAATCTGTACGTCCAGTACGAGTTGGAGCATGGTCCGCTGGCTGGGACGCGGCTGCGGATCGGCGCCCGCAACATCACCAACGAAGAGCCGCCGCTGGCCAATGAGCGATTCGGCTATGATGGCCGTCTGCACTCCAACCGGGGCCGCTGGTGGTACGCCACGATCCGCAAGGAATTCTGAGGCGGGGCAGGGATTCGCCTGGTCTGAACGAAGAGATGTTCAAGGGGCGGCGGAGTCGTGTATTCGCCGCCCATTCTTTCATGACGCGCCACGGGTTTCGCGCCGCGTCGAAACGGGGACGATTTTTGCATGAAGCGATTGTTCGCCTATTTCGTCATCGGCGCGATGGTTCTGGGGGTTCTGGCGGGCTGGGGACTGAATCAGTTTCTGTCGCCCGAACAGGCCAAGGCCGCCGCGAGCAATCTGAATCTCGTCACCGACATCTTCCTGCGTCTGATCAAGATGATCATCGCCCCCCTGGTGTTCACCACCCTGGTCGCGGGCATCGCCCATATGGAGGACGCCGCCTCGGTCGGCCGCATCGGCGTCAAGACCATGGTCTGGTTCATCGGCGCCTCGGTGGTTTCGTTGCTGCTGGGTCTGGTCATGGTGCAACTGCTGCACCCCGGTTCGGGCATGCATCTGCCAGAAGCGGCCGCGGCCGCGACGACGGCGTCCACTGACGCCTTTTCCCTGCACGGCTTCATCGCCCATCTGGTGCCGACCTCCATCTTCGACGCCATGGCCAAGAACGAGATCCTGCAGATCGTGGTCTTCTCGGTCTTCGTCGGCACGGCGGTGGCCTCACTGGACGACAAGGCGCCGGCGGTGCTGCATCTGGTCGAACAGGCGGCCTCGATCATGCTGAAGGTGACGGAGTTCGTGATGAAGCTGGCGCCCTTCGCCATCTTCGCGGCCCTGGCCTCGACCATCGCCACCCAGGGGGTGGAGATGCTGGCCACTTACGCCAAGTTCGTCCTGGGCTTCTATGGATCGATGGCCACCCTGTGGTTGCTGCTGTTCCTGGCCGGCGCCGTGGTGCTGGGCAAGCGGGTCGTTCCGTTGTTCCGGGAAATCCGCACCCCGGCGCTGCTGGCCTTTTCGACCGCGAGTTCGGAGGCCGCCTATCCGCGCATCCTGGATTCCTTGCCCAAGGTCGGCGTGCGCCGCCGCATCGTCAGCTTCGTCCTTCCGCTGGGTTATTCGTTCAATCTGGACGGGTCGATGCTGTACTGCACCTTCGCCACCATGTTCATCATGCAGGCGCACGGCGTGCATCTGAGCCTGCATCAGCAGATATTCATGCTGCTGCTGCTGATGGTGACGTCCAAGGGCATCGCCGGGGTGCCGCGCGCCTCGCTGGTCGTCATCATGGCGACCCTGACCTATTTCGGCCTGCCCGAGGCGTGGATCGCCATCGTTCTGGGCGTCGATCACCTGCTGGACATGGGGCGGTCGGCCACCAATGTGGTCGGCAACTCGGTCGCCGCCGCCGTGGTCGCCAAGTGGGAAGGCGAACTGGACCCCATCCCCGAGATCGAGGAAAAGCCAGCTTAGCCGCCCTCCTTTTCGGTTTTGACGACGCAAGGCCCGCCGGTCGAGGATCGGCGGGCTTTTTTCACTTTGTGGCGACCCGCGGGGACCGCTGGCGATAACAAGCTTTGCCTTGTACAACCACACCCTACGCTCGATCGACGGAGGTGACGGTGCGCGGCGAGGTTCTGACATTCGAGGCGACGACGGGCGAGGGGACGATCGCCGGAGACGACGGCGTGCGTTACGGATTTGCGGCGTCCGATCTGCGTGGCGCGACCTTCATAGAGCAGGGGCAACGGGTGGATTTCGTGCCCGGCGCGGACGGTCGCGCCCAAGACATCATCGCCATGCGCCCCGCCTATGTCCCGCCCTCCTCGGCCGGCGGCGGCAGAGGCCAGTTCGACTTCGGTGGGGTGATCTCCAGAACGTTCACAGCGGTTAAACAGAACGCCGCCATCTGCTTCGGCGCTTCCGCCGTCATGGTCGGCGTGCCGAGCCTGCTGACCGCGTTCGGCGGCGCCGGCTTCATGACGGGGGCGACAGAGCGGTCTTCCTCTTCGGTTATCGGCGGAGTCGTGGTCTATTTGGTCGGCATCGTGCTGTATCTGATCGGCGTCTTTGTGCTGCAAGGCATGGTTGTGAAGGTGGCGGTCGGCGGGTTCAACGGCAAGCGCGTGACCTTCCGGGACGCCTTGGGCGTGGGGGTGCAGTACTTCCTGCCCCTGCTGGGCCTTGCCATCGCTGCGGGTCTGGCGACGGGCTTGGGCTACCTTCTTCTGATCGTGCCAGGCGTTCTGCTGTCGATCGTCTGGTCGGTGTCGGCGCCGGCGCTGGTGATGGAGAAGCGCGGGGTGTTCGAAAGCCTGCAGCGCAGTCGTGACCTGACGCGCGGCTATCGCTGGCAGGTGTTCGGCTTGCTGGTCATCTACATAATCCTGTCCTGGATCGTCGGCGCCGCTGTGGCCGGCCTGGGGGTCGCCACCGGCGGCAGCTTCATGCAAGGCACGCCCAACCTGGCGTTCAACCTGATCACCCAGCCGCTTGTGAACATCCTGTCTTCCGTCGTCGCGTCAGCGGGCGTGGCGTCGCTCTATTACGAGCTGCGGACGGCCAAGGAAGGCGTGGGCGCGGACAATCTGAGGGCGATCTTCGATTGATCTGCGGCGATTAGACGTCGTGCTTGTCGCGGCGTCTGACGCCCATCAGCAGCTTTTGCTCCAGTCGACCGCGCAGGGCGGCGTAATAGGCGGTCAGGAAGTCGCGGTCGGTCTCATAGGGGCCGCGCGTCCAACCGATCTTGATCATGATGCGTTCGGCGACCGTTCGCAGGCTGGCGCGGTCGCCCTGGCGCAGAACCGATTCCAGGACGTGAAGTTCCTTGGCGCCATAGGCGTCGACCTGAGCCGGGGTGAAGGCGTAGTGCGTCATCCGACCCGCGCTTTCGTCGGCCATGTCGCGGGTCAGTTTGCGGCGCGGGGTCCGCACGACCCAGGTGCCGCCGACCAGATCCCCCACCCGCAGCCGGTCGCGGTTGAACAGGGGGAAAAAGACGAAGATCGCGGCCCAGATGAAGGTCAGCAGATAGATCCAGCCGTCCACACCGCCTTCGCTGGCCCGTGCGAACAGGACGGACATCGGCAGGAAGACCTCCAGTTCGCGCATGGCGTTGCGGGCGAAGACCGATTCCGCCTTCAGACGCCCGCCGTCGCGAGCGGCGACACGCAGACCCATGATCCGCTTGCCGGGCGTGGCCGCCGACGCCGACAGTTCGAAAGCCGTGAAATAGAAATTCCGCAGCAGGAAAAAGACCACCAGCCAGATCACCGCCATCATCTCGGCGCCAGCGGTCCCCGCCGCGCTGACCGCGCCGATGCCGGTGAAGACGACGGCCAGGGTGAAGGCGACCAGAACGGCGATGATGATGGCGGCGTCCAGCAGAAAGGCGCCGGCCCGCTGGCCCGCATCGCCGATGTTCAGACGCAGATCGACGCCCTCGGGCGTGACGAAGGCGCGTTCGGTGCGGGGGGCGGCCCGATCAGCGGACACGGGCGGCCTCCCGGCGTGGAGCGTAGAAGTAGGCGCCCCAGAGAACGGCGGTGGCGGCGGCCACGATGTAGCGCAGGGCCGTGTCGGCGATCAGCTGGCGCCCGAAGCCCTCCAGCAGCCCGGCGAGCAGCAGCATGACCACGACGCCGCCCATGACCGCACCGGCCGTGCGGCCCGCGTCCATGACCGCGTCCAGCCGGCGTCTCTGCCCTGGAAAGGCGATGGCCCAGCCGATGCGAAGGCCCGCAGCCCCAGCCAGAATGATGGCGAACACCTCGGTCACGCCGTGGATCAACAGCCACCCGCCCAATTCTACCCCCAGGCCCCGGCTGGCGAACAGGGTGAAGAAGGCCCCCAGAGTCGCGCCATTATAAAGCACCAAGAGCGCCGTCGGCAGGCACAGGGCGAACCCCAGAGCGAAGGCCAGAAACGCGATCTGGGCGTTGTGGGTGAACAGGAAGGCGGCGAAGACCGACAGGCCGTTGGCGTCGTGCGCGCCTTCCAGCGTCGCGCGCAATGTTTCGGTTGAGGCGGCCGGATCGCGCCCGCCGCTCAGTTCGGCCGGCACGAAGGCATAGAACCACTCGGGCTCGGTCGATACCAGCCAGGCCGCCGCCAGCGCGCCCAGCAGCATCAAGGCCGTCGACACCAGGGTCTCGCGCCACAGATTACGCACGGCGGCAGGCCAATCCGTGCGGAAGAAGGCAGTCAACCGATCCTGCAGCGTCGAGCGAGAGCCATAAACGAAGAAATAGGCGCGCGCAGAAAGCGTCTCCAGATAGTCGATCAGGCCCTGATCCAGCGAAGTCTCGCGCGCCACCGACAGGGCCGACAGGGTTGAACGATAGAGCGTCGGGACGGCCAGGATTTCGGCGTCCGTCAGTTTCGACAGCGAGCCCTTCTCGGCCTTGTCCATCAGCCGCTCTAGCCGTCGCCAGTCGTCCTCGCGCGCGCGGCGGAAGCGCTGGCTCTTCAGCAGGCCGGTTTCCAGACGGCTCACAGCAGATCCCTCCGCTTCAGGTCCAAGTAGGCGTTAAGGACGGCCGGGCCAATCTGGCGGGCGGGCGCATCGACGATGTGCGCTCCCATGCGGCGCAGCCGGGCGACGACGGCCTCGCGCTCACGCAACAGGGCGCCGGCGACGACGGCGCGCGACACGTCTTCGGGCGTTGTGGGTTCTGCGGCGGTCAGGTCTTCCAATTCTTCGTCGCGCAGCACGACGAACAGAACCAAGTGTCGACGCAGCAGGCGGCCCAGCGATTCGATCATCAGTTCGGCGGCGGTCGAATCGGTAAAGTCGGTGAAGACCACGATCAACGATCGGCGCTGGAGCTGGCCCGACAGGGTCGCCATGGCCAAGGTGTAGTTGGCCTCGTTCGTCGAATAGTCGATGCGGCCGGCCAGCGTCTGCAGGGTTTTGAAGGCGTTGATCCCGCCGACGGCGCCGGTGGACACGCGCGGCTGGGAATCGAAGGCGAAGACGCCCGTTCGGTCGCCTGAGCGCAGACAGGCACAGGCCAGAAGAAGGCCCGCATGGATGAAACGGTCGACGCGGGGCATGCCGCCCACGGGCTCGCAGGCCGCGCGGCCGCAGTCCAGCGCCAGGATGACGTTGTGGTTGCGCTCGGTGCGGAACTCCTTGGCCAACAGGGCGGCGTGACGGGCGGACTGTTTCCAGTCGATGGCGCGCCGGTCCATGCCGGGTTGGTAGTCGCGCAGGGCCTGGAACTCAGATCCTTCGCCGATCTCCAACTGGGTCTTGGCGCCGAACAGGGCGTCGCGGGCGAACAGACGCACGGCCTCGTCCCGCACACCCTGGAAATCGGTCAGGACGCGCGTCGCCAGGCCCAGGTCGAAGACCTTCTGCTTCCAGACCAGGCCCAGAGGACCGCGCCAGCGCACCCACAGGGCATCGATCGTCGCCGCGCCCCGCCGGTGCGGCGTGAAAGGAAAGGTCAGCCGCGCTTCTCGGGCCTGAAACATGGACCGCTGCGGGGCGCCGTCCAGACCCAGGCGCGCCTCGCCGGACAGGGCGCCCTCGACCGCTTTCGGGGCCGGGCCAGCGGGGGCGAAACGCAGCCTCAATCCGACCAGGCCGGGGCGCCCGACGGCGGGCCGCACGGGCTCGGGGGGGGCGACGCTCAGTCCCGCACGCGAACCGGCTATCAGCGCATCCAGCGCCGCGAACAGCGCGACGGCCGCAATCCAGATCGGCCCTGCCAGCCAGCCGGCCGGAGTCAGCACGCCGAACAGCAGGGCGACGGGAACGCCCGCCGCCATGACCGTCACTGCGCGTCGCGTGGGATAGATCACCGAGGCGCCGCCACCTGATCCACCAGGCCCGTCAACACCTGTTCGACCCGTCGACCCTCGATCTCGGCGGCGGGCGACAGCACAAGGCGGTGGCGCAGGGTCGGCACGGCCAGGGTCTTCACGTCGTCCGGAATCACATAGTCGCGCCCGTCCAAGGCCGCGCGGGCGCGGGCGGCGACCGCCAGCATGGCGCCGGCGCGGGGGGAGGCGCCTGTCTCCACATCGGCCGAAACCCGCGTGGCCCGAACCAGGCCGACGATATAGCCGACAACCTCGTCCGTCAGACGGACGCCCGCGACCGAATCGACGGCGGCGTTGATGGCTTCGGCGTCGACCGCCCTCGCCACGCCCAGGGCGTCGGGATGCATCTGACCCGCGCGCGAACCATGGGCGGCGATGATGGCGCGCTCCTGATCGACCGAAGGGTAGTCGAGCACATGTTTGAACAGGAAGCGGTCCAGTTGGGCTTCGGGCAAGGGATAGGTGCCCTGCTGCTCGATCGGGTTCTGGGTGGCCACGACGGTGAAGCGCGGGCTCAGCGCATGAGGATCGCCGTCGATGGTGATCTGGCGCTCCTGCATCGCCTCCAGGAGGGCCGCCTGGGTCTTGGGCGGGGTGCGGTTGATCTCGTCCGCCAGCAGGAGTTCGCAGAAGATCGGCCCGCGCGTCAGCGTGAAGCTGGACGTCTGGAAGTTGAACAGGTTGGAGCCGATGATGTCTCCCGGCATCAGGTCGGGCGTGAACTGGATGCGGCCGTAGTCCAGACCGACCGCCTGGGCGAAGCTTTGGGCCAGCAGGGTCTTGGCCGTGCCCGGCGGGCCTTCCAGCAGCACATGGCCGCCGGCGAACAGGGCGGTCAGCAGCAGATCGACTGCATCGTCCTGCCCCACGACCGCCTTGGCGATCTCGGTGCGAATGCGCGCGGCCAGCGCCTTCACCTCATTGACGTCCACGGGTCATCTCCTGATTCCAGCGATAGAGGGCGGCGGCCACCTTGATAAGATCGCCGGGCGTCTTGGCCGCCCTGGCCTGTTCGACCAGGGCGGAATAAGCGTGCTGTGCGCCGACGGTGCGGCCGACGCGGTCCAGAAAGGCGTCCAGAGCGGCGTCGTCGAGCGCGCGGGGCGCGCCGATGGCGCGGGCGACGGCGGCGCGCATGATCTGGGCGTAGGGAACCGCCATGTGCGGCTCGCGCCGGGCCAGACGGACCAGGCCGGCGGTGTTGTCGGCCAGGCCGCGCTTGCCCAGAGCGATGATCCGACTGCGATCCTTCGGCGCCCCGAACCGTACCGCCGCGTGAAATCCGGCCAGGGCCGCCAGGGCTGCAAGAACCAGCGTCAGACCCAGCAGCGGCGGTTCAAGCATCAGACGCAGCAAATTGCGCGACCGCTGGAACCCGTTCAGCGTCAGGTCGAACACTACCGGCGCGCCGCTGGGCCGAACGATCGCGATCAGGTCGCGGGCCGTGCGGGCGCCGGCCAGGGTCTTCAGTCCGCCGTTGCTGATTAGATCGGGATCGGCCAGCACATAGATGCGGCTTTTCCTATCCATCGCCAGCACGGATCGCCCCTGATCGTCGATGACGACGGGAATCCAGTCGGGGCCCTCCAGGGTGCGAAGCTGCATTGTCTCTACTGGCGCGCCTAAGGCGCTCCCGTTGGGCCGGCGCAGAACCAGACGCGCCCTGTCGGAACGGGTGGTCAGCTTGCTGGTCTTGCGCAGATCAGCGTTCAGCGGCGACAGCGCCGCCTCTGCGGGGATAAGGCCGGCCGTGCGAACCCAGCCCGGATGATTGGGATCGGGCGCCGCATTCCATTTCGGCAGAACGACCAGAGTGGCGCCGTAATGTTTGATGTCCTTGATCTGCTCGGGCTTGGTGTCTGGACGCGGCGTCAGAACCAGCAGGCTTTCGTCCGAGGTTTCGGTCAGCACGCCGCGGTTCAGCAGCACGGGCGCGCCCAGATTGCGTAGCAGCACCGTAAGGCCGCCGAAACCGACGGACGACCGGGACAGCGCGTGTGTCCCGCCGTCGTTGCCGGACTTCAGTTCAGGGGCATAGGCCGACAGCACGCCGATCCCGGCCAGGGACACCATCCCGACCAGCAGAACCACGAGAATGACGGTGGGCGAGAAGGCGGCGCTGGCCGCCCTGTTCGATCGGCTCATGCGCGCCAGCCTTCCGGCAGGGCGAAAGCCTCATAGGCCCGGCGACAGGCGGCGAAGTCCTTCGCCTCGACCGGCGCGCCGCCGAACAGGCTGCGCTCCACGACGCGGCCGATCTGGGCGAAGGCAGGACGGGCGGCCTCCGGCAAGGCCTTCAGGCCCGCGATCTCGCGCGTGGTCAGGGAGGCGCGCAGGGTGCGGGGCTGACGCTTTTCGATGTCCTGAACGCTGCGCAGCAACAGCAGGTGGGAGGCTTCGGCATAGAGCCCCTGGGCCGCCAAAGCGTCGGCCTCGGTCAACAGATCGCGGGCGGTCTGGGCCTCGGGACGCCATTCGGTTTCGCGCTGGGTCTTGGGTTTGTTCGCCTTGGGGCGCGGGCGGCGAATCCGCAGGATCTCGCGTCCGATAGCGAACAAAACCAAGCCGACCAGCAGCACAAGGCCGCCCCAGAAAACCCACTTCAGAACCGGCGCGACATCCTGGGTCAGATCGCCGATCCAATACAGCCAGCCTGGCGCCTTGGGCGGCGTGAAACCCACCCGGTCGAACTGAAAACCCGGGTCCTTCAGCAGGCGGTCGTGAGCCTGGACCAGGGCTTCGTCAGTGGGCGAAGCCCTGGTCTGCATCGTGAAAAACCGTCCCGCGTTGAGACCCCAAGCCTTACCGTGCGGGGAGCCCCAGTCAACTGCAACGGTTGCACGCGCGCCGGGCGTCAGCCGACCTCGAAACCGCGCCACCATTCGACGAATCGCTCAAGCCCCGCCTTCAGCGGAAACCGGGGACGATAGCCCGTCAGGGCGTGCAGCTTGTCGATGTCGGCATAGGTGGAGGTGACGTCGCCGGGCTGCATCGGCTGCATGATCTTTTCCGCCTTCACCCCCAGAGCCTCCTCCAGAATGGAGATCATCTCCATCAGGCCGACAGGCTGGTTGTCGCCGATGTTGTAGATTTCGTGCGCCCTGTGCGCGGGCGGATGGTCCAGCACTCCGACGATCCCATCGACGATGTCGTCGATATAGGTGAAGTCGCGCGACATCCGACCTTCGCCATAGACCTCGATCGGTTCGCCGGCCGCGATCCTCCGGCTGAAGCTGTAGTAGGCCATGTCCGGCCGACCCCAGGGCCCATAGACGGTGAAAAAGCGCAGGCCCGACTGCGGGAAGCCATAAAGCGTGGCGTAGCTCTGGCTCATCAGCTCGCACGACCGCTTCGTCGCCGCATAGAGGGACACGGGCGCGACCGCCGGATCGCTTTCCTTGAAGCCCTCGCCGCTGATCGGCCGGTCGCCATAGACCGAGCTTGAGGAGGCATAAACGAAATGGCGCACGCCCGCGTGGCGCGCGGCTTCCAGCAGGGACAGGTGGCCCGCCAGATTGGACCGCTCATAGGCGAAGGGGTTATGGATGGAGTATCGGACGCCGGCCTGGGCGGCCAGGTGCACGATGTGCCGCACGCCCTTGTCCGCAACCAGCGCCCGCATGGCCGCGCCGTCGGCGATATCGGACCGCACCATTTGAAAGCCGGGGCGGCCTTCCAGCCGGGCCGCCCGCGCCGCCTTAAGTCGCGGGTCGTAGTAGGCGTTGAAATTGTCGACCCCGATCACGGCATCGCCGCGATCCAGCAGCCGCTCGGCGGTATGCATGCCGATGAAGCCGGCGGCGCCTGTTACGAGGATCGGCGCGCCCATCAGCCGCGCCCGATTCCGCTGTAGCGGAAGCCCTTGGCCCGCATGTCCTCGGGACGATAGATGTTGCGCAGGTCGATCATGACGGGCTGTTTCATCAGTAGCTTGACCCGGTCCAAATCCAGGGCGCGGAACCGATCCCATTCGGTGACGATGACGACGGCATCGGCGCCCAGCACCGCTTCATAGGCGTCGGATTTCATCTCGACCCCGTCCAGCAGCTTGGCCGCCTCGTGCATGCCTTCTGGATCGAAGGCCTGGACCCGCGCACCGGCCGCGATCAGGGCCGGGGCGATGTCCAGGGAAGGCGCGTCACGCATGTCGTCGGTGTTGGGTTTGAAGGTCAGGCCCAGAAGGCCGATGGTCTTGTTGGCCACGCTGGTTCCCAAGGTCTTCTCCACCCGGCCGGCCATGGCCTTCTTGCGCGAATCGTTCACCTCGACGGTGGTTTCGATCAGCCGTGTGGGGGCGCCGTGCTGTTGGGCCGTGCGCACCAGGGCGATGGTGTCTTTTGGGAAGCACGAGCCGCCATAACCCGGCCCGGCGTGCAGGAATTTGGAGCCGATCCGTTTGTCCAGGCCGATGCCGCGCGCGACCTGCTGCACATCGGCGCCGACCGCCTCGCACAGGTCCGCCATCTCGTTGATGAAGGTGATCTTCATCGCCAGGAAGGCGTTGGCGGCATATTTGATCAGCTCGGACGTGCGGCGGTTGACGAAGAGCAGGGGGCTCTCGTTCAGGTTCAGAGGGCGATACAGTTCGCTCATCACCGTGGAGGCGCGGGTCCCGACGTCGCCCTTCATGTCATTGACGCCGATGACCACGCGGTCGGGCCGCTTGAAGTCGCCGATGGCCGCGCCCTCGCGCAGGAACTCGGGATTGGAGACAACGGCGAAGTCCGCGTTCGGATTGGTCTTGCGGATGATGGCCTCGACCTCGTCGCCCGTGCCGACGGGAACGGTGGATTTGGTCACGACCACGGTGAAGCCTTCGATCAGGCTCGCGATCTCCTCGGCGGCGGCATAGACATAGGAAAGGTCGGCATGACCGTCGCCGCGCCGCGAGGGTGTGCCCACGGCGATGAACACCGCATCGGCCTTTCGGATGGCGTCCGCGCCATCCAGGGTGAAGGACAGGCGGCCTTCACGCACATTGGTTTCGACCAGGTCGTCTAGGCCCGGCTCGAAGATCGGAATCTCGCCCTGCTCCAATCGCGCAATCTTGGACGGATCCTTGTCGATGCAGGTGACGACATGGCCGAAGTCGGCGAAGCACGCCCCTGAGACGAGGCCGACATATCCTGTGCCGATCATTGCGACGCGCATTAGGAACTACCTTGGTTGGCTGTGGGGAAGGCCATACGAAGGAAAGAGACGGGGCGCAACGAAGCCGCGCCAAGGCGACCGCTAAGGTCGGCTATGGGAGAGCTCCATCAAGGCAGCGCGGACCTCCCGGTTCGTCGACTCCGAGTCTTCGAGATTTCTTCGACGTATCGT